>JBPCXB010000125.1:0-12114 GCA_051008935.1 Gammaproteobacteria bacterium | reverse complement strand
TCTTTATGGATGTCCATGATATTCAGGTCAGCTCCTTTTTCTTGTTCGATAGCCATGATCCGATCGACGCTGGAGTTTTTCAGAACGCGCTCGGTATTGCGCAATGAGCGCATAATGAGGCGTGTGTCCAGCTCAGAAGCATCCAGCAGAGCTTGTTTGACATTTGCATGTACAGGCGCTTCTTGAGTGGCTATAAAGCGGGTTCCCATGTTGATGCCGTCTGCACCTAACGCTAGCGCTGCAACCAGTTGTTGCGCGTTTCCCATGCCTCCAGAAGCGACAAATGGAATGTTGAGCTCTTCGGATGCTCGCGGCAATAAGATCATGTTCGGAATATCATCTTCGCCCGGATGGCCGCCACATTCAAAACCGTCTACACTGACAGCATCGCAACCGATACGCTCGGCTTTGAGCGAGTGGCGCACGGAAGTGCATTTGTGGATGACTTTGCATTCTGCCAGTTTCAGGTCGGGCATATAGGCTTCTGGGCTTCTACCGGCGGTTTCTACGATGCGGACGTTGCCTTCGACTATGGCCTGTATGTATTCTGGGTAAGGCGGATTGGCGAATCCAGGTAAAAAGGTCAGGTTGACCCCGAAAGGTTTATCGGTCATTTCATGGCAACGTGCAATTTCTTTGGCCAGGTCCTCAGGTGTTTTCTGGGTCAAACCTGTGATAATGCCTAGACCGCCTGCATTTGACACAGCGGATGCCATCTCTGCAAAGCCAACATAATGCATGCCGCCTTGAATAACAGGGTGTTGAATATTGAACAGTTCAGTAATACGTGTTTTCATAGGATTAGCACCTCCTAGGTGTTGGGAGTTTTTTTGTAGCGCCAGAGGCTGTATTCGCAACGAATGCCTAGGCAGCTAGAGAGCAACAGGTTGTGTGTTTCAGTGGCTGGCTATATTCTACTGTTTGAATTGGGCAGGTGGCACTAAGCTGTCTGCTATTTAGCTGCGCGTTATGGTAGCAGCATTGCGAAACAGTTGCATCCATGGGGAATCTTCACGCCAGTTGCCTTCAGGGTCATAGCGCCATTCTGGTGGGCACCAAGAGAGCTGGCAGGTTCTGAAAACACGCTCGGGGTGTGGCATCATGGCCAGTATATTGCCTTTGACAGCATAGAGCCCTGCAATGCCGTCTGCAGAGCCGTTGGGGTTGAGTGGGTATGGTGCTTGAGGCAATTCCAGCTGGTCGATGCATTCATGATCTCTGGGTGATGCCAGCGCGTCTGCAGTGCGGGTTCTATTCAGGTGCATGAGGGTAGATCGGGTCTCAGCTGCTGCGTAGTAGCAGGCAACGCCACTGGTGTCTGCGCGCTTGAGCTCGTTCAAGCTCTGGTTTGCTGCAAAGTTGAAGCGGCCCTGGGCATGAGATACAGGAACGAGCAAGATTTGGTCGCCCATACCGCTCAGAAGAGGTGATGCTTGAGCACTGATAGGGTCAATGCGCACCTGTACCAGCCTGGCTTCATAGCGTCCGGAAAAGTTGTCGTGCAATTCTGGCCAGTGTTCTGAGCCTTCTATGATAGAGCGCAATTTGTTGAGCGTTTGGCAGCCATTGCATACGCCTAGAGTAAAGCGGCTGCTGTCCGCAAAAAATTGTTGAAATTGCAGTTTGAGAGGAGCCAGATGCAGAATTTTCTGGGCCCATCCGTTTCCGGCGCCGAGTGTGTCGCCATAAGAGAAGCCCCCGCAAAAGGCGAGGCCCGCAAATTGCTCTAATTGATACTGCCCTGAGACAAGATCAGCCATGCAGACGTCGCGGGCGGTAAAACCAGCTCGGTCAAAAGCCGCAGCCATTTCCGCTTGGCCGTTGATGCCCTGTTCGCGGAGAATGGCAACTTCGGGCCGGTTTCTGGTGACAATTTCGGGTGCTTCGGTTGTTTGGGTACTGGGGTTGCTCCAAAGTGTTGCTGGCCCAGAAACAGAAAGAGTGGGATCAAGCGTGGGAGCAAGAGAAGGGGATAGTTGTTGTGGGTTTGCGCCGTAATCTTGAGCTTCCTCATCGACCTGCTGGTCGCCCCGAGCTTGCCGGACTTGGTTGCTGTGCAGTGTCCAAGCTTGCACTAAATCTGTGAACTCGTGCCCGGTAGCTAGATTATTGCTGGTACTGGCGGGCCATGGATAGTCCAAGCTGTCTTCGCCCGTGCCCATAACCAGGCTGATGACCTCAGCGTTGTGATCGTTAGAGTTGCTTGTATGTACGGTATGTTTTGTCGTTTTAGGGGCAATCTCGAATCTACGCTCGGGGATAGGCTCTCCTATTACTTCTGCACATAACCCATGACGCTCACACACAGACAAGACGGTTTGTAGATTCTGAGAGGCAACCTGCATCAATACTCCAGCTTCTTCAGCAAACAGGCCTTCAGCCCAGCCTGTTTTATTGCTGTAGAGCCTGATGCCGCAACAGCCGGCCAGTGCCATTTCAAAGGCACAAGCAAACAGGCCGCCATCTGAAATATCGTGATAGGCTAGGATGCTGTCTGTTTGCGTCAGTTCTGCAATTGCTTGGAGTGCCTTTTTGAGGTGGGCAGCGCTGATATCCGGTACCGGTTGGCTGAGCCAGGGTCTAGTCTGGCGCAGCGCCGGGCTGGTGTTGTGGAATAAATAATGCGCGCTGACTTGCTGCCAAACGGAGCCACCGAGCCGCTTTTTACCTTCTGCCAGATCGAGATAAACCAGTCTGGAGTCGGGTTGCTGGGTGAGTGCAGGAGTGAGGCCCTTGCGGATATCTTGGATGGGTGCAAAGGCGGTCAGCGCCAGGGTGGGGGGCGAAATGACGGCGGACGGCTTGCTGGTGCGCTCAGGGATCCAGTGCCCCAATTTTTTCCATGCGCCTGACTGCATAAATAGAGAATCCTTACCTACTGGGATTGCAAGACCTAGTTCGGTACAAAAATCAGATAACGCTTGAACGGCGTAGTAAAGCGCACTGTCTGCTTGCAGATCCCCGGTATCGGCCATCCAGTTGGCACAGAGTCTGACTTCAGACCAGTCTGTGATCCCAGCAGCAGCCAAATTCAGAAGCGCTTCGCAGGTGGCCATGCGCACAGAGGCTTGCGGGTATAGGATAGCTAGAGGGGCTTTTTCGCCTAGGCTGACTGCTTCGCCCGTATAGCCGCTATAGCTCGATGCGGTTACAGCACAGTCAGCTACTGGAATTTGGCAGGGGCCTACCATTTGGTCGCGCACCGTCAAACCACCGACGGTGCGATCGCCTATATGAATCAAGAAAGATTTGCTGGCAACGGATGGCCATGCGAGTATTTCACCCGCCAATCTGCGCACTAGGTGCGAGGATAGATCCGAGGCGTCGGGCTGCCAGCTCCGGCGCATTTGGTATTGCTGTTGCAGCTCGGCTTGCGGATCGGTCTGTGCCGCATGGGGCGCAGGTGGAGCCAATTGCCGGGTGGGAGAAAACGGGTACTCAAATAGGGTTTTTAAGGGCAGATCGATGACCGAGCGTGTGGTTTCCTGCTCTAGGTCTTGTATGGTCACATGCAAGTGAGCCTGTCCATGCGCTTCTTTGCGGGTTGTGCCTAACAGCGCCCACGGGCAATTTTCCCGTTGGCAGATAGATAGAAACAGATCCCGTTGATCGGGGGCTATAGCTACAAGGAATCTTTCTTGTGATTCGTTGCACCAGATTTCTGCATCGGTCATGTCTTGCTGGGCAATGAGTTGGCCTTTGCTCGGTATTTGGCCTTTGAACAGCAGGATATCTGCACTGGAACCGCTGTCATGCAGTAGTTCGGGCACGGCGTTGGAAAGACCGCCCGCTCCTAGATCGTGGATAAAACGCACTGGGTTGTTCATGGGGTTTTTAACCCCCAGCCGCCAGCAGGTGTTGAGCACTTCTTGGCATCTGCGTTGCATCTCGGGATTCTCACGCTGGACCGAAGCAAAATCGATTGCGGCAGATTGCTGACCGGCATGGGCTGAGGACGTCGAGCTGCCGCCCATGCCGATACGCATGGCCGGCCCCCCAATGACAAAAAGAGCAGAGCCTGACGGCACTTCTGCTTTTTGTTCCATGCCGCTCGGCATGTTGCCCAGCCCCCCAGCAAGCATGATCGGCTTATCGTAACCCCAGAGTGCAACACCTTGTCGGTGTGCCGTTTGCAGGACGCTGTCTTCGACCTCTAAGGTGCGTAGAAATCCGGCCAATGTCGGGCGGCCAAATTCGTTGGCAAAAGCAGCGGCTCCCAGAGGAGCTTCTACCAGAATCTGGCGAGGCCCTGCAAAAGGCGCATTAGCAGGTGATAGTTGGGGTCGTACTGCTGGGCTCTGGCGCCACCCTGGTTCAGAGACCATGTAGCCGCAGATCCCTAGCTTGCTCGCCCCACCTCTTCCGGCCGCCGCCTCATCTCGAATTTCTCCACCTGCGCCGGTAGCAGCTCCTGGCCAAGGGGATATGCCGGTCGGGTGGTTGTGGGTCTCAGCTTTGGCAATCAAACGCAGTTTGGTATCGGCCTGAACCCAGCGGCCAGAGGTATCTGGCATCCAAATGTTTTCTCCGTAACCTCGAAAGATAGCCGCATTATCTTGGTAGCAGGAAATTAACCCTTCTTTCCATTGCTGGTTGCTGCCGGAGAGGGCTTTTGAAGTGCGTTTGATTAAACCGAATAGGCTGGGAATAGGCGCTACCGGCTTATCTGGTACTGTTGCTCCTGCTGAACCTGTGGGTGTCCAGTCGGATTTAAAAATCCAATGGCGGCAATGCTCAGAATTAATTTGCTGAAGCATCATCAACTCAGCCCATGTGATGTCATGACGCCCTTGCTGTTGCAGGTTGCGACTGATCCAGTCTAGATACTGAGGCTCAAAACTCTGGATCAAAGAGCGTGTTTCGGCAGTTAATACAGGTGCTGAGGTATTGCCATCAGCTAACAGTTCTTGCAGGCTAATGCCGTTGCTAGTGGATTGCGGTTGTTCTGCAATACAGAATGTAGCAATTTGCCCGAGGATTAGTTCGGCAGGATGGCATTGTTGGCGCATAGGGTCTTGGATTCTGGCCGTAATGGCTTGCGTCAACTTTGCTTGCGTCTTGTCATCGATCCAGTGCGTAAACTGAAGCCTCCAAGCAAACCATGCTTCGAGCTGATAGGTTTCTAGATGGCAGTGGTGGAGGATATCGCTGGCTTTACTACTCCAAGGCGTGATCGTTCCTGTTCTGGGTAGCACCCACAATTCTTGCAGGTGTTGGCTACGGCTCCAAGAGTCTATGCCGCCGGTACCAGAGGCACTAGTTGGCACTCTGAACGGTTGGGTTTTGAGTATCGCTTCCAGCTTGCGTGCTTGATTGGCCGGCAAACCATGAGGGGGTTCTAGATCCCGCAGCAAGTACAGCCAGTGGCAGGAGATTTGTATATTCTCAGATAGGGTTTGCTGTTGGTCTACAGAGCTTGTCTGCTCTAAGATGCAAGCCGTTAGAAGCTGTTGGCAGTAGGCTTCAGGGTATGCAGTTTGCCCGTATGCTAGCCAGACATCGGCTTCAGATTGTAGGAAATGAGACAAGATGGTCTGCGATTCTGACGGAGTGCTATCCGATTGTTGAAGAAAGATTGTGTGGCATGATCAAGAATCCAGCACATGCTTAGTATTTAGATCGTGCGCGATTGCGTGCGGTTGAATGGAGGCTTGTAGTCATCCCTATAATTTAAGGCAAGATAGCTGGGTGTGGTACTGAGTACCTACATAAAAGTCTGAGTGCAATCTATACGGCTTACAGCCTACTAGGGTGCCAGCTCAGTTCTGCAGCCAGAGTAACAGGATAAACGAACGATGGATACAACTACTAGCAATACCGGTAACGAGCAGGATGAGAAGGTTCAGCAGGCTTTAAAACAACAGATCAATCAATATCCGTTGCTATTGTTCATGAAAGGTAGGCCTGAACAACCACAATGTGGTTTTTCGGCTCGGGCAGTCTCTTTGCTCAGCCAATGTGGAAAGCCCTTTGCTTGGGTCGATATTTTGGCAGAGCCTCAGATTAGGCGCAACTTGCCTCAGGTCTCTGAGTGGCCTACTTTTCCTCAGTTGTTCATCCAAGGTGAGTTGATCGGTGGCAGCGACATCATTCAGGAGATGTTTGATGCCGGTGAATTGAAAGCCCTGATTGATGCAGTGCCCGCCGAGTAATTGAACTCGTGCCGAGTTTGAAGCTCACAAAGCTTCTAAGAGCTCAACTGTAGAATCTGCAAGCGCAAATGCATACAGCGCATTACACATTCACACTTTAAAAATGATGAGGTGAAGACGTGGACTATTGGTTTTTAATAGTTGCTGCCGTGATTTCTTTGGGCGGAATGCTGTTTCATGGCTTGGCAGGGCATAAAGTATATATAGGAGCTGTAAACCAGACCGATTTGACCCCTTTGGCAAAATCTTTAAGTCTTGTTTCTTGGCACGTATTTACTATTTTCCTATTCATAAGCGCCTGTACATTGGCATACATAGCTTATAACCCCCAATTTGCTGTAGCTGCGTATCCAATTATTAGTATCAACTTTCTTGGGTCGCTGTTATTTATTTTGTTAGGCATAGGGGGGCATGGGGTTTTATTAAGAATGCCAGGTGCTTATTTAATGGGCCTTACAGCATTATTTGCTTGGCTAGGGGTATAAGCTGCATACATAAGACATTTACACAGGGCCCGCCGGGTCATTTAATGCGTGCCGAGCCTGAGGTTCACAAGGCTTCTAAGAGCTCAACTGTAGAATGTATAATCACAGATTGCACAGTTGTAGCCGCTGGCTACGCACTGAGAAAATTACCCCAGCTTCATAGCCCGAATGTACTGAAAATGCTTGCTCTTGGGGTCAGAATGCACTGTTTAAAATACTATGATGGCCCTGCTGTAGGTAGAGTGGCTATCCTATATTCCTCATTAATGTTCTTAATGGCTGTTTTATGAAAAAAAGCAGGACCAATGTTATGGTTTGTGTGTTTAGGAAAGGCTTTTTGGTCGGATGTATGGCCATGGCGGGCTTGCATGCCGGCTGGGCTTATGCCCAAACGCATGAGAGTAAGTTGTATGGCAAGCTCAATCTGAGCTTGGAACGACAGAGTGTTGGATCAGAAGACAGCTGGGTTCTGAATTCCAATGCTTCCAGATTGGGGATTAAAGGGAAGATCTCAGGGGACGACACCTCAATTGATCTCATTTATCAGCTGGAATATCAGGTGTACCCGGATGACGGTAAGGCGGGATCCGGCGATGCTACCACTAAGCAGCGGAACTCCTATGCAGGTATTGCCGGCAGCTTTGGGAAAGTCATAGCTGGTTATCACGACACGCCAGTCAAGAAAGCGCAACTCAAGGTGGATGTGTTTAATGACAGCAGCTTCGATATTAAATATTTCCTAGAGGGCGAAAATCGAGTCGGCGAATTTATTCAATACGAAAGCCCTGTGCTGAGTGGCGTTAAATTTAAGGTTGCGGCCATTGTAGATCCTGATCCACAAGCAGATTTGCTGGATTCGTCATCAGTGTCGGTGGAATACAACACCAATGGCCTGTCATTGGCGTTTGCTGTGGATGATAATGTGGATAGCTTTGATAACGTGAGAGCGAGCATACAGTGGAAAACAGCAAGCGGTTTACAGCTGGGGGCGCTGATCAACGATTCTTCGGCTGTGCCAGCAGATAGCACGGATACGGATACGGATACAGATATGGATCCGGTGGTTGTTTTGAGTGCA
Organism: Gammaproteobacteria bacterium; assembly: GCA_051008935.1. Taxonomy (GTDB): domain Bacteria; phylum Pseudomonadota; class Gammaproteobacteria; order JBPCXB01; family JBPCXB01; genus JBPCXB01. The sequence goes on along the minus strand of JBPCXB010000125.1, from coordinate 4,399 downwards.
AAATATCGGGGCGTGTACGGCCAGTATGTCTCATATGCTAATGGTGATGCCAACTTTTGGGGATTCGGGTATGCCCTTAGATTCCATAAAAATGCCAAAGTGTATTTCTGGTATGGAGATGTGGATGCAACCGCCGCTGATGCTGATGAATCAGCTTTGGCGACTGGCATCGACATTCAATTCTGAACTAATGAGAGACTGGAGCTGTCTGCGTTAGGCGTTGCGCATCGCCAGTAGCGAACGATAAATGGAAAAGTTTCAGACTAGCCGCTTTGGCAGGCAATTGCTAGCCAGCTTCCATGAGGTTGTGTCAGTGGGTAAGGCGCTTTACAGGCGCATGCTCTCGTATCAGCAAGCTGGCGCGAGAGTGTCGGCTAGTGACTCGGACTTGTTGGCCCCCGTGAGCTTGTCTCGGCAAATTAAAGAACGTTTGGGAGCAATCGTCTGCGCCATATGTGGAATTGGCATCATAGGTTCGCTGTTGCTCATGTGCCTTTACCTCACTTGGGAGGCCTCTCAACTGGCTTGGCCTGCACAGGTACAGCAAACGGATCACTGGACTGAAACTTCTGAATCTACAACCTCAGCAATTGAGTCCAGACATATATGGCTCAATGGCAGGGGCCAAAAGGCTTTTGAAATCTCGAATTCGGGGAGCCGAGTATTTGGTCTGCTAGGAGGAGGCGATCTATCGCACCCCGATATTCCAACCCCAGATATACCGAACAACAGTTCCAGCCCCCGCAAGGTCTTTGCGCATGACAATGGCTATTCGGGGATCTTGGATAACCAAGGGCATCTTCGGCTATTTGATACGGTATTTAAACTCAGTTGGCCTGAAGGAACGACGAATTACCACCAGGCTCAAATTGAGCCCGAGTTGCAATACCCATTGGGTGACTTGCAGGTAGATACGGGGCTTTCGGGATCGGTTTCGCACCTGGATTTTCAGCTGCAAGACCGTCGGTTGCTACTCGCTTACAGTATGGAGCCGCTAGAACCGTATTCTGCTGAAGGAGTTGTTAAATCCGAAGTAGGGGGGCAGGTCTGGTCGCTCAGACAGTCTTTGTTTGGCGGCAGCCCTAAGTTGCATCAGCAACTGCATTTTCAGCTGGACTATCAACACCAATTGGCCAAGGTTTTATTTGACCATCAGGGGCTGTTATATCTGATGAGCCGTTCAGGGGAGCTGGAGGTTCGATCGCTTACCAAGCCAGAAGCCCCTCTGGAAGGGCCGCCCGTGCCATTGCTTGAAGCAGGGGCGCAACTTACCGATGCGGCATTTATTCTGGGGGAGTCGTCTCTGGTGGTTGGAGACAGCCTAGGCCAACTTGCCTTATGGCGCCGTGAGCGCTCGGAAGATAAGAGCTGGAAGCTACACCGGATCAGAGATTACGAACCCCTGAATTCAGCAATTACTCTGATAGTACCAGAACAAGGCCGCAAAGGATTCATTGCTCTTGCTGCCAGTGGTGAGGCAAAAATTTACTATATAGGGTCTTCAGGCGCCCAGACGCAGTTTCACTTGCCTGAGGGCTATGCACCCCAAGGTGCTTGGCTGGATAAGACGGATCGGCATTTGCTGGTGCAAATGGTCTCTGCAGCCGATTCTGAAGATCCGGTGGTAAGCTGGGCCTCATGGAGTATCGACAATGAGTTCCCCGAAGCTGGTGCCGGCCTGCTTTGGCTCCCCACATGGTACGAAGGCTACGGCCAGCCTGAAGTCCTGTGGCAATCCTCGGCTGCGACTCTGGATTTTGAACCCAAATTCAGTTTGCTGACGTTGCTCATAGGCACCCTCAAAGGTGCTTTCTACGCCATGCTGTTTTCAGTGCCCATTGCCCTTTTGGCAGCCATATATGTAGCGTTTTTTATGGCTCCGGTGGCGCGCTCTGTAGCAAAGCCGGCAATTGAAATGCTCGCTGCCATGCCCACGGTCATTCTGGGATTTTTGGCAGCCCTTTGGCTCTCGCCAATTATTGCAGACCATCTGTCTGGTGTGTTGCTCTCTATTGTCATGCTGCCTCTCAGCTTGGTGGCTTTTGCGCAAGCCTGGAGCTGGCTACCTGTTCAATTGCGCCGTTGGGTTCCTACAGGATGGGAGTTTTTGCTTGCGCTACCTGTAGGTGGGATCGCGGCGGTGCTATCTTGGAATCTGACACCTTACATCGATGCTGCGTTTTTTGCCGGTGATTTTATTCTGTGGCTTGATGAATCACTGAATATTGTCTATGAGCAGCGCAACGCCTTCATTGTTGGTATTGCCATGAGCTTTGCGGTCATTCCGATCATCTTCTCAATCTCTGAAGATGCGCTCTACGAGGTTCCGGACAACCTGATACAAGGCGGCTTGGCTTTAGGTGCGACTGTTTGGCAAACAGTTATACAAATTGCAGTTCCCACGGCTTCTCCTGGCATTTTTTCGGCGATCATGATTGGCTTGGGGCGCTCGGTGGGTGAAACCATGGTCGTTATCATGGCGACTGGAAATACCCCCATAACCAGTTGGCTGCCTTTCAATGGCATGAGAACACTGTCCGCGAATATTGCAGTGGAAATGCCAGAAGCTGAGGTCGGAAGTACGCATTTTCATTTGCTTTTTCTTTCCGCCATAATACTCTTTGTTATGACTTTTATCGCTAACTCCTTGGCTGAATATGTTCGGCATAGGCTGAGAAGCAGATACGCGACCCTGTGAATTCCTCGAGCAACTCTCAACCTACGGGTGCTACCGGTAGCAATGCGTGCGCCATAGCTGTAGATTCGCACAAGCAACGTACCGGTGGCTTTTTGCAGATATGGGTCATGGGTGGTGCTGCCATGTTGTGTGCGGCGGCAGTTGTAGGTTTGTTTCTACTATTAATGGTAGGAAGCCGCGATTATTTTTGGATCCAGCCCGTGGTCGCCTTTTCTGTTCAGGAATACGGAGATGAACCGCCTGAGAAAATAGTGGGGCAGATCCGCAGCCGGCAGTTGTTAAGCCCTATACAGCTTGAAGCTATGGGCGAGTCTTTTGGTCAGGACCAGCCCGTTGCCCGAATCAGCATCAAAGTCGGCAACAAAGAGCACAATGGGCTGGACTTTATGCAGATTTTGAGCCCGCATATTGTCTCAGAACTGGAAACTCCGCCGGATGTTTTATTGATAGAAAGGCACAGCTGGGGCAATTTTTACGGTTGGTTGGAGCAAGTTGGGCCGCTAGCTAGCGGCGATAGTAAGGGTGGCGAACAGCGCGCATCAGGCGATCAGGCTTATGCCGAACTGCAGCGCCTGTTTCCGAAAGTGCAACAGCTCGTTGCAGAGGCAGACGATGTACAGCAGGGGCCTCTTGCTGAGTTGAGTTGGCAGTTGGAACAGAACCGCCACCGGCAGGCGGTATTACGCAAACGCAGGGCGGAAGGGGCTGGCGCCATTGGCACCACTGGCACCGACCCAGCACCTCCCACACCTGCTCAAGCCGAGTTGAGCGCGCAATACCAGCAACTATCCCAGCGCTACATGCTGGAGGAAGAGCGGTTGCAGCAACTACGCGTGCAAGCCCGCAGTTGGACGGCTACTTTAGTATCTGGACAGGATCGCCGCGCTGAAATAAATCTGGCTGATATTGTGCGTTTTTATAGGCCCAACGATTTGTCTGTGTGGTCCTTGACGAGTCTGTTTTTTATCAAAATTGGTGAGTTTTTGTCTACGGAACCTCGTGAAGCCAATACGGAAGGAGGGGTATTTCCGGCAATTTTTGGAACCATTTGTCTGGTGTTATTGATGACTATATTGGTAGCGCCTTTTGGTGTGCTGTCCGCTTTTTACTTGCACGAATACCGGCGGCAGGGAGCGGTTGTGCGTCTGATCCGGGTCTGTATCAATAACCTAGCTGGTGTGCCCTCGATCGTATTTGGCATCTTTGGGCTGGGCTTCTTTGTGTACGGCTTGGGGGGAAGCATCGACGAGCTGTTTTTTGCAGACCACCTTCCCAATCCAACGCTGGGAACCCCCGGGCTGTTCTGGGCAGCGTTGACATTGTCGCTGTTGACACTGCCGGTGGTAGTGGTAGCGACCGAGGAGGGTTTGGCCCGTATTCCTTCCAGTATGCGTCAAGGGGCTTTGGCGCTAGGGGCTACGCGCTTTGAAATGCTGTCCAAAGTGGTGTTTCCTATGGCAGTACCCGGAATATTGACTGGACTGATTTTGGCTATTGCTCGAGCTGCTGGGGAAGTGGCGCCTTTGATGCTAGTAGGCGCGGTCAAATTTGCCCCTGATTTGCCAGTTGACGGCCATTTCCCTTTTGTACATTTGGATCAGAAATTTATGCACTTGGGCTTCCATATCTATGATGCAGGATTTCAGAGCCCCAATTCTGAAGCGGCTCTGCCGCTGGTGTACGCTAGCTCGTTATTATTAG
>JBPCXB010000124.1:0-2059 GCA_051008935.1 Gammaproteobacteria bacterium | reverse complement strand
ATGCTATGAACTTAAAACCCAAGCGTTTGCGTCGGACACAACTAGCCGTACCGGGGTCCAGTGAAAAAATGCTGGCCAAGGCCGCAGCTTCTAATGCCGACCATGTGTTTTGTGATTTGGAAGATGCAGTAGCGCCCTCGGCAAAAGTGCAGGCGAGAGAGACGGTAATTGATGCGTTGAACCACCTGGATTGGGGAGACACCTCGCGCTGTGTTCGCGTCAATGATGTCGGTACCCAGTGGTGTTATCAGGATATCATCGCTGTTGTTGAAAAAGCGGGCAACAACTTAGATACCATTATGTTGCCCAAACCAATGAATGCTTCCGATGTGCAATTTGCCGATAAGTTATTGCGGCAGCTGGAATTGCATTTGGGTCTGGATCGGCGTATTGGGCTTGAAGTGTTGATCGAAGAAGTCCAAGCGATGCAGCATGTGGTTGAGATCGCAAACAGCTGCGACCGATTGGAATGTATGGTCTTCGGCATGGGTGACTATGCGGCCTCGCAGGGCTTAGTGGTCAAGAATATTGGTATGGCCGATGGCTATCCGGGCGATATTTTTCACTACCCTCGTTACCAGATGACCATTGCAGCCCGAGCCGCTGGTATCGATGCGGTGGATGGGCCATTTGCCGATTTTACAAACGAAAAAGCCTATCGCATCGAGTGTCAAAGGGCTTTGATGTTGGGTATGGTGGGGAAATGGGCGATTCATCCTGCACAAATTGATACTGCTTTAGAAGTGTTTTCTCCGAGCCAGGCCGATGTTGATTTTGCCCGTGAGATCATCGATGTGTACAAAAAATCTGTAGCAGCAGGGCGAGGTGCTGTTGCCCATCAAGGCGTCATGGTAGATGCAGCTTCGGTGCGGTTGTTTCAGAACACAGTAGACAGGGCTGATTTGATAGGTATGTGAGCTTGCCATGGTGTTCGCCCTTTAGAACATGGCATTCAGGATTTTGCAGGTTCTTGTGAGTCGCCTTCAGCCTGCAGCCTTTCTGCTGGCGTTTAAGTCTTGGGCATTGGTAAGGTGGCGCATGTTGGTTATATGGAGTAGCCTAAAGCGTGCATGCCCCTAGTCTTGAGCGCCCCGCAAACTACGACCCGCCAAAGCCATTCCAGCAAAATTCATTGTTAGGGCCAAGCGGAGAAAAGGGATTGAAGGCGACCTCCCATATATGGGCATCAAGATCAACAAAATAACCGTGATACCCGCCCCAAAATACCTCTTGCGCTTCTTTGAGTATTGAGGCTCCGATTGAGCGCGCGCGCTCCATTAAAGCATCAACCTCATCCTTGCTGCGTAGATTTTGCGATAAGGTAATACTGCCGCTGCCGCTCAGTGTCTCGCTCTCAATCCCCAAATCCTGTGCAAGCTTCGCTTTGGGATAGAGCCCAAGGCTTTGCCCGATCAGATCAAACACAATCAAATTATCAGGCGTTTCAACCCGTTTCCAGCCCAGCGCCTCATAAAATTGTCCGGCCGCCTTCATATCGCTTACCCCAAGCGTGATCAAGCTTATGCGTTGTTCCATCATGAATCTCCATTGGCGATTGATGCCGTAATTGATGCTTAATTTTTTTGATTAAAGGGCGCATCCGTCCAGTTGGCAATTGTAATACTTGCCTAGAGTCATGAGTTTTGATCGAGTGAGTATAGCTGGGGCGCCCCGCCTGAAGCCATGCCACACTGTGCGTATAATAAATTTGCACCAGCAAAGCATCTATTAGGTATGTGCATGCTCCTACTGGTTAGCCAGCTATCCGTATGTAGAGGTAACCGATGACACAGCAATGGCATCAACAAGAGCTTTTAGAGCTCTATAAGCTGCATGCTGAGTTGGCAGATCGCGTCAGTCAAAGGCGCGAGGGGGCTAACAGGTTGTATGTCACCATCCTAACAGGGCTGCTAGTGGCAAATGCCGCTATTATTCGCTGGGGCGGTGCCGATGTGCTGGAATTTATCCCCGTTATTTTGATAATGGCTGGATTGTTGGGCGTTGGCCTAAGTGCTAGCTGGTATGTGATTATCCGTTCGTACCGGCAGCTTAATACCGG
>JBPCXB010000123.1:0-17346 GCA_051008935.1 Gammaproteobacteria bacterium | reverse complement strand
GTATTGGGATCCAGACCGGCATAGACAAAGGCAGTCAGGAAATCTGTAGAGGCTGCATCGATCAGAGTGACTACGCGCCAGCGAAAATCGTAATCTGCGGGCTGTGTGGTATCGCCAGAGAGAGGCGCGTGGCTGGTTTCTGCAACAGATTTGAAAAAGCCTTCGTGCATCTGGGCCGTTGAGCTAGTCTGTTGGTGCGAATCGGGCGTATTCAGTTGGTAGAGGGGGTGATCTGTCTGCGCCAGTAGCATCATGCTGTCTTGTTCAATCGCTGTGCGTATGCCCTGATACACGGAAGGGAACAGGCTGAAGTGCAAGGACAGGTGAGCGGGCTCGTCCAGATCCAGATCCAGCTCGTGGCCTTGGTTGCCTATCAATCGTACTGATTGGATGCGCTGGTTGATGGGCAGCGCCAGACTGAGTTCGGGGGGCGCTTTTGACGGTGCGCCGAGTACGGGAATGGGCAGACGGGTAGCGAAAGGGGTATTCAGGATCTCGGCGGTCAGATGGTTAAAAAACTGGGTATTGTCAGGCGACATCCCGCCTTGCTGCCGGATGGCTTGCATCAAGGGCTGCAGATGCTTTTCTATGCTATACGAATCCAGCTGTGCAGCATAGCCGTTATCGGCTTCTTGCTGGTTGTTTGCCATATAAATAAAGAGTGCATTGAGCAGTAGAGGCAGCTCTTGTAGTGTTTGTTCGGCGCTCTGGGTGGGTGTTTCATTGGTATAGGGGACGGCACTTCTGAATCTGGTGGTGATGCCAGGCGGGCCCGATTGCTGTGATGGGTTTTGTTGTTGAGACGGATTTTGTTCTTGCCCGTAGGGGTAAAAAGCATCGGGCTGGTCGGAGGGATAGCCTGGCCAAGTCGGATGGGCAAAATCAAGCTCTGCATCGAACAGGATCGAGGGTTCAGAAGATTGCTCCTGTTGCTGGGAGAACTGGTCTTGGCTTTCGGTGGCGTCTGGGTCTTGTGTGCTAGGCTGTTGGCTGTGCTCTTTTGCAAGACCAGGAGCCCCCTGGCCACCTCCCTGCCCCTTGGGGTAGCCGATGAAATGCCAGTGGCGCGGGTCTATGCCATGATCTTTGAGGATTGACATACCCACATAGAAGAGACGAATGCCATAGATGTCGATGCGTATGGCGCGGCGTTGGATCTCGCTGAGGGTGCTGAGGTAGCGATCAAAGGCATTTTCTTGTAGCAGTAATTCGTTGCGGCTGAAAATCTGGCCGCTGTAGTATTCGCGGAGGTATTGCGCATGAAACTCAATAATCGGCATCTGGCTGTGGGCCGGATTGCGGTCTAAAGGCGAAGTGTGATAATCGTGCAATATGGCGGGCGGGCTGGATGGCAGGGCGTTCATGACTACGGATGAGACCAGATCACGGCTCAATAGCACAGAAACTTCTTCCACTTGCTCTAGGCGGTCTGCTTCCTGTGCATTTTTGATAGCGACAGTGAGCACGATAAGCAGAATCAGTATGGCTGCCCCATTGGCCAGAATGTCTGCCAGAGTGACGCTGGCAAAATCAGCTAGCTGTTGGTATCTAAAGCTCTTTTTAGCAGAGCGTTGTCCGGCCGGGGCATCTATAGTCATGGCTTGATGACTTTTTCGATATAGGGCGGGATGTCATTGAGGGAGACGGATTTGAGTACTTCTCGATCTGCAATGATCCAGCCGATTGCCACCCGTTGATTAGGTAGCAATTTCATGATGCAGTTGCGTGCTTCGGCCATGGTGCCGACACTGCCCTCTAGCAGAGTAAAGATAATTTGCTGGCGCTCGCCGTTGTAGACCTTGAGCACATATTTGACAAAAGGGCTTTGAGGGTGGCAAATTTTGCCTCTGACAATGTTGCTGCCGGTTTCGACAATGCGCAGTTCATCGGGAAGGGTAATGATGACAAAGCCAGCACCATGAGCCCCCCATCCAATTTTGAATAGGCCTTCATCGGCTGCTGTTTCGATCCGTTCTTGAATGGCCGCTTGGGAGAAGAGGTTGAAAATTAGGAACAGAACGAGAAGTAAGGCAAAAAGGCCACCGAAGATTTCGATCAGTGGCGTGCTGTTGCGATCGTAATCGCTGGATGCATTGCTATTGCGGCCCATGATCCTTATTGTTGGTCTGGGGTTCCAGGAAGGTCGTCTTGCCGTACGCGGTATTCCAGACGGGATAGAAAATTATCTTCCCATCTTTGTAGTAGGTTTTGCAGCAGGGTCAGAACCAGACTCAAGGACAAGGCAACGAGCGTTGTGTCAAAGGCAATACCAAGAGGCGAAATCGCTTGACCCAATCCGCCGGAAATTTGAGACAGGCTCTGCTGATCGCCAATGATGCTTTGTATTCCTTCAGCGGCCAGTGAAATCCCGAGTACCGTGCCGATAAACCCCAATATCGGAATTGCCCAACTCAGGTACCGAGGCAATATATAAAACCCTGCAGCCTGAGCAAAGACGATATCCATCCAGTCCGTTACTGTTGCTGTGGGGTAACGCTTAGTGTAGGCCTGCCACAGAGAGACAGTAAAGCTTATTTGGTTGCGCTTTAAGCTTTGGTTTTCATTCCAGAGGCGTAGAAATTTGCCGATAAACAGGAATAGCCCCCAGAAAAACAGGATCAGTGTCAGGGGGGGAATGATGCCACGGTCAAGAAACTTGTCCGTATAAAACGCTGTTTGTGCGTAATTAAGCTGTAGGTAATTGAGCGCCAGAAGCACATAGCTGGCTGCCACCAGTCCCATCAGTAGCGACATGCTGGCCGAAGGCCCTGAGAACACTAGCGAGATTTGCTGCAGTTGTTCTGTGCGTTTAGCAGTATGTGTGGTGTAGCGCTTCTCTAACATCAGATGGGTCAGGTAGACCAGCAGGATGGAAATTAGCAGCGGTAAATGGCGGCCTATGAGTGGATTGAGAGAGGAAAACAGCTGTGGCAGGAGGTTAAGCGGCACCGATAGGGTGAGTGCTATCAGTAGCAGCTGGTTGATCCAGAGCGTGAATTGTAAGTGCCGGTCAGGGCTTATCCATCGTATTGCCAGAATCGGTAGCATGCCAAGCACTAGTCCGATTCCTATGCCCAGGCTCTGAGGCCATCGGAACGCGTGAAACAGGCTGGCGAGCGCAAGAATACAGATGGGAAGCAGTATCAGAGGCAGCATCGGCACCATAGCGCCACGCATACGGGAGATCAATTGAGCAAGGCTGGGTCGATGGGTTGGTTGGTCCACTGAGGTAGGTATCCGCTAGGGTTGGTAATCTAGAAGTATTTTAGGATGTTGGCGGCTCTCGAGCGGTGATAGCATAAAATTTGCAAAGATACCCTGCACACAGCGGTTGTAACTATTGCGGACACTCATGAAAGAGCTTCCTTATTTACGCAAAAAGAAAGCTGGACCCCAGTTGATGTTTTTCAAAAAATTCTGGCGGCAACCCAAGGCGAACGGATCTTTGTATCCCAGTTCAAAATTTGCCTGCCGAGCCATGCTCAGCGATCTGCCCCTGGATGAGCTAGATACAATAGTGGAGCTTGGTCCGGGTACCGGGGTTTTTACCCAGTACTACCTCAAGGGTTGCAGGGCCGATGCAACCATCGTACTGTTTGAAAGTGATCCAGATTTTCAGGATTACCTTAAGGCTAGGTTTGCCGACGATAAGCGGATTGTTTTTGCTGGTAATGCGCTTGAGTTGAGCAAAACTCTGCAGGGTTTGGGTATCGCTCGGGCCGATCTGATTCTATCTAGTCTGCCGGTATCTTTGGGTAATACCTTGACGCAGATCATGCATCAGGTAGCGCAGAATTTAGGCCCCGAAGGGATATTCCGTTGTTACACCTATGCGCCCGTTCTGGCCCGGAAGTACTACAGGGATCTGGGGGTCAGAAAGTTGCGGACGGTGGTGCGCAACCTGCCGCCTATGTGGATATATGGCAGCAGGTAGGGAGCGCTGAGCCTAGATACGCTTAGGCTTGGTTGTCGAGGTAGCGGTCGCGCAAGCGGCGCATGCCGCCGATCCATCTGTCGTAATCATCTGTTTTCCGCCGCATGTAGGTGAGAACTTCAGGGTGGGGTAAGATCAAAAATTCTTCTGTGCCCATCACTCGGATGACTTCTTGGGCAACCGCTTCGGGCTCTAGCATGCCATCTACACCAGCTACGCCCCCATTTTCACTGCCTGCGGTCATGGCTGTGCGCACCGCCTGAGGGCAGAGCACGGATACGCGGATGCCTTTGTCGCCGTAGGTAATAGCCAGAGACTCGGCCAAGGATACAGCGGCATGTTTGGTGATGGCGTAGGATAGTGAGCCGATTTGGGTCAAAAGACCGGCGGCGGATGCGGTATTGATCAGATACCCCTCCTGCCGCTCTAGCATTTTGGGGATCATTGCCCGTGCTGCGTAGAGGTGAGCGAGCAGATTGACTTGCCAGCTGGCATCTAATTCTGCATTAGTGGTTTCAATGCCGCCGGGCACGGCAATACCCGCATTGGAGCAGAACACCGAGACGGGACCGTGCTGGTTTTCTATGCGCTCTACCAACTCTTGCAGGGCTGCTTCATCGGTGACATCCAGTTGGTAGGCATGCGCCTTAGCTCCTAGTTCTTTTGAGGTTTTTTGTACTGCATCCTCATGGAGATCGACGCAACTGACGGATCGCGCATTTTCTTGGATAAAGCGTTGTGCTAGTGCGCGCCCGATGCCTCCGCCAGCGCCAGTGACGATTATATTTCTGTCGTTACAGTCCATACTCTTATCCTCTCGGTTCGTGTCAATGTGTCTTAATCAGGAGTGTGTGGTCGGCACTGCTTGAGGGTTGAGCCGCAGCATGCACCTGCACCTATGGCTTGTGCCATAGATCGCCTTAATTATGAGGATAAAGTAGCCCATTGTGCCCACATTCCTGTGATTTTAAGCACGGACTTGGATGCGATGATCTTTTAGAGTCGTTGTTGTGGTGGCGCGGTGCCTTTAGAAACAGCTTGTTCCAGTGACTAGACAGGCACCACTGGCAATGGATCAGAGGTGTGCGGATGAATAGACGAATCAAACTATGAGCGCTATTGGCTGGCAGTTGCTGGCTGCAGTACAGACAGGCAGCTGCATGTTGGCAGGGCTGTATGCACTGCTTGCTATTACAGCTACTGAGGTTCAAGCGGCCGATGCCGAAGCTGCTCGTATATGGGCGCCTGCCCAATTTACAGATCGGGCGCTGGCCCAACCGGCCCAATTGGTATATCGCAAAGGACGGTATAGACTCGGCACCCCGCAAGCTTTGCAGACAGTGTCCGATCCTCTTGAGGACTGGGTAGAAGCGGATTGGTTGGCTGTTTCAGATGCAGGGGAAGCCATTGAAATCCTGCTACAGGGCACAGGCTATCGGCTGGTAAAAGATGCGCAAACCATACCCATGGAGCGTAGCAGTTTGGCATCCAGTCAGCGCACGTTGCCCTTGATGTCCGTGCGCAATGCGCTCCGTGTGATGGGTGGCAATCAATGGGATCTGGTTCAAGATCCGGTGCACCGGTTGATCTACTATGAATTGCTTCCGCCTTGGAGGCTGAGGTTGTATCCACAGAAGTTTGCGCTTGATTGGCAATTGCCACGCCTCTTTATGGTGCGTAAATCCGCCTTAAATGCAAATTTGAGGCGCTTGATGGGTGCTTGGGGTCGAAACGATGGCAGCTGGTCGCTGAGTGCTGCTGATGCTGTGCATTTGGATACTGTGTTGGATGAACAGCGCGTTTTTCAGGCAATGAATGCGGACGAAGCTTTTGAACAGCTTTTGCATCCAGTTGGTTTGCATGCCTCGGTATTGGAATCAGAGCGGCTGATATATATAGAACGGCTGCCATGATGCGTACCTGTTTAAAGCACTTGCTGCTGATACCGCTGCTGACGTCTTGTGTGCATGTAGCTAGCGATGTTGAGGCAGAGCGCCAGTTGCAGATTCAGCTGAATCGGCTGGGCATAGCTACCACACAGGCCAAGCATGGACAACATCTGCCAGTCTGTGAGGTGACCCAGGCGGATTTGAGTGTGTTGTTGCCTTCTGCAGATCAAAGGTATTTTGATCCTGCACAGCCGCGGCAGGGCCTCAGGCATTTTTGCTTGTCTGCCCAACGAGCAGATGCAGAAGCGCGTGCAAAAACTGCTTCTATACAGGCAGGGCAAAGACTACAGCAAGATGCCCCTTGCCCTCAAGATCGTTATCTCTATAAGTTGGATCAAGTGGGTAATCAGGCAGAATTGATCGAGTTAGCAGCAGTATGGTTGGCGGCGGATGAGCACAATACACTTCGGATTCAGGCATGGCAGAGCCTGATTTATTTGCGCAACAGGCATTGCTATTTGGGCGCAGGTCTGGAGGGCCTTAAACCGAGTTGTGCGCTTAGGCTGGTAGAAGAAGCAGCAGAGGGTGAATGGGCTACACTGTCCAGGTTTTGGCACCACCTGACAGCAGGCCATAATTCGGTGTTGACTGGGAGATGGCGTTCTTGTGCAGCCATTTGGGAGCGGCGGTCAAGAGTTACTGATGGCTTTTTGTAAGGGCAATGCTGCTGCTCGGTTCAATAAGGGCGTAAGAAACCGAGCCGTATGTGAACGTTGGTTCCCCTGAATGCTCTCAGGTACTCCGGCAAATAAAATTTCACCGCCACCGGCACCACCTTCAGGCCCCATATCGATCATCCAATCAGCTGTTTTGATGACATCCAGATTGTGTTCAATAATGATGAGAGTATTGCCTTTGTCTCTCAGTCGGTGCAGTACAGACAGCAGCATGTCTATATCTTTGAAATGCAGCCCAGTTGTCGGTTCATCCAGCAGGTACAGAGTTTTTCCGGTAGCTGTCCGCGATAATTCGCGTGCCAGTTTGATGCGCTGCGCCTCGCCTCCTGACAGGGTCGTTGCAGGTTGCCCCAGACGGATATAGCCCAAGCCAACATCTTCTAGAGTTTTCAGCTTTTTGTTCAGGGACGGAATTGCTGTGAAGATTTCACGCGCTTCGACAACCGTCATATCCAGAATTTGGTGGATATTCAAATCTTTGTATTTGACTTCAAGGGTTTCTCTGTTATAGCGTTTTCCGCTGCAATGTTCGCAGGTGACGTAGATATCGGCCAAAAAGTGCATTTCTACTTTCACCATGCCATCCCCTTTGCATCCTTCACATCTACCTCCGGATACGTTGAAGCTGAAACGCCCGGGTTTGTAGCCTCGTGCTCCGGCTTCATTAGTGCTGGCAAAGAGTTCGCGGATCAGGGTAAACAGGCCGGTATAGGTAGCTGGGTTTGAGCGTGGTGTCCGCCCAATGGGGCTTTGATCGATGCCGACGACTTTATCGAGGTGCTCCAGCCCCTTGAGTTGTTCAAATGCCAATGCATCGAGGCGGGTGGCACGATTGAGGCGTGAAGCTACTAACGGTAGCAGTGTTTGATTGATCAGGCTGGACTTCCCAGATCCCGAGACACCAGTGATGCAGGTCAGAAGCCCCAGAGGAATCTCCAGATCGACTTGCTTGAGGTTGTTTCCAGTGGCTCCTGTCAGTTTCAACCATTTGCTGCCGGCCTTAACTCTTTGGCTGGGTATTTGGATGGATTGTTTGCCCGACAGGTAACTTCCAGTTAGTGATTTAGGATTTGCGATGATGTCTTCTGGTGTTCCAGAGGCGCATATCGTACCTCCGTGTACTCCTGCACCTGGGCCTAAATCCAGCACATGGTCAGCCGCTCGGATGGCTTCTTCATCGTGCTCTACAACTAAAACGGTATTACCGAGGTCGCGCAGATTGCAAAGGGTACTCAGTAACCGCGTATTGTCCCGTTGATGGAGGCCGATGGAAGGCTCGTCCAAAACGTAAGTGACGCCAGTTAGCCCCGTGCCGACCTGGCTGGCCAGACGGATACGTTGCGATTCGCCGCCGCTGAGTGTATCTGCATTTCGGTCTAGGGTTAGATATTCCAATCCCACATTGCACAGAAATCCGAGCCGACTGGAAATTTCTTGCAGGATGCGTTGGGCAATGATCGCTTTATTGCCCTTCAGTTGGAGCTGACTGCTCCATTCATGGGCACCTAGAATGCTCCAGGATGTAATATCGGCGAGCGGTTTGTTGTCTATGAACACGTGATTTGCTTTGCGGTTCAATCGGGTGCCGTTGCATGCAGCGCAGCTCTGGTAGCTCATTAATTTCAGCAAATCTTCGCGCACACTGCCGGATTCTGTCTCAAGGAAGCGGTGTTCGATACTTTTAAGTACGCCTTTGAAAGGGCGGTTTCTCCTGAAGATGCGTCCCTGTTCCGTGCGATATACAAATTCCAGAGATTCAGAAGTTCCATCTAAAATCAGCGCCTGCTGCTCTGCTGTCAATTCTTGCCAAGGGGTCGTCAGGGGGATGTGATAATGCTCGGCAACAGTTGTAATCAGATGGTAGTGCCAAGAATGGTTGGATCCCCAGCCAACGATTACCCCTTCTACTAGACTCATACTGGTATCTAAGATGAGTTTGTTGGAGTCTACATAGCGTTTTTTTCCGAGTCCTTCACAGTTTGGGCAGGCACCTGCTGGATTGTTAAATGAGAACAGCTTGGGCTCTAACTCGTCCAAGCTGTAGTCGCAGATAGGGCAGTTAAAGTGCGAGGACATGAGCATAGTGGGTGCAGCATCTTTATCGATGGATTCCACCTGCACTAAGCCCTGGGTGAGTTGCAGGGTGGTTTCTAGGGATTCGGACAGCCGTCCCTCGATGCCTGTTCGGATTCTAAACCGATCGACAACGACCTCAATATTGTGTCGAAGATTTTTTTCAAGCTCTGGAACGCTATCCAAATCGTATATTGTGTTGTTGATTCGGGCACGCACATAGCCGCTGGCCCTCAATTCGTTCAACAGGTTTTTGTGCGTGCCTTTCTGGGCCCGCACTACAGGCGCCAGCAGCATCATGCGCACCCCTTCGTATTGAGAAGTCAGCCCAATGATTGAGTCGACCATTTCGCTGACTGTACGCAGGGTGAGTTCTTCGCCATGTTCTGGGCAGCGCGGGGTGCCCACTCGGGCAAAGAGAAGGCGCAGGTAATCATAGATTTCGGTGGTAGTGCCTACCGTAGACCGCGGGTTGTGAGAGGTGGATTTCTGCTCGATAGCTATGGTGGGGGAGAGGCCGTCGATGTAATCGACATCTGGTTTTTCCATCATGGACAGAAATTGGCGTGCATAGGCCGAAAGCGACTCTACATAACGCCTTTGCCCTTCTGCATAGATGGTGTCGAATGCCAGTGAGGATTTACCGGAGCCGGATAATCCGGTAATGACGGTTAAAGTATTGCGTGGAATTTCCGAGTCGATGTTTTTCAGGTTATGGGTGCGGGCACCGCGTACTCGGATCGTGGAATTGGCCATGTTGCTCAGCAGTGTGAAGGAATGTATCGGGAGCTATGCCGCGACAAGCAGCTCTCTTAATTATGTGAAGAATAGAACGCAAATAATGAATCTGGCGCAATGTGAACCGAATAACAGGTATTGTGCTGGTCCTGAATAATATATTAGGCACATGGACGGGTATCTGGAATACTGGGACCTGAATTTCATGCCTACTGACTGGATGATACGATATGGCGAGAGGAATCAACAAAGTGATACTGGTGGGTAATCTGGGTAGGGATCCAGAAATACGCTACTCAGACAAGAACATGGCGTTTGGCACCTTGAATCTTGCCACGACAAACCAGTGGTATTCGCGCGAGAAACAAACGAACGAAGAACGTACCGACTGGCATCGCGTGCGCGTGCTTGGCAAACTGGCTGAAATTGCTGAAAAATATCTTCGGCAGGGCCATAGGGTGTACATTGAGGGCCGGTTAGAAACACGGAGCTACGATAAAGGAGGGGAAACGCGCTATATCACCGAAGTCATTGCCAGAGAGATGCTGATGCTAGGGGGCAAAGGAGGTGACACGGATCTAGGGGCAGATGCTTCTCAGCAAATGGATCGGCCAGCTCGGAACACAGGCCCCTCAGGTTCCTCAGCCCCCTCAGCCGCGAAGCAAGAGGCTGACTTTGAGGATGATCTGCCTTTCTGAAGCGCTCCGATCTGGTAGCAGGCTAGAGGATCAAATGGCAGGTTCGTTCTTCTGCAAAGGGTACGAATCCCATATTTAAATTGATCGTGTACATGGGATTGTGCATCTCGTTTCCAGTCAAAATGCGCTTGAAACCGCATTTCTTGAGGTCGGTCATCGCGGCTGCTTTAAGTGCTAGGCAGAGTTTACGCCTGCGGTAGTTGGTGAGAACGCCGGTGAGCTCGGTAAATACCCCTTCTGGTTCTCCGTGTTTTCCGCCGAAAGGCTTGTAGTCGCTCAGCCCTGCCCATACCTCGCTATTGTGTGCGATGTAGATCAGGCTGGGATCGTGATTGAGTCCGTATTTTTGCAGTTGCCAATAGCGCTGATCCACATTGATGTGGGTATCCGTAGGCACATCTTGTTCGATTGCTAGAGTCAGATCAAAATACCGCTGCTGCCAATCGGGATACTCGGTTTTGAGTTGGCGAAGGGTTTGTATTTTCCAGCCAGCCTGCTCCAGATTCTTGTGCGCATCGGTGAAGTTTTCGGGCTTGCAGGTAGTCAAGTCGCACTCAGAGCAGTATTCAGTCAGTACCTCTTTGAAGCCCGCCTGTGCCAGAACACTCTGCAGTTCTTTCTGATTGCTCATATAGCTAGTTCGCAGTAGAGATTTTCCTGATTTTTTTGCCTGCAATTTGATATCTGCGATCAACTTAAGGATAAAGCCCGCATGGGTAGCTGGCTGGCAAAAGGCCGTATCCAGTGTAAGCTGATCCGGATTCATCATCCAGGGTTCATGGTAGAGCGCAATATGTCCTATTCTGTTGCCCTTAAAACGCAAAAAAGACTGTTTCAGACGCGATTCCGGGGGCATAGTGCTGTAATGAAACCGGTAATAAAGGGGAGTGAGAGCCGATTGGTATTGGGCCGGCAACATAGGGTATTGCGCCTCAAAGACAGCTGTATAGTTGATGGAACTATTGTCAACATGCTCTAGACTGTAATGCATGGTGAATTTGTCTTGGTTCGGTCAGCGTGAAAGATTCGTCTACAGTTTAGAGGGGCTGGCTTATACTCTTAGCTTCCGGGGTACTCTCGGCGCATGATGCGTTGCCAGCGGTTCGTGCCAGAGCCTGTAGTCTCCGCAACCATAGAATTGAAGTGGAGGATAGAGAGATGGGGTTAGATGTTGCATTGATTACTGTCTCAGACACCCGCACCCCTGAGACAGACAAATCAGGAGATTATCTGGCGCAAGCCGCCCTTGATGCGGGTCACCGAGTTGCCACTCGCCTTCTGGTTCGCGATGAGATGTATCATTTGCGTGCGCAGGCGGCACTATTGATAGCGCGTACAGATTTACAGGTCATTGTATTGACGGGGGGCACCGGTTTTTCCAGAAGAGACATCACTCCTGAAGCAGTGAAGCCGCTTTTAGATAGGCATGTACCTGGGTTTGGGGAATTCTTTCGTGCGTTGTCTATCAAAGAGGTTGGCACTGCCAGCATCCAGTCGCGTGCTTTCGCCGGTATAGCCAACAATAAGCTGGTGTGTGGGTTGCCCGGGTCGCAGAATGCGTGTATAACGGCTTGGGAAGGTATTCTGCGTGAGCAGTTGGATGCCGCATTCGCTCCTTGTAATTTTGCAGAATTGCTAAAGATTGCTAAGGATTGAAAGAAATCAGCGGCTACGCTCTGCTTTAGGAGCTGTGTTTTTCGATTACCAGACTGGCATTTGTGCCGCCGAACCCAAAGCTGTTGGACATAATTCGTTTGAGCCCAGCTTGATTCTTAACTTCAGTTGGAAAGACGAAATCAGCCGAAACGTCATCGGGAGTGGTTAGGTTAACACAAGGCACGATAAAGTCTCGTTCCAGCATAATCAGCGAGTAGATCAGTTCGAGCACGCCAGCGCCTCCTAGCGCATGCCCGGTTAAAGCTTTGGTTGAGCTGATGTCCGGGATTTTGGAGCCTAGAACTTGTCGTATGGCCTGTAATTCCACGTGGTCTCCAGCGGGGGTCGAAGTGGCATGGGCATTGATATAGTCGGGTGCGTCGCAGTTGCGCAGGGCCATGCGCATGCACCTCTCTGCCCCTTCACCCGAGGGTGCTACCATGTCTACGCCGTCTGAAGTCGCCCCGTAGCCAACAATTTCAGCAAAGATAGTGGCATTTCGGCTAAGCGCGTGCTCGAGTTCTTCGACTATGACAATGCCTGCGCCACCAGAGGGCACGAACCCATCTCTTTCTTTATCGAATGGCCTGCTCGCTTGCTCTGGGTAATCATTGAAATGGCTTGATAGTGCACCCATAGCATCAAAGAGACTGCTTATTTGCCAGCATTCGTCATCGGCGCCGCCTGCTAGTACCAGGTCGGCATTGTTTAACTGAATTTGTTCGCAGGCTTGGCCAATGCAGTGGGCGCTGGTCGAGCAGGCAGAAGAAATAGAGTAGCTAGCCCCACGGGTTTTGAAATAGGTTGACAGGACTGCCGAAGCACCGTTGTCCATGGTCTGCGGTACGACATAGGGTGGGATTTTCCGTGCGCCTTTTAGCCGCCATATATCCAGCGCCTGATGTGTTTCCCGAATTCCATTGCCTCCAGTGCCAACAAAAGTAGCGGTTTTCTCGCTGTTGAGCATTTCAGGAGTGAGTTTTGATTGCGCAATTGCCGCTTCTGCTGCCAGATAGGCGTAGGCTGTTGCGCGGCTCATGAAGCGTAATTTCTTGCGCTCAATAAGCGGCTTTACATCCAGATCAATGCCGCCGGATACACGGCAACGCATGTTCTGCTCTTGATAGGATGGGTCTTTTTTGATACCAGACCGCAGATTTTGCAGTGAATCGGCGATGGATGTGATGTCGTTTCCCAAGCAGGAAATTCCGCCATAGCCAGTGATAACGGCTCGTCGCATGGTAGCCTCTCGCATTAATATTTCGATGGAATAGGGCAGTTGATCGGGGAGATCATGTAGGTGTAGTTTTGGGGAATACGCCGATGTGTAGATTTTGCGCCCCGTAGACTTCGGTACCGTCTACATGCATGAAGGCATTGGCAAAAACCTGTGGAAAGGGCTTGGAGCGCTTGCGCTTGATGTTGATATAGTACTCAATGAGTCTGGATTCCGGTAGCACTTGCCCCCCAAAGCGCACACTGCCAACGCCCAGTGCCCTGCAAACCCCTTGATGTCCGTGCCAAGCCAGATAGAAGCCAGCCAGTTGCCACATGGCATCTAGCCCTAGACAGCCAGGCATGACAGGATCGCTGGGGAAGTGGCAGTCAAAAAACCAAAGGTCAGGGTTGATATCCAATTCGCCTACCACTATTCCAGACTGATGATTTCCGCCATGGTCGTTGATCTCTCGGATACGATCGACCATCATCATGTGATCCCTCGGGAATCTTGGGGACTCAGGTGTGAACAGTTCACCTCGGGTCATCGCTAGCAGATCTTCTTTACTAAAGCTGGTTCGTGTATCTTTATCGGGCATGGTTCGTGTAGTGTAGATAGCTCTCAATATACGGATAGCATTATAGTACTTGCTACTCTTAGCTTGCTCTAGTGGCTATGTCTTGTACCATTGTTGCCAAAATACCGGTGTATTCATTGTCGGGTAGGGCCTGCAGTGCTTCCAGTGCAGTATTCGCGCACCTTTTAGCGGATTCTATCGTATATTGGTAGGCATCTGTGGCGTGTATTGCTTGCAAGGCTACTGCTATTTGCGCATCAGTGGGAGAAGAGCTGTGCAGAGCCGTTTGAATGGCTTTGCGCCCATCCGCATGACTGACTTGCAAGGCGCGTGCTAGAGGCAATGTGATGATGCCTTCCTTGAGGTCTATGCCAGCCTGTTTGCCTAGCTTGTTCTTTTCAGGTGCACAATCGAGCGCGTCATCTACCAGTTGAAAAGCCAGCCCGAATTGCTCACCGTAGTAGGCAAGAGCATCTTGGATCTCTGTAGGGGCCCGGGCCAGGAGTGCCGGTGCGAGGCAGCAAAACCTGAACAGTCTGGCTGTCTTGCCTTTGATGATGTTGAAATAGACAGATTCATCCCAGAGTGTGTCGATGTCTGAGTAGTGGTTGGATTGCCAGTAGTCTTTTTGTTCCAACTGTGAAAATTCAGCTTCGGTCAATGCGCAGGCTGTTTCTGCCAGTTCTAGACGTAGTTCTGTGTTTTCGATGGTGGAAATGAGTTTGAAGGTATGCGCATAGAGCATGTCGCCGGCGAGTAGCCCGCTATTTTGACCGCATTGCTTGCTGACACTGGGCCTGTCGTGCCGTAGATCGGCATCATCAAGGATATCGTCGTGGATCAGCGTGGCGTTGTGCAGAAGCTCAACGGCCATGGCCAATTGGTTGCATAGGTTATTCCTGAGATTCAAGGCGCGTGCAGTGATCAGTAGCATGGTAGGTCGCAACCGTTTCCCACCCGGCAACGTGTAATGGCAGATTGCGTTTGTTTCTGCGTTTGCTGCAAACCGCCAATTAGCCAGCTCGTTTTCCAGTTCGTCTTTTATTTGAGCAATGACGGGTGCGGCTACCGCATTGAGCTTGTAATTCATATCTAAAGGCCGACCGTAGTTTGTGTAGGCGTATCTGCTGGTAGGTCGCTACAGTCAGTTAGCCAGTCGATGCAATTTTACAGAAGCAAATTGGGCAGAGTAGAGGGCATATCTTGAATGCCTTTTGAGTGTATGAGGGATACATGTGCGTCAAGGGCAGGTTTGAATATATAATTCTGTGTATCTATTTTTTCCGTAGCTTGTCGTTAATCTGAGCTTAGGCGAACTTGTGCAAACTGGCTGAATTCATGCTGAATAAAGGTTGTGTGCGCAGGCCGTCTACGTCAGGTTGCCTGCACTATTCAGATTTAAATTAAAGTTTTATGAGCTGAACAGCTTAGAAGCTATCTGCAATCAGCAGTAGTGGTTTAAGATGTTTGAGCGTTTAGAATGTGTTCGGCGCAGTGTTGCGCAGGCAAACGCGGACAAACGCGGAAAAAATAGGTAAAAGCTATCTCGGCACTGTATTGGGCTTAGAAGTGTATATACAGAGTAAAGAAACTTGGAGACAATGATGATGTCCAGTTCAAAACAATTTTTGTCAGACTTCTCGACTGCAGGTCTTTTGTGCGCCGTGCTGTCGGCAGGAGGCTTTGCGTTTCTGTTGCCTGCTTCGGCTTTGGCTGAGGAAGATGACGGCGAAGCGCTGGGGACGATTGAAGAGATTACCGTAACTTCGCAGAAGCGGGAACAAACCTCTCAAGATACAGCATTGGCAGTGAGCGCCTTCGACGAATCGGCCATTGATCGTGAGAATATCGACGATGTTTTGGATATTCAGTTTTCGGTTCCCAACTTTCTGTATTCAAAAACGAACTTTACTGGTGCGAATTTGAGCATTCGCGGTGTCGGTAATAATGCTGTTGCAGCCAGTTCGGATTCGGGTGCCGGAATTCATTTCAACGGCGCTTACTTGGTGAGCAGTAATTTGTTTGAGAGCGAGTTTTATGATGTCGCTCGGATTGAGATTCTTCGAGGTCCGCAGGGTACTTTGTACGGTCGCAACACGACAGCGGGTGTGGTCAATGTCATCCCCAACAAGCCTTCTCAGGAATTTCAGGCATCCGGTGAAATGGAGACCGCTAATTACAATAGCCTGAAATACAAGAGCACAGTCAACATACCAATTACTAATTGGTTTCAGGTGCGTACTTCGTTGTTTCGCTTGACGCGTGAAGGCTATGTGACCAACCATGCTACTGGCAATAAGATCGACGATCGGGACATTGTCGCAGGTCGGTTAGCCTTTCGCTTAGGTGGTGCTGCAGACAGTCCGTTTGAGCTGAATATTTACTACGATCACCTGTTGGAAGAGGATTCCCGTCTTCGTCAATCGAAACAGGTTTGCCATACAGATACCGAGAATTTCTATCCATTCAACTTGGGATGTTTACCGGGTCAATCGCTCTACAGTGACGACCGCAACGGTGCGCCAACCGTTTATGCGACTTTGGCTGGCTTTTTAGGCGTGGCGCTACCGGCTGCAGCAGCGGGAATCACTTTTTATCCATCTCCCTTGGTGTTCCAAGGTGCTGAAGCAGGAGGACTCTTGCCGGCTGGTGTGTCGGCACAAGCGGCCTACAATGCGGCAACTGCTGATCAGGGTTCGTTTAATCCCGAAGATTTGCGTACAGTCAATCAGGTGATTGACCCCTACTACAAAGTGCGTAACAGTTTGGCAGCGGCAGATATGAAGTGGGATTGGGGTGCGCTGGAGCTTAATCTAGTAGCAGGTCGTCAAAAGCGATTCTTTTCATCGAACAATGACTACAACGGCTCGACAGGTCCAAATGGGGTGCCGATTCCTTTTGATTCAACGGCGGTGTCTGTGTTTAATGGCAGCGTGTCGGCAGGTGTTCTGACAGCTTTATCAGGTGCAGGTGTTTCAGCGGCTACCGATCTTCTTGCAGCGATTGAGGGCGGCACTGACACTGCAACTGGCGCAACAGCACAGGCCATTCTGGCTGCCACTGGTCAGACGGCTCTGGCAGCAGCTCTTGCTGGTAACTACGTGTATTCAGAAGATCCGGTTCTGACCGGTCACGGTCAGAGTACCAATGGCCAACGGGGTCTGTTTGGTTGGGACTGGAGTTACGGCACATCGGATGGAACTACCGAAGAATTTCGGATTCAAAGTGATTTCGGTGGCTGGTTTAACTTTCTGGTGGGTAATTTTCAGCTGGAATATGAAAGCCAAGGGTATTACGATGTGCATTCCAACCTGTTGGCGGCAGCTGCAGCTGGAGCTCCTTATTCGGCGGACGGTCAGTATTTGGGTCACTATCGGAATCACACTCAGAGTTACGTGCTGAACAGTGCAGCGACTTTTGCAGAGTTTTACTTTGGAGATGAAAACGCCAAGTTCACTCTGGGTGTTCGCAACACGCAGGAAGACAAGACGACGGTATCGCGCCAGACCTTGTTGAATAACCCAAGTCTGCCCTTTATTGCCAGCATATCCAACCGTTCATGTGGCACTTCAGCTTGGCGTGTAGCGGGTTATGGCAGTGGTACCGGTTGTGGCAATAATGCTGTCCCAGGCTTTACCACCTTGACTAACGAATGGGACGAAGATACTTGGAAGCTGGGTCTGGATGTTAGGCTTGGTGAAGGTTCTTTGATGTATCTAACCCGTGCGAGCAGCTATAAATCCGGTGGTTTGAACCCGCCCGCTTTTACGGGAGCCTTTGCTCAGACTTTTGGTCCTGAATATGTGGAATCCTTTGAATGGGGTT
>JBPCXB010000122.1:0-3095 GCA_051008935.1 Gammaproteobacteria bacterium | reverse complement strand
CCAATGTGCTGAAAAAACGCCAGATCAAAAAAGGCGACAGAGTCTGCATTTACATGCCCATGATCCCAGAAGCCGCTATTGCCATGCTGGCTTGCGCGCGCATCGGTGCTGTCCACTCCGTGGTATTTGGCGGATTTTCTCCTCAAGCCCTACAGGACCGTATCATAGACGCCAACGCCTGCTGTGTGATAACAGCGGATGAAGCCGTTAGAGGTGGGCGCAGTGTCCCTCTCAAACACAATGTAGACCAAGCACTGTCAGCAGCCGATTCTGTTCACTCAGTAATAGTGGTCGAGCGTACCGGCGCTGATATTCCCTGGGTGTTGCAGCGCGACCTCTGGTACCACCAAGAGATGGAACAGGCTCATGCCGACTGCGAAGCGGAACCCATGTCGGCAGAAGACCCGCTGTTCATCCTCTATACTTCCGGCTCTACTGGCAAACCCAAAGGCGTTCTGCACTCTACAGCTGGGTACCTGCTGCATGCTGCCATGAGCTTTGAGCAGGTATTCAACTGCCGCCCAGGAGAGGTTTTCTGGTGTACTGCAGATGTGGGATGGATCACAGGTCACAGCTATACCGTATACGGCCCCTTGTCTAGAGGCATTACCACCTTGATGTTCGAAGGCGTACCGACTTGGCCAGACGCCTCTCGGTGCTGGCAGATCATCCAAGACCATTCGGTATCTGTGTTCTACACTGCGCCAACCGCTATACGTGCATTGATGGCTCAGGGCAACGATCCGGTGCAAAAATACAGCCGCAATTCGCTCAGGTTACTGGGTTCTGTAGGAGAGCCTATCAACCCCGAAGCTTGGGATTGGTACTACCGCATCGTCGGCGAGTCCAGATGCCCCATTGTAGACACTTGGTGGCAGACCGAAACCGGAGGCATCATGATCGCCCCGGCACAAGGTATTACCCCGCTAAAACCCGGGTCAGCTACCTTGCCTTTCTGGGGTATAAAACCCGTTCTGCTGGATGAAACAGGCAGCGAGATTGAAGGCGAAGGCGCAGGCATTCTGGCCATCTCTCAAAGCTGGCCCAGCCAGATCCGAACCATCTATAACGACCATCAGCGTATGGTAGACACCTATTTTTCTGGCCCTAGCGGATACTACATCACAGGCGACGGGGCACGAAGGGATGCCGATGGCTATTACTGGATCACAGGTCGGGTCGATGATGTGATTAATGCCTCAGGGCATCGCTTGGGTACCGCCGAAATTGAAAGCGCTCTGGTATTGCACCCACAGGTAGCAGAAGCAGCCGTAGTGGGCTATCCACACCCCATAAAAGGGCAAGGAATCTATGCTTTTGTCTCTCTAATGCATGGAGTAGATAGCTCTGACGGCTTGAAAGAGGAGTTGAAGGCGCTGGTATCCGAAACCATCAGCCCGATTGCAAAACCCGAAAAGATCCAATGGACCCCCGAATTGCCTAAGACGCGCTCGGGAAAAATCATGCGCCGCATTCTGCGCCTGATTGCTCAGGGCGAAACGCAGAATCTGGGCGATACTTCTACTCTGGCCGATGCAAAGGTCGTAGAACAAATCATTGAGCAAGCACAGTCCCTATGAGCAATTTTGCCCCCGATAACGATCCCGTATTCACGGGCAACACAGACCTGAGCCAACAAACAGCTCTGATCACCGGTGCCAGTTCGGGCTTGGGTTGGCGCTTTGCACTCACTCTTGCACAAGCTGGGGCACGGGTAGCGATTCTGGGCCGACGCGCCGATCGCCTCCAGAAGCTCCGTGCCGAAATCGAAAGCCGCGGAGGCCAAGCATTGGTGCTGGTTGCTGATCTGGCAAATCCAGAACAACACCAGCAACTGGTGAATCGTGCAATCGAAGAGATGGGTTCCATTAGCATCTTAGTCAACAACGCAGGCATAGTGGAGCCTGCTCTGGCAACCAAAGCCAGCCTGGACAATTTTGACCAGAGCATGAACATCAACCTGAGGGCGCCCTATTTTTTCTCATGCGGAGTAGCCAACCACCTCATAGCGAACCAGCAACCCGGCCGCATTGTCAATATCGCATCGATCGCAGCCAAGTACTATCCGGATCATGGCGTCAGTCTTTATGCAATCAGCAAGGCTGCCGTGGTGCGGATGACCGAAGTATTAGCGACTGAATGGGCGCGCTACCGTATCAACGTCAACGCCATCTCGCCGGGCTATTTTGCTTCCGAAATGACCTCTGGTGCCAAAGACCGCAAAGGTGCTTTTTGGGAACAATTTCCTCGAAAAAGAATCGCCGCACCTGCTCTACTGGATTCGACGCTCTTGTATCTCTGTGCCCCTGAGTCAGAAGCCGTAACCGGCGCCAATATTGTCGTGGATGATGGCCAGTTGCAACGCTGAACGGCTAGCCCGCATCTAGTTCTCTTCGCTGGCCATCGCATGGCGTAACTGGGCCATGACAGCCATACTCTCGATGCGATTTTTTTGGTGGATGGTAGTCAGAGCCGTCCATATCTGCCGGTTGCACTCACTGTCATAGCCCATGTGCTCTTCCACCCAAGCATGCCAGTCCGTCAGAATAGCACGCAAGGCATTACAGCTTTCAATTGCCTGATCGATGGTTTCCGGTAGGCTACCAGTCGCACTAGCTTGGCGCATTTGACCCACTAAAGACTGGTTACAGCCACCTTGTTGTGCAACAGGTAACTGCTCGGCCAGCAAGGCTCTGATTGCAGCGGCCTCAGCCAATAAAGTGTAAGGCCCTTTGGTCAGGTATTCGGAAGCCATCAATACGCAGGTTCCGATCAACTGCAGCTGCGCTTGGCTGTACTGTTCTGCCATAGCGGGCCCATGCTCTAGCAAAAGCTGAGTTGCCAGCGTGCGCAAAGATTGATGACAGGCTGGTTTCATAGATCTAGACCGGAGGCAAATGCAAAGAATTAGGCGCCAGCAGGCTGGCGAGGGTCTGGAGGTGCAGATCGCTGCATATCCAGCTTGAGAACAAGTTAACCGGTTGCTGGTTGGATGCAGAATCAAACTCATGGCCTGCAGATATCCAAATGGCCATGCCTTTAACCGCCGCAAAAACAGACCACCACTTGAGTGCGGGCGAATGGACGTCTAAGGC
>JBPCXB010000121.1:0-1408 GCA_051008935.1 Gammaproteobacteria bacterium | reverse complement strand
CTTCAGAACAATCGCAGGGGGCTGCATCCTGGTAGCGTTGAGCATGACTGCCTCATCTCAAGCCTTGCTGATGCGTGGCGCGACTATTTATACTATGGCCGGCGTCGGTACGATTTTTTATGGCGATTTACTCATCAACCAAGATCGTATTGCGGCAGTTGGTGAAGATTTAAGCGCGCATCCTCTGGCGTTGAATGCCGAGGAAATAGACGTCAGCGGGCTGACTATCACACCGGGTTTCATCGTGCCATGGACCCCCGTAGGTGCGGTGGGATGGCCGACTGGTGGATACAAAAGTTTTTCGCAACTTCACTCAGCAGGCTATAGTGTGGAACAGGGTTGGACTTATAGAAGCGATACAGTCCAGGCGAGTTTAGCATCAGGTGTGATGGCGGTGGGGACGGTCCCCTACAACGATCAGGAGTTGTTTTCAGGCATTGCAGTTGCGGGGACGCTGCGACCTGATGAGCAGCCATTGTTAACAGAGTTTGCCTTGGTCGCTCGCTTGAGCAGTTTTGACGGCCATCCTTTCGCTGCGGTCAACGCGTTAGAGCAGGCTATTGAAGACGTCAAACGCTATCGGCGCAACACCTTGAGCTACGAGCGGGGTGGACACTTTGATTTTTCGTTGTCTCGCAAGGATATGCACGCCATACAAAGGGTGTTAGATGGCGAAATTAGACTGATAGTACAGGCCAATGGAGCTGAGGAGATACGCCGGCTCATCCACATTGCCAACCGCGAGAAACTGCGCTTGATCATCGCCGGCGGAGGTGAGGCAGATGTCGTCGCCACGGAACTGGCTAGCAATGGCATACCCGTGATTCTCCAACCCCACGAAAACTATGTTGGCGCGACCAATCCTGCTTCTCAACTGACTTTGGCTAGCAAGCTAAACAGCAGTGGAGTGGTTGTCATGTTTGGCAGCGATGCCTACATCGGCACCGAACTGGTGAGATTGGCAGCCAGTCAAGCGGTGGGCTGGGGGCTGCCATCTTTAGTGGCGCTGCGAGCGCTCACGGTGAATGCTGCTGCAGTACTGGGCATGCCAGATCGCGGCCAGATATCGAGTGGGAAGATAGCAGATTTGGTCATTTGGGATGGCGATCCACTCGAGACATCTTCAACAGTCACGAGCATTATGCTCGCAGGGAAAACTTACAAACCTACCCCACGCTCTTTCTTGCTGGGGGAAAGATATTTAAAAGTGCAGCGAGGCAATAACCTGGTGCAGGTTGACCCGGTGAGTGTCGCAAAATTTCTGCAGCGCAACAATGCACCTGACCAAAGCCCTCAAACGCCACAGCAGGCTGATGATCAAGAATGAGTGAGGCAGGGCTAGCCTTTGAAGAAAGGATTATCTCGTCGCAACTGCTTCAAATGACGTTTTCTTGCCGCTAGTTTATCC
>JBPCXB010000120.1:0-10293 GCA_051008935.1 Gammaproteobacteria bacterium | reverse complement strand
TATTGAATGTGAGGTGGCTTTTTGGTGTGATGCAAAGGGGCAGATTCAGGCGGTTGCGCCGGCTTTTGAATTGGTTTTTGTGCAGTTTTCTCAACCAACGGATATGACAGCAGCCAATCTGGTGGCTAGCAATATGGGTGCCGATCTTTATATAGTGGGTGACAGGTTGCCTTGGTCAGCCAATTTGCAGGAAATTGCTATGGTTTTGCGCCGTGACGGCGTGGTGGTCAATGATACCTCAGCGGCTGAAGCCTTGGATGGGCCACTGCGGGCAGCGCAATGGATGTGGAAAGAGGCTCAGAACCGGCAGTTTGTATGTGGTGAGCAGACTCTTTTTTTGGCTGGAGCCTGCGGCCAAGTGGTGCCGGCGTCTTGCGGCTGTTATGAAGCAGATTTTGGCCCTTTGGGCCGGTTGAGTTTGGAAGTTGCCTGATGCTCAGATTGCCTGTGTATGCTGAGCCTGCGCCGAGCGCCGAGCACTGTTATGTGCTCGGCATCCGGTGCATTTACCAGCTTTGGCTCAATACCTGTACCTGATTTTCAGGCCTAGATTGCGCCCGGGCAGAGGCACGGCATCTTTGACAAAGGAGGTGTGGTTGCGCGCTGTTTCATCGAGCAAGTTTTTAGCAAAGACTGACAAGGTCAAATCGCCGGTGGCTATCAGATCATCGAAGCGATATGAAAAGGCAAAGTCCAGCAGGCTGTAGCCAGCTGTGGTTGTCTCATTGACGGCTACGTCCTTTTGATCTTGCACATCTTTCAGCGTGAGGCTGGTGGACATGCGCCCGACGTCATACTGTGCCTGAAGGATGAGGCGCTGCGGCACCGTCCGCGGCACATAGGAGCCATCAGTAAAGGTGGCAGACACGGAATCCAGACCGAGAGATAGCTCTAGGTCGCCCTGGCCAACGCTAAAGGCGCGGCCAACTTGCAGCTCATAACCGCTGAAGTCTGCGTCCTGTTGCAGGGCAGAAGATTCAATCAGCCCGTCGCGCTCTTGCCCTGCGAGGTCATCCTGATAATAGACGTAATCAGATATCTGGTTGCTAAAAACAGCCAGATAAGCAGACCAGCCTTGCCACTGATAGCGTAACTCTACGTCCAGATTGAGCGCTGTCTCTGGGTTCAGGTTGATGTTGCCCACTTCAAACCTTTGCGTGCCCAGATGCGGCCCGTTGACAAACAGGTCGCGCGCTGTTGGTACCCTTTCCAGCTGCGCTAGCCCCAGATTGAGGGTCAGTGTTTTGCTGAGCTCTTTGCCTAGGGAAGCAGCCAGGCTGAAGCTGTCAAAATCCAGGCTGAAGGGCGTAAGCACCCCAGATACTTGGGCGCTGCCGTCACGTGTGTTTTGGTCGTAGCGCACGCCCAGATTGAAATCATAGCTACTGAAATCTTTTGCCAGATAGTAACCAAGCGATAGTTGATTGGCTGCCACTGGGTTCAGGTACGCTTCTGCACCGACAATGGATATGTCTTCTTCCAGCAGACGCACGGAGGCCCGATGCGTGAAGCTTCCATTGCTCAAATCCAGCAAGATGCCGTATTCCACAGTTTCGTTTTCAAACAGAGTCGGTTCCTCGTGTTCCTCTTCTTCTTCGGCTTCTCCTTCGACATGCTCCTCTTCAGCATGCTGTTCGGTCAGATCGGATGTCGTGCTTCTGATGAAGTAGTCAAGGCGCTTAATGGCCGCATCATCTGAGATATAAGAGCCTTCGAAGGTGAATGTATCTGAGTTAGTTGTGCTGAAAATGCGCTCGTCAGCGTGTTCTTCCTCTTCTTCTCCGTCCTCCGCGTGCTCTTCTTCCTCTGCGTGAAAGGGCAGGCCAAAGGTTCCAGTAGAGTTTGAGTAGGATACGCCCAGATGCCCCCATCCAAACACTTTGGACAGGCCAGCGCTGTACGCCCTGTTTTCAAAGTCTGAGTTGGCCAGATAGTCGGCTGCTACTTCCTCTTCAGCATGATCTTCTTCCTCTTCTTCGTGGTGCAAAATAGCGCCGGCAGGAATGTCGTAGTCCGACAAGTTGGTGTCGCTGAACGTATAGGCCAGATTCAATCCGCCTGCATTGCCACGGTAAGAGAAATCAGCCACTTGGCCGTTGTTGACTGCCTGAGATTCCAGTCCTGCATGGATTTGAGTACGCTCAACATCTTGGCGGGCAATAATGTTGTCGACCACATTAATAATGCCGCCGATGGTGCCGTTGGTGTAGAGCAGGGAAGAGGGTCCACGTACCACCTCAACTTGCACTGCGCGCTTCAAGACCACTTCATTGGGATGGTCTGGGCCGATCTGTGCCAGGTCTGCCACGACTTGACCGTTGTTGAGCAGCCGCACTCTGCTTCCTGAAAGCCCACGAATGATGGGGTGGCCTACGCCTTGGCCGTAGTCTGCTGATGAGACGCCGAGCAAAGAGTCCAGAGTTTCTCCCAGGCTCTCGCTGAGATTATTGGCTATGGTGTCGCCTGAAATGACGTGAATAGGGTTGGCAACCTCGCCTGTTGTATCTCCTAGGTAGGATGCAGAGATGATCAGAGTTTCCAGTTCTGTGTCTGGGGTTTCACTGTCTGTCTGCTGTGCAAGGGCGGGGTTGATGAGAAAAAGCGGTGCTGCTAGGCACGCCGAAATAACGCAATAGATACGCATGGTAATTGATCCTGTTGTTTGTTTGGGTTGCAATCATGGATTGCAATAGAGTGGTTTACGCAGTGGCGTACCGAGGCGGGGCTCGGGTCCAGTAATCCAAACGAACAGAAACAAATGCGGGTTGAGCGTATTCAGCCGGGCTGTTGCTGCGGGTAGCGAAGCTGGCTGTTGGCTTTTTATAGGTTTGTTTAGGTGCCCAGTCGTGTTGGCACCAGAGGCAATGCTCTTCTGCCTCGTCTTCCTCAACGTGCAGATGATCGCCATGTGCTATGTGGTGCACAATAGGGCCTGCCATAAACAGCCCCAAGAGCAGCAGGCATATCCGGCGCTGCTTGTCCTTAAAGATGTCGAGATGCATCAGTAGCAGGGCAGAGATTGCATGGTTGAGAGGGGTAGATGCGGTTTGTGACAGCAGGCGGCCTTAGTATAGCATTTTGTGTATAGCCTGTGCCTGTTAAAGCCTAGATCTGAGGTGAATTTGCGATGCGGTCGGTGGGGTTGGACGCACATTGCGATCGCAGGCTGTCGGGTTGCCAATCTTTCTGGGTCAGTTGCTAAAACTGTGTGTCGGCAACCGTTGTTCTGTGCAACAGGCGGTCGTATCCGTCGTATCCGCCAGTAGCTGAATGCAGCAGGGAGCGGTTGTCCCAGATGATCAGCATGTTTTGTTGCCATTTGTGCGAATAGGTGATATCTTCATTGGATTGCAGACCATAGAACTCCATTAACAGCGTATTGCTTTCTTCTTTGTCCATGTCGGCAAAGGCTTCGATATAGGCGGCTGATGAAAACAGCGCTTTCTGTCCGGTTTCATGGTGGGTGCGGACAAAGGGGTGGGTGCATGTTTCGCGTGCTTTTTCGCTGTAAATGATGTTCATAGAGCGGTCGCTTTCTTTTTCGTTGTCGCCGTAGGCTCCATCAGGCGCGTAACCCTTGGCCGCTGAATGAATAGCCGTAAGGGTGTCTGCCTTGTCACGCAGGGCATCGGGCAGGCGGTCATAGGCGGCCACCTGATTGGCAAAGAGGGTATTGCCGCCAATGGGTGGGATGGTAATGCCAAACAAGCAGGTTCCGGCTGGAGGCACCTGCATAAAGCTCCAATCGGAATGGAAGACTTCGGCAAAAATAGGGGCCTTTTCATCGGCTTTACGCTGAATCGCGGCGATGTGTTCATGGCCGTCGATATGCCCGAAGAAGGGGTCTTCTCCAAACTCACCAAAGCTCAGGGTAAAGCGTTCCAGATCGGCATTGCTCAAACATTGATCGGGAAAGGCTACGACTTTATGTTCCAGCCAATGGGCGCGCAGTGTTGCTGCCAGATCAGCTGATATAGGCTGCGTCAGGTCAACACCAGTAATGAACGCGCCGCAAGAGGCGCCAGAGGGAGTGATCGTCAAAGTCATGGGAGTATCCTGTTCATCAATGGGTTCTCTTAGCTGGCTAGCTCTTCTTCAACCTGCCCCAGCCGTTCCTTACCAAAAAACATTTCGGTGCCGACATAAAAGGTGGGGATGCCAAAAGCACCGCGTTCTACTGCTTTTTGTGTGTTTTCGATTAGCTTTTGCTTGATCTCTGGTTCGGCAGTTTGGGCCAATAGGCGCTCACCGTCCAGCCCCGCTTCGGTCATGGCTTGAGCGAATATGGCTGGATCATCCATTTTCAGGCCGTCTTCCCACATGTGTTTGAGCCCGGCTTCTATGTATGCAACCAAATAGCCGTCTCGCTCGGCAGCTATCGCGCCGCGCATAAGCAGCAGGGTAGTCACTGGAAAGTGCGGGTTGAACTTGTAGGCCGACAAGCCGTGCTTGTTTACAAAGCGCGCCGTTTCTAATTGTTCGTAAGCCAGTTTGCCCTGCACATCGCCAAAGGCTATCATAGGGGGTTGGTTGCCGGTGGCTTTAAAGATACCCCCCAGAAGGCAGGGGTGTATGACCAGTGTAGCGTTGGTTCGAGCCAGAATGGGCGGCAGTGCACGATAGCTGAGGTAAGCGTTGGGGCTGGCAAAATCAAAAACCAGTTCGAGTTGTTTATTCATCGGTTGTCTGCCTTAAAGGGTATGCAAAAGAGAAGGCTCAGAGAGGGGCTCAAAGAGTATCAGTCAGTGCGCGTGATTCCACCAAGCCAGATCGGAAAATGCGCGTAGGTCTAACTCATGCGTCCAGGTTGAACGATGCTGTTGGGCAATGTGAAAGTAGGTTTCGCTCATCTTTTCAGGCAACAGCAGGCCATCGTGTTCAAGCCCACGGGTTTCGCGCAGCTGCTGGAATAATTCAGAGCCTAGCAGTTTGCCCAGAGTGTCGGGTGCGTCTACGGAACCGTCTACGATGATGTGAGCAATATGGATGCCTTGGCGGGCGTATTCGGCATTTAGGGTCTGGCATAGCATGCGTCGCCCGCCCATGGCTGCTGCGTGCGAATGTTGACCAGCATTGCCGCGCATAGCAGCGGTCGCTGAGGTAACTAGAAGAGTGCCGCCGCCTCGTTCAACCATGGATGGAATAACTACTTTGGCCAAGCGGAATAGGGCAAAGGTTGCCATTTTCCATCCCAGCGTAAAGGCTTTCAATGAAGTCTCTTCGAGTGGCCTATTGCCGATTTGTGCGCCCAGATTGAACAGTACCGTTTGGATGGGCCCGATATTTTTTTCGATATCTGTGACTAGATTTTCGATGGAATCGTCTTCCACGGCATTGATCAGGCGCCCTGTAGCACTGCCGCCAGCTTGCTCAATTTGCGAAACCAGTTTGTTTAAACCCGCTTCATCACTGCGGCGTGCCAGCACGGAGTGATAGCCTTCGCTGGCAAATTTCATGCCTACATGGCCGCCGATACCGGCACCTGCCCCCAGAATCAGACATACAGGTTTTTTGTTCATAATACTCTCCGAGCAAAGGCGTCAAGAAGTTGTGACGACTAATTTATTTTCATGGATCAGTTTTTGCTGCATGTGGCTGTCATACCCAAGTGCAGTCAAGATTTCAGGTCCGTGTTCGCCCAGTTTGGGCGCCGGACGCATCAGTTCGCTGGGCGTGTTCTCAAAGCGTGCTGCGGGGCGGGCCTGACGCACCTCTCCAAAGCCTGCATGTTCGATACACCAGATCGACTCATTGGCTAACACCTGTTCGTGCTGCATCAATTCCATACGATCCAGCAGTGGAGCACAGGGTACGCCCTGTTCCTGAAAACGGGCGAGGATTTCTGCGCTGTCCCACTTGGCGATCTCGGCTCCAGTCAACTCTTTGCGCTGTTGGGCGTTGATCACACGGGCCGCAGAGGTTGCAAAGCGTTCGTCTGCAAGCCAATCTTCACGTTTTAAGGCATGGCACATGCCGCGCCATTCTGAATCTGATACTGCCCCTGCAGTAATGTAGCGATCTTTGGCCTTGTAAATGAGGTCTTGTGAGCCT
Source organism: Gammaproteobacteria bacterium (assembly GCA_051008935.1). Taxonomy (GTDB): domain Bacteria; phylum Pseudomonadota; class Gammaproteobacteria; order JBPCXB01; family JBPCXB01; genus JBPCXB01. The sequence continues at coordinate 4,242 of JBPCXB010000120.1, read as the reverse complement.
TGTAGTTTGCGTACGTCAAATTCTTTTTCTTGATATACCAGACCAGCCATCCCTTCTGGCCAGAAAAAAGCCAAGGCGGCGTCGAGCATGGAGAGTTGGATGTGTTGGCCGGTGCCTGATTTTTCCCGAGCATAAAGCGCCGAGGAAACGGCTTGTGCAGAGGTTAGAGAGGTTACTTTATCAGCAATGACAATGCGGAACATCTGTGGCCTGCCGTTGGCGCGATTGGCTTGAATGTCCGTGGCCCCAGAGAGCGCTTGGATGACTGGGTCGTACACCCTTGATTGCGCATAGGGCCCTTTGTTGCCAAAGCCGCTGATCGATACATAAATCAGCCTGGGATTAAGCTTACGCAATACGGCTTCACTAAAACCCATGCGTTCGATGGCGCCTGGCCTGAAGTTTTGCATGAATACATCGGTTTCAGCTGCCAGTTTAAGCAAGATTTCTTGCCCTTCATCGGATTTCAGATCAAGGGCTAGTGATTTTTTGCCTCGATTGCATGAATAAAAGACCGGGTTAACGCCGTTATGCGGCGCAGCCATATGGCGCATCTGTTCGCCGTGTACAGGTTCGACTTTGATTACTTCAGCCCCTTGATCTGCTAGCATCATTGCCCCCATCGGGCCGGATACCATACTGGTCAGATCCAGTACTTTGACGCCTTCAAGCGGCCCCATCACTGACCTCCCTCAAAGCAGCATAGTTGATGGCTATTGCTTTCTGGTAAGGCTGCCGTTTGGCTATTTGATCGCGATAGGCTTTCAGGTGATCCGGCAGATCGCAGCCGTAGAATAGCGCCCAGTCGAGGCAGGAAACCAGCATGATGTCAGCCAGCCCGAAGCCTATATCCAGAAGGGTTTCGTGCTGCGCGAGATGGATTTCCATGAGGTCGAAATGGTGCTTTATATAAGCGCGGCAGGCTTCAACCGCCGCTGGTGCGGCACCGTAAACTTCTGTCAGATCATAGTGGCGGCGCATCACATAGAGCGCAGTTTCATCAATTTCGCCATAAATATAGCAACACCATTCGTCTTCTTTAGCTCGGCTTATTGCATCTTGTGGAATTGCCAACGTATCAGATGGAAAGCGGTTCTGTAGATAACGGCAGATCGCCAGACTTTCGGATAATTTGATGTTTCCGTCGATCAGAAACGGGACCTTTTGTTTGCGGGTGAGGCGGGTAAATTCTTCTGTTTGCGTCTCGCCAGTGCGTGGCCCGATTGGGCGCAAGTTGTAGGTCAGCCCCAATTCTTCGGCCATCCATATGGGGCGTAAAGTCCGCGGGGTGCCTGTACCCCAGAGTGTTAGCTTGGTTTGTGTCAATAGTGTTCGGCTTCGGCTTGTTTCAGCAGGCATTATACCCTTAGTCTTGTTAGGAGACTAAAATGTGCGGCAGCAGATTTTGTAATTGGCATTTGGACCTGAAGTTAGTCGAGGATCAATGAGTAAATCACGGTTTTTAGGACACGAATGCCCTTTGGCGCGTGCGTTAGATCAAATAGGAGATTGGTGGACGCTATTGGTGGTGCGTGAATGCATGTACGGTACGCGCCGTTTTGAAGGTTTTCGCCGACAGCTGGGCATATCGCGTGCTGTGTTGGTCAAGCGGTTACACAGCCTGACAGAGGCCGGGATTCTGGAAAAAATAACCAGCGATAAAGACAAGCGGGCGGTGGAATATTGTTTGACCGCTAAAGGCTTGGATTTATGGCCGTTGATGGTGACTCTGCTGATTTGGAGTAACCGCCATGTGGTGAAAGGAGATGTGGTATCGGTGCACCATCAAGATAGTGCATGCGGCATTGAGCAGATTTGCGCTGTCAATGAAAGCAGGCAGCCGATACCTTTTAAAGAACTGAGCTTGGTTTGTGGCAAAGATGCCAGCCCAGCGTTTAGCCAGCGCATCAAGAGTATCAACAGTGCTTGGCGCAAGCCCTGATGGCGTATGGCGCAAGGCGTAAGTTGGTACTGCGGCTTTACAGCCGCTCACGAGCTATCAGGATAGCTAGCCTACGCGCTTTATTTGTCTGGAATGCGGTTAGTGGGCTGACAGTGTATAAATAGAGGGCGTAAATCAAGAGGCGGAGCGTCAGGCATGAAGCAATGGATACTTAGGCATAAGACGGGTGTAGTAGTCAGTGCAACTGCTGCTGTCATACTGGCGTTGGTAGCCGGTGTGTATCTGAACTATGTGTTGAACCGTCCTTTTTTGACCGATGAAGGGCTGGCTGAGCTGCGTGCTCAGGCCGCACAGCAAAATGAGTCAGCCGTTATCTTGCCGCAACCCCAGCCTCTGTCTGTGCAGCAGCCTAATCCGGATCGAAATCTGTATTTTGGCGATCTGCATGTGCACTCGCGCCTGTCGTTCGATAGCTACGTATTTGGCAATCGCTTGAGCGTTGAAGATGCTTATCGTTTTGCCAAAGGGCAACCGATGGACAATTCAATCGGTGAAAAAATGCAGCTCTTTCGGCCGCTTGATTTTGCTGCTATTACCGATCATGCGGAAGGGTTTGGGTTGCATGAAGCGTGCGCGCTTCCAGATCGACCCAGCGCAGCGATAGAACTGTGCCGCCGCTTTGAGCAGCCCAGCATCCGTTTTTTTCAGGAACTGCGTCGCAGTGGTGAGCAACGACCCATTCAGCCTATGCCATTAGCAGCCCCCGATGTATATCCGAGGCTGGCTCAGCTGACTTGGCAGCATATTGTGCGTATGGCTGAAAAGCATAATGAACCGGGTCAGTTCACCACTTTTGCAGCCTATGAATATTCGCCCCCTTTGCCAGACAGCGGCAAGATCCATCGCAATGTGATTTTTCGCAACCAGTACGTGCCAGAAAGAGCGGTGTCAGCTTTTGATGCCGATACCGAGATCGATGTGTGGCGCGCTCTGGCTGCTGATTGCCGCGCGCCCTGTGAGGCGATTTCCATACCACATAACCCCAACAAATCTTGGGGGCTGGCTTTTGCTGGTATTACCATAGACGGCGATCTATACACCGAGGCGGATTGGCAAACCCGTCGCATCTATGAGCCATTGGTAGAAATGTTTCAGATCAAGGGCAATTCGGAGTGCGCATTGGGTTTGAACACTCGGGATGAAGGGTGCCGCTTTGAACAATTCTTGCCTCTATGCCCGCCTGATGCCGTGGTAGGCGTCGATACTGCCTGTATTCACCCGACATCTATGGCGCGTGATGGCTTGAAAAAGGGGCTGCAGTTGCTCTCGGAGTTGGGTTTTAATCCATTGCAGTTTGGCTTGATCGGCAGCACCGATACCCATAATTCCAACCCGGGCGATACTGAAGAAGCAGATTTCAGAGGAGCAGCCGCCAGTTTTGCGGCCCCTGCTGAGGTGCGCTTGAATGCTTTCCCGAGCGCACGTCAAACCCGTTTGTTGCAACAAAACCCGGGTGGTCTAGCTGCTGTGTGGGCAGAAGAAAATACCCGTGATGCGTTGTTTGATGCTATGCAAAGGCGTGAAGTCTATGCCACTAGTGGCACCCGCATCGGTTTGCGTTTTTTTGGTGGCTACGGGACAATGGAACAGTTGCTGCCAGCATCCAACCCGGCACGACTGGGTTATCGTATCGGCGTGCCTATGGGAGGCCAGTTACAAGTGCAGGGCGGAGCGAAGCCTGCATTTTTTGTCTGGGCAGCGCGTGACCCTTTGGCTGCTCCGCTGGATCGTGTGCAGATTATCAAAGCATGGCAACAAGATGGAGCGGTGCAAGAAATGGTGATCGATATTGCCTGCAGTAATGGTCGGCAAGCAGATGCCAGTGGCCAATGCCCGCCCCTTGTTTCTGCTGTGGGTGCCGATTGCCAGCTCACAGGCGCTGTGGGGGCAAATGAGTTGAAGGCGGTGTGGCGCGATGCATCGGCCCAAGCCGGGGAGCAGGCCTTTTATTATGCCCGCGTGATTGCAATGCCCAGTTGCCGCTGGTCCACTTACGATGCCCTGCGTCTGAATCAATCACCGCCCGCACAGGTGCCAGCACAAGTCGCAGAAATGGCTTGGTCATCGCCCATCTGGGTGGGCGGTCAGGCTGAATAAAGCTCCCATTGGGTGCATAAACTCTGTTTGGGTTCGCTCGCAATGTGCAATCTGACAGGCTCAGACATGATAAAAAGTGATGAGCCCATGCTGAAGCCGTGCGCGATGTCTTGGGAATGGGTTACTCAGACGGATTGAATGAAAGCTCTTATGATCAAAGAATATACAGATGCAGAGCTTGT
>JBPCXB010000119.1:0-1082 GCA_051008935.1 Gammaproteobacteria bacterium | reverse complement strand
TTCTTGGGTGAGCGGATCAGGATGGTGGCAGGCTCAGGTCGAGCACGGGTACTGCATAGGGTGCGCAAACAGAATGGATGCAGGCCGCGGCGGTGCACCAATAAAAGCATCTATATACAGATACAGCTTCATTTTAGCGCCTAGCCGTTTGCCCTTGCTATGTTTCTAGGTTTAGTGCTGCTGCTGATCCAGAAAATGCAACAGGGCAGCATTAAACGCCTGAGGTTGCTGCAGGTTAGCGGCATGCCCCGCTTGTTCGATATGGCTGTGCTGGGCGTGGGGGATTTTTTTCGCCATATAAGAGGAACTGTTGTGGTAGTTTTTGTCTTCAGAACCCACCAGCACCAAAGTCGGCAAGTCAATCTGAGTCAATGACTGAATGACACGATCATCAAACTGCGCCAGAATACCCCGCGCTGCTTTTTGCAACCCGTCCAGATTGCGATGCTCATCGATGCGGATCTCGCTACCATCTCCAAGTGCCGCCAGCCCTTTGTCCTGTACCTTGTCCGCCAGCCTGTGTGCAAACCGGTTCCATTTTTCGCGCGCATGTGGGTCTCTATAGCCGGGCCCGCAACTGAACAGCATCAGCGCAGAGACGCATTCGGGATACTGCAGGCGAAACGCCAGCGACAGATAACCACCCAGCGAAAGCCCCCCTAGAATCACTTGCTTCAGGCCTAGATGATCCAGTATTGCTTTCATATCCTCAATGCAATAGCGCTCTGAATACTGCGTCTCGTCCGCAGGGCTGTCTGAGCGGGCATGGCCTCTGAGATCCCAGCTAATCACTCGGTACTTGTCTTTCAGAGCAGCGATCTGCGGCTCCCACATAGAAGCACTGGCGCCGTATGCATGGGTCAGCAGCACCGCCGGCCCTTGACCTTCATCAGTGTAATAGATGCTGACACCGCCGTTCTGGATAGAGGGCATACCGATTCTTAGAAGCTATAAAGTTGCGTGGGCTATTTTAGTGCCTGCATCTTGCTGGAATTGGAATAATGCTATAGTGTGCATGCAGCACAGTCTGGCATGATGCTAGTATGGTAAACGTAGGCTAACCTGCAAAGACCTAGTAAGAG
>JBPCXB010000118.1:0-10355 GCA_051008935.1 Gammaproteobacteria bacterium | reverse complement strand
GTATCTTTAAGCGACACATATTGACCGGGCTGCCCGGTAAATATTTCTGCCACAAAAAATGGCTGCGACAAGAATCGCTCAATTTTGCGTGCTCTGGCTACCGCTTGGCGGTCTTCTTCTGACAATTCGTCCATACCCAGAATAGCAATAATATCTTTGAGTTCTCGATAACGCTGCAACACTTGCTGCACTCGGTTCGCTGTATCGTAATGCTCTTGACCAATGATAAGCGGGTCACGCTGTCTAGAAGTAGAGTCCAACGGGTCGACAGCAGGATAAATCCCCAAATCAGCTATCTGCCGCGACAACACCACCGTTGCATCCAAGTGGGCAAAGGTTGTAGCAGGCGAGGGGTCTGTCAAGTCATCCGCTGGCACATAGACCGCCTGCACAGAAGTGATAGAGCCTGTAGTTGTTGAGACAATGCGCTCCTGAAGCGTGCCCATCTCTTCGGCAAGAGTCGGCTGATATCCCACCGCCGAAGGCATGCGCCCCAACAACGCCGAGACTTCGGTACCAGCCAGAGTATAGCGATAGATATTGTCAATAAACAGCAACACATCACGCCCTTCAGAGCGAAATTTTTCGGCCATGGTCAGGCCGCTTAGCGCTACACGCAGGCGGTTGCCGGGCGGCTCGTTCATTTGACCATATACCAATGACACCTTATCTATCACTTTAGAGTCATTCATCTCGTGATAAAAGTCATTGCCTTCACGCGTCCGCTCACCTACTCCGGTAAAAACCGAATAGCCGGAATGCTCGTGGGCAATATTACGGATCAATTCCATCATATTGACTGTTTTACCGACACCGGCGCCCCCAAATAGGCCAACCTTGCCTCCCTTTGCGAAAGGGCAGATGAGGTCGATGACCTTGATGCCAGTCTCCAATAATTCTTGACTGCCTGAAATCTCGTCGTAGGAGGGCGGTGCGCGGTGGATAGCCCAGTGTTCTTTAGCGCCAATATCGCCCTTGAAGTCGATCGGGTTGCCCAGCACATCCATGATGCGCCCTAGAGTTGCTTCACCTACTGGCACTTCTATTGGCTTGCCGGTATCTCTAACCCGTATGCCGCGCTTCATCCCTTCGGTAGCGCCCATGGCAATGCAGCGCACCATGCGGTCACCGAGTTGCTGCTCTACTTCCAGTACCAGGCCGTCTTCGGTCTCAAGCGCATTGTAGATACGCGGAATCGCACCACCGTCGAATTCAACATCAATGACGGCGCCTATTATCTGCACGATATGCCCATTGCCGAACTCTTGCTTTTTGCTCGCCTTAGGCTTTGTTGTTTTTGTTGCTGTGGCTTTCTTATCGCTCACTTTGATCTCCTTATCATGATTGGATAACCTTGCTCCTATAGTGCACCCTACACCGCTTCTGCGCCGCCGATAATATCGGCCAGCTCGGCGGTAATTGCAGCCTGACGCGCATTGTTATAGGCCAACTGTAATTGGTCGATGAGCTCGCCGGCGTTTTCGGTGGCATTTTTCATGGCGACCATCTTTGCCGCCTGCTCACAGGCATAGTTTTCTAGCACTGCGCCGTGCACCAAAGATTCCACATAGCGATGCAGCAATCGATCGAGCAGCAGTTCGGGGTCTGGCTCATACAGATAGTCCCAAGAGGCTGTTTTTTTACTCTGTTGCAAAGGTTCAAGAGGCACCAAGGGGATCATCTCAGGTTTCTGGGATACCGTATTGATAAACCGGTTGCGCAATAAGTAAATGCGATCGATGCTGCCCTGTTCAAAAAGCTGCAATACTGCCTGAATCACAGCCAGGGTTTTGTCTGAAGTGGGATATTCGCCCAACTTCTCCGATGCATAGTGATTGAGCCTGAGCCGCTTACACAGAGCCGCTGCTTTCTGGCCGATAGCACACACACGGACGCTGCCTTCAGGCTGAACCTGAGTGTGCTCTTGCAAATGCTGCAGAAAAATCCGAAACAGGTTGTGGTTCAAACCTCCACACAGCCCTTTGTCGGACCCGATGAGAATGTAGGCAACATTAACCGGCGGCCGCACTTTCATTAAAGCGGGTTGGTATTGCGGCGTCGCTTCCGATAAGTGCTGTACCACCGATAGAATACGGTCGGCATAGGGTCGGGCAGCATTCATACGCTCTTGAGAACGGCGCATTTTGCTGACCGCCACCATCTCCATAGCCCCCGTAATCTTGCGGGTGGAAGAGATGCTCTCGACTTTTTTATGGATCTCGCGGATACTGGCCATCAATCCCTCTTCAGCCGGCGGATTCGGCAACAAAACTATCGAGCAGGCTTTTGCACTGCTCTTGAATAGCATCGTCCCACTGACCCATGTTGAGCATAGCCAGAAGATCTGGTGCTTTCTGGCGTGCAAAATCATGCAAAGCAGATTCAAATTCGCCCACCTGATCGATCTCGATCGGTTTCAGATAGCCCTCATTAGCTGCATACAGGCTCAGAGCTTGCAGCGACACGGGCAGCACGGCGTATTGCTGCTGTTTGAGCAGCTCCGTCACCCGCTGGCCATGTTCTAGCTGCGCTTTGGTTGTTTCGTCTAGATCTGAAGCAAATTGGGCAAAAGACGCCAGTTCCCGATATTGAGCCAGAGCCAGTCGAATACCACCGCCTAGCTTGCGGATCACTTTCAGTTGGGCAGCACCCCCTACACGCGACACCGAAATACCTGGATTGATCGCAGGCCGAATCCCTGAATTGAACAGATCGGTCTCCAGAAAGATCTGCCCATCGGTAATGGAGATGACGTTGGTCGGCACAAAAGACGATACATCGCCTGCTTGGGTTTCAATAATCGGCAGAGCCGTTAGTGAACCAGTGCGGCCCTTCACTGCTCCGTCTGTTATACGCTCAATGGCCTTAGCATTGATACGCGACGCCCGCTCTAACAAGCGCGAATGCAGGTAAAAGACGTCACCTGGGTAGGCTTCACGGCCTGGAGGGCGTCGTAGCAACAAGGATATTTGCCGATAGGCCCAAGCCTGCTTGGTCAGGTCATCGTATACGATCAGCGCATCCTGACCGCGATCCCTAAAATACTCGCCCATCGTACAGCCGGCATAAGGAGCCAGGTATTGCAGAGCAGCTGCTTCTGCTGCTGGTGCTGAAACAACAATGGTATGCGCCATGGCGCCGTGCTCTTCGAGCTTGCGCACCACAGCTGCTACCGAAGACTGTTTCTGGCCAATGGCTACATAGATACACAGGCAGTCTTTATCCTTCTGGTTGATGATGGTATCAACGGCCAGTGCAGTCTTGCCCACCTGGCGGTCGCCGATAATCAGCTCCCTTTGTCCCCTGCCAACCGGAATCATGGCATCTACCGCTTTCACCCCAGTCTGCAACGGTGTGCCCACTGGCTCACGATCTATGACCCCGGGCGCTACCACTTCTACGGGCAGCTTCAAACCAGTGTCTATAGCTCCTTTGCCATCCAGAGGCCGCCCCAGTGCATCGACCACCCGGCCCAGCAATTCAGGGCCTACGGGCACCTCTAGGACCTGTCCTGTGCAAGAGACCGTCTGGCCTTCTTCCAGTTCTAAGTAGTCGCCCATGACCACAGCACCCACTGAATCCATTTCCAGATTGAGTACCAAGCCCTTGTGCCCACCTTCAAAGTCCAGTATTTCGCCGTAGCACGCTTCCGACAGGCCATGGATACGTACCACCCCGTCTGCCAAGCTAATAATGCGACCTTCGCAACTGGCCTGAGCAGTAAGTTCTGTCTGCTGTAACTTCTCCTGAATCAGACTGCTGATTTCAGAAGGATCAATTTTTGTTTTCATCTGTGATGTTATGTTTGTGTCAAACTGTTTGTGATAGATGTGTGGTGTAAGACTATTGTCATAATTCTCCCATATGGGCTTTTAACTGACTGATCCCGCCTGCAAGAGAGGCGTCGACAACGAGATCCCCGCATTGAACCCGCACCCCCTCCAGAAGTGCCGCATCTTGGCTGTATGCAACCTGCAGATTCCACACGCCGCCTTCGCCGAATAGATTAGGCAGCCTGTTCTCGATCTGCTTTTTCTCTGCCGCTTGCAACGGGCGGGCGCTGGTCACCTGCACGGAGCGCATATGGCGCGCAATATCCAACTCTTGCTGCAAAGCCTGCATCATAGCATCCACATCTGCCAACCTTCGGTAATGGCACAACAGATGCGTCAAGCTTGCTACCCGCTGCTGCAGCTGGCCCGCTGGTAACGTATCGCCGATTAATGCCAGAAGCGTTTCAGCCCTCTGGGAGCGCGTGTATCCCGGGGCAGACAAATACTGCCGCCACACTGGGCTCTGAAAGGCCTCGACCAGTACGCCCAGGGCAGCCACCCACCCTTGCTGGCATTGTGCCAGCCTATCGCTGTCTGCAGGTGCATCAACACCAGCTTCCTGCGCAGCCGCCTGCACAACAGCGCGGGCGTAGAGCTTGGGAATACGAGAAGTAGCCTGCATTACAGTCTCTGCACTATATCGGACAACACCTTTTTCCTTTCGGTATCACTCAGCGCATCCTGCAACAGGCGCGAGGTAGCTGAACTGACGAGCTCACCCATTTCACGGATCAAGCTTTCGCGTGCATTGATAAGCTGACTTTCAGCTTCTTGCGCACTGCGCTGCACATTCTCATCTGCTAGCTTGCGCGCCTTTTCATTGGCCTCTTCGACAATAAGAGCTGCACGCTTGCGCGCACTTTCCACCAACTCAGCCGCCTTCTGGCGTGCAATGGCTAATTGCTCTGTTGCCTCTAGCGCAGCTTTTTCACGGTCAAGGGCAGCCGAACGGGCATCTTCCAAGCCTTTGGCTATTCGCTGCTTGCGCTCTTCAAACACCGCTTGCAGAGGCGGCCATATCCAGCGCATGCACATCGCCGCAAAAATTGCAAAGGCAATCAGCTGGCCAAATAAAGTCAGATTGATATTCATCGGCTTTTATCCGCCAAAAGCAACCGCAAGCCCGATGCCGACCGAGATAATAGGTATGGCATCCACCAAACCTACCACAATAAAAAATTGCCCTCGCAACATAGGGACCAATTCTGGCTGTCGGGCTGCACCTTCAAGGTATTTACTACCCAAGAGCCCCATCCCTATTCCTGCGCCAATACCTGCGAAACCGATCATGATAGCAGCTGCTATCTGCACCAGTGCCTGAGCCATTTCTCCTTCCATTTGGGTAATTCTCCTAACCTATATGATGTAACTTGAATATTATGCGCTGAATAGCACCCTCTGCAATGCAATCAGGGCAATTCGTGCGCTCTGATTTTAATGATCTTTATCGTACGCCATGTTCAAGTAAACGATGGTCAAAACGGTAAAGATATAGGCTTGAAGCGGCACAACCAACAAGTGATATGCTGCCCAAGGCACCCAAAGTGCGAACTGCACATAGAAAGGGATCAGGCCGATCAGCACAAAAATCACCTCACCAGCAAATAAATTACCGAACAAGCGCATGCCCAAAGAAAGGGGTTTCGCTAACAGGCTCACGCCTTCCAACAGCAGATTGACGGGAATCATCGACCAGTGGTTGAATGGGTGCAAACACAATTCGGCACTGAACCCCCGCACCCCTTTTTGCTTGAGCCCGTAGTAAATCATCAGCACGAATACACCCAATGCCATACCCAAGGTCGCATTAGGGTCGGCTGTGGGCACCACTTTCAGAGCCGGCAGACCCATCTCGGTAGCAGCAAGCGGCAGCAAGTCAACAGGCACTAGATCCATCAAATTCATGAGCAACACCCACATCATCAGAGTGAGAGCCAAAGGCGCCACCAAAGGATTGTGGTGCTGAAACATCTCTTCGACTTGATTGTCGATAAATTCGGTCACAGTTTCCAACACGTTTTGGATACCCGAAGGGGTCTCGGCAGTGGCTTTGACTGCAACTGTTCTGAACAACCAGAAAAACAGCCCCCCCAGCAACACTGAAAAGAACATGGTATCCAAGTGGATCGCCCAGAACCCCATTGCTTTGGCTTCTTGCGCATTGTGCGCCAAGGCCCACCCTAGGTCCGGGTGTTTGCCAAACGTCAGGTTCAGCAGGTGGTGCTGAACGTATTCCTCTGAAGTGTGTATTTCAGCCATTCAGAGCCATCACTCCATTGATCGTTAGTACTGTATATCTTTGTATCACTTGACCGTTCTGTTCCCGCCTAAATAACTTCAACCTCAATGACTTTTGCTCTGACTTGTTCTTTGACTAGTTCTATGACTCTTGCTATGACTTGTGCTTGTCGAGGGGCCAAACAAATGCCAGCAACACCACCGCCAGCAAACGCACCAAGGTCAGGCTGAGCAGAAAAACCACTACATCGGGGTAGAGCTTAAATGCAGCACCGTTGGCTGCAATATAAACCAAAACACTCAATAGCAGGCCCCAACGCAATGCCAAGCTCAGCACAACGCCAGTACCCTCCGATAGCTTCAGCCGATCTGCAACTTCAACTCCCAAATAGGTCATATAGTCTGCACACACAGATACAAGTCCGCCAGCTAGCGCCATCAGTGCCCAACTGAGCGGGGCTAGCAGCCAGAATATGCCAAAAACAACGAGCGTAATCAGCAATTGCGCACATGCCAACACAAATGAAGACGGGGGGGTCTTATTCTCAGGCAAAACTAGAAGGCATCTGTATCTGCAACATGCCCCATTATTTTACTCTTTATCAAAAGGCTGTATCCTTGTATTCATAAACTCCTGGGCTGCACTGTATCGTGCTATGGGGATGCTGTAGTCCGCCCAGAAAAGCCGTTGCCTATTTTCGATCTGATCCCAAGCGCGAATACGCACTAGGTTGGCAAATTCTTCTTCACGCGCAGGCTCTATGCTTTCAATACGCATTCCCAAGAGTAATAACAGGCCCGAAAGCTCACCCGGGCCCGTCACTTGCCAAGGAGCCTGAGGGCTGTCTCCATCGCCAGTGGCCAGCAGCACATAAAGCAGATTGTCTAGCAGGTCACTGTGGTATTCCGCCGTTTGCTGCATGCCTTGAGAATAGGCGCAGTAACTGGCCCAGTTGTGGGCTACCAGTGAAGTATAGTTGTAGAGTAGCACTTCGCCTGATTTTTGCAAGCATCCTTTGAAATCGCCGCTGGAAGATAGCTGGTGAATAGCCGCCAAAGCTGTCTTCTCACTATCCAGAGTCAGAAAATAGTGCGGGGTGAAAGTCCAAGAAAGGCGCAACTTATCGAAGTCAACCGTAAAGTCGAGAGACTTCAAACGGTTGACTAAATGGTAATATTCCTGCCCTTCCACTGACAATCTAGGCAGCTCTAATCTACGTTCCAGATTCCCCGGTAACAGCGAGCACCCCCCCAGCAGCATACAGAAAGCCAGTTGCCAATATCTAGGCATTTGATAAACTCATAAGCTCATTACACTCGGAAAAGTGGTGGAACGCCGCCTCATTGCCCCCATTTGGCGCACAACATGCACCTACTAATTGCAAAGCATATCGGCAGGTTAGCTAATTATACTTGCTGCGCTGGCCACAAATTGCCCTGCTGCAAAAACGCTTTATAAGGCCGTACCAAGGGCTATTGAAGGAAATATCGATGCTGCAAAACACAAGCCTTGCGGTAATTTGTACAAAACTGGGGCTCGGGCAACTAAAATATTTCTTGCACAAGTACTTTCCAGCAAATTGCTCTTTCCCCTATGGTTGTTATCAGAATGTCCAGACAAGGGGCTAAAAAACGCCCTTTTTACCGCATTCACGCAGCGCATGGCAGTTCGCCTCGCGACGGCAGGTACATTGAACGGCTGGGGTATTTTGATCCTCTTGCCGCCGAAGTAAATTCCAAGAGTCTTCATTTTCAAACTGAGCGGCTGGATTACTGGCTGAGTCAAGGCGCGCGCCCGTCCGAGAGTGTTCAGCGCCTGATTAAAGAGTGGAAAAAACTGAATACAGCACCTGCTGCTGCACCTGCGCCTGTACCTGACGCTACGGCAACAGATACCGCCCCTTCAGACTGAATATACTAGAAGCCTTTGCGGCAACAAACCCCTCGTGAACAAACCAGTTGAACATACTAGTTGCGTGGGTCGAGCTAGCTAGAGCTTGATATAAACCTGTCCATGCATTCTGGGCAAGAAAACGACACCTCAAGCTGGATTGCGCTTGCGCGTATCGGCAGGCCTCATGGCCTCAAAGGCTGGGTACGCATCCACACGATCACAGAACAATCCAAATCAATCAGAAAGTACCGTACTTTCTGGCTGCTGGGCAAACAGCCTCCCTTCCAAATTGAAGCAACGGGCTTTGCCCTTTCGGGCTCGCATCTTATTGCTGTCTTCTCGCATTGTTCCAGTCGCGAACAGGCCGAATCGCTGCTCTGCAACCAGTGGCTCCATGTACCCAAACAGGATCTGCCCAAGCCCGCAGCCGGTGAGTATTACTGGTACGAGCTAATCGGCCTCAAAGTATTGACGCACGCTGGCGTTGCATTGGGAATCGTTGAAAACCTGATCGAAACAGGTGCCCAGGATGTGTTGGTCATCCGCAACGGTTCGGAGCAAAAACTCTTGATTCCCTGGGCCGTAAGCCACTTAAACATTGAAGTGGACCGAGACAAGGGCGAAATCAAGCTGGACTGGGATGCCGAGTGGCGCTAACTGCTACAGCTAGCGGTTAACTCAGCCGGTTTACCCCAGCTATCAGAATCGATAAGGGCGAAATCAAGCTGGACTGGGATGCCGAGTGGCGCTAGCTGCTATAGCTAGCGATTAACTCAGCCGGTTTGTCTCAGCTATCAGACGCGATAAGGGCAAAATCAAGCTGGACTGGGACGCCGAGTGGCGCTAACTGCTAGAGCTAGCGGCTAGCTCAGCCGGTTTACCCCAGCCAAAGACCCCAGCTATCAGAATCGAATACGCCCTTCAAAGTTCAAGCGCTGATCGTCACCGGTCTGCCCCTGTATCGTCTCGCTGACTAAGGCCAATTCGATCATAGAACTCAGCTCCAGTCGCGCACCCCATTCACTGGTTGCATATCTAGAAGTTGAATCCAACGAAGTATAGGGCCGGATCAGCCAGTTACCCCAACCCACTGGATAGCTCAATTCAGCTACCAATCGGGACTCGTCCCGCTGTGTGCCAGCACTTAAGCTGCTCAGATCTTCGATTGAATCATTCCAAAGCGCATCGGATTTGTCAGACAAGTCGCCGTAGGAGGGACGCAGACTGAAAGCCAAGCCACGATTGCTGATACCCGGATCTACCTGTACCAACACATAGCTGCCCAGCTCTTCATAGCCCACCAAATCGGCCTCCAGCGAACGCAAGCCGAGTTCTACTGTTACCCCTGCAACCGCTGAATGGTACAGCAGTTTCAAGTCCAGCTCGCTGCCCGAGTAGTCTGTAGAAGTGCTCAATATGACATCACCAGCTACCAGATCATCGGTACGATCGCGCACAGTGTATCGAATCTGAGGCACCCATTTACTGCCCGCTTTGTCCGCATAGGTCTTAGACAGCTCAACAGAAAAGCGTGTTTGCGAAGATTCTGTGCGCATGGCCTGAAGGAATTGAGAGCCCAACACCTCAAAATCGCTCTGTTCTGACTCATAACGCAACCGGAACCAGCTGGCAAGATCGACGCTCAGCCCCACATTCTGCGATTGGGATTCTGTATCGCTCGACACATTCAAACCGGTACTATTAGCATCCTGAACATTCACTTCACCCGAACCGAACGACAGCACTACCCAAGCATTGAACGAGCCCATTTTCCAACCCAGCCAAGGGTGAACACCCAGATGGTCGCTTTCATAACTGGAACCAAAGGTAGAGTCGGAACCGTAATCGAACTCTCCGGAAGAATCAGACAGAACCATACCTGCCAGCACATTCTCACCGATAAAGCTGTCGACACCGAGCTGCAAGTTGCGCAGGTCGCCGTCGTAATTCAGGTTGGTAGCAGCTGCCGCATCCGCTGCATAAGACATATCGTGCACTGCACCGCGGATCCATATAGATACCGGCAGACCATCGCCGCGCACGGTAGAGGAACTAAAGCCCTGCGTAGACAGCAGCCCCCACAACCCTTCTTCTTCCAAACGCTCGCCGTTGCGCGCCAGATAACCGGCCAAGCGTTCCGCTGTGATACCGCCGGAATCGGAAGGCGATTCAGCCCGAGCGAAGCTCAAAGACATCTGATCGACAATCGAACGGTTGACGTCTTGAAACGACAGAGCCGCCTGCTGCATAGCAATCTGGCTGTTCAGTGCGTTGTGCATGGCGCTACGCACTACAATGCGCACTTCATCCGTATCTACAAACAGGGCATCGCCACTGTCTGAGACCGTCAACATCACCGTTATTTCTTGAACGCTATCAGGCGCTGTGAA
>JBPCXB010000117.1:0-2571 GCA_051008935.1 Gammaproteobacteria bacterium | reverse complement strand
CTAAGAGGGATCTACCAAGTGTTTAGGAGGTTGCCGTCGAGTCTCTACACCTTCTTGACATGTGTCAAGCTTGGCACGGGATTGGCATCAGCCAAACTGGAAGCTTTCCCCGTCTTTGACAACTACTGATCCGGCACTTTCACCCCGGACGACCCATTTTGAGTCCGCCGCGTCTACCAATTCCGCCACAGCCCCATTTTTTAACTCTATATTTCCTCAGATTTTAACCGCTGCAATGCCATTAGGGTACCCCTGGTACAAAGAAAATCAGAAGTACGGCTCCCAACGCTAAACGGTACAGAACAAAAGGCAACACGCCCACGGCTTGAATCCAAGTGTAGAGATAGCGCAGCACAAAAAAGGCGACCACAGCTGATACACAAGCACCGAACAAGGCGCTTTGCAGCAGAGCTGGTGAAAAATCTGCTCGGTAGAGGCTGCGCACAGATTCCAACAAAAAGGCGCCTAGGATTGCAGGCAATGCCAGTAAAAAAGACAAGCGCACCGCCAAACGTACCGGCAGGCCAGCAGCTAGGCCAGCTGTCAGAGTCAAACCTGCGCGAGATGCTCCTGGGATTAGAGCAAAAACCTGCATCAGCCCCACCACTGCTGCCTGCCGGAAGCTCACTTTTTGTGCCAGATCAATGGCGCCATCGGAGCTGGAATTGTCCTCGGCATTGTCGCCAAATGCTTGATCAGGGGGAGAGTTGAGGTATCTTTTCCAGACTTGAAACAGCAGAGCAGCAAAAATCAAATTGGCGCTGGCTATCACAGCGATATTGCGCAAATATTCTTCGACAATGAAGCGCAAGCTGAGCCCGGCAACTGCCAAGGGCACAGATCCGATCAAAAGAATTAACCACAATTTGCGGCTGTGTTGGCGCAGCGAAAAGTCAGCAGAGCGCACCCGCATCAACAGCCCGATATCTTTGCGCAAATACCAGCTGAGTGCGACCAAAGTGCCTAAATGGAGGGCGATATCAAAAACCAAAAGCTGCGGGGCTCCGCCCAGCATTTCGGCAAACAAGATCAAATGGGCCGAACTGGAAATCGGCATGAACTCAGTGAGCCCCTGTATTACAGCAAGGGCAAGCTCTTGCCAAAACGCCATGTGTCTGTCAGACCAGCAGCTTAGGCCGGGTAGCCTCTTGCTGCTCTTTTAGTGTTTTCCAATGGGCACCTGGCAGATATTCAGGTTCTATTTGCTCTACAGCAAGATTGCGTAGGGCGTCTGCCTGCATTTGCCAACGCTGCTGTGCCAAACCTGCAACTGCGCTCGCTAGATCGGCCCCAAGTTCAACAGGTTCCATCCAATCCCAATGCGCCCACCCTAATGCCTCAAGAGCGCTTTTGCAAAGAGTGCGGTATTCGCCAAATTGGTTCAAAGCGCTATCAGCGCAGAACAGGTGCCTATCACTGCGAGCAATCTGATGCTGCGTCAGCGTGCTAGTGCCGTCCCATATGCTAGGCTCGAGTACCAGTTCTGGCTCTTGCTGCAATGCCTGGGATTGCCACAGGCTAATACAGTACATCTCTTTCTTGATGCGCCGCACGATCAGTACCTGTACCCTATCCTCCGATACTCCAGATTGCATAATTGCGCGTTGGGCCTGCGCGGCAAAACTGTTGATTCCGACGCAAGGCACCCCCAATGCCATTGCCAAACCCTGAGCAAAGCTCAAGCCGCTTCTGACGCCGGTAAACACCCCTGGGCCTGTGCCAACAGCAATGTAATCCAGCAGGCGCAAATCCAGATCGCCTACTGGCATAGCCAACTGCCGAACGCATTCAGCCAGTTGCAAGCTCGTTTCGGACATACAAACCGATTGACCTGCCCAGCGAGCCGTCAAACTCTGTATCTGTGTAGAGGTATCGATGGCAATGCAATGGCTCTTGATTGAGGCCTGCAAAGCCTGTGACTGCATTGACTGCATTTATTAAAGGCAGATAATCAGGCCGATGCCTGCCGCAGGCCGTGAATGAAATCTGCGAGCTGGTCCCCGACAGCATCAGCGGCGCCCGCCCCTGTTAGTGTCAATAAGGGCAGATGCCGGCCTGAAGCCGAGTAATAATGGAGGACTGGCTCAGTCTGTTCCTGATAAGCCTGCAAGCGTTTTTCAATGGATTCGGGACGATCATCTTCCCTCTGCACCAAGGGCTCTCCCGTCACGTCATCAACGCCTTCACGGGCAGGCGGGTTGTATTCAAGATGGTAGATTCTGCCCGAATCTAAATGGATTCTACGGCCCGATAAACGCTTGATAATGACATCGTGAGGTGTATCCAGATGAATCAACGCATCGGGCGAAAGTGCTAGGTTTTCCATTGCTTTCGCCTGAAGCACAGTGCGGGGAAACCCGTCAAAAATCACACCTTTGGCGTCGGAATCAGCAGCCATCCAATCACTGACCATTTGCACCACCAAACCATCGGGAACCAAAGCACCCGATTGCATAATGGCCTGCGCTTTGTTCCCTAATTCTGTTTGTGCTTTAACGGCGGCACGCAGTACCTCCCCGGTAGACAGATGCCGAAAGCCAAATTTCTCACAGAGTAACTGGCTTTGTGTCC
>JBPCXB010000116.1:0-3706 GCA_051008935.1 Gammaproteobacteria bacterium | reverse complement strand
GGCAAAGGGCATGCACAGGCGCAACTACAGCAGTACCAAACAGCCATAGAAGACTACAGCGAAGCACTCAATGTCCCCCAGGGGCTTAATAATGCGCACAAAGCCCATACTTACCTAAGCAAAGGGCGAGCTTTTTTGCTCCAAGGACAGTACCAACAAGCCATTGAAGATTTCAACGTAGCACTTGCTATCCCAGAAGGGCTGAATAGCGAACTCGAAACCATCGCCTACCTCAATAGAGAACATGCTCAAGCACAACTACAGCAATCCCACCAAGACTAACCACCCAGTTGATCTAAAACTTTCGAGCTATAAAACGCGCTCGCATGATATGATGCAAATCGTTACTATAGGCACCCATCAAGGTAGAGACCGCGATATTCTTCAAAATCCGCCTGCCGAAACTGCAAAGCAGCAACCTAGCAGGCAGCGCAGAGCTTGTGATTTGCTAATAAGCGCTTTAAAAATTTCCATCACCAATAATACAAGGGGATTTTATGGAACAGAATGAAATAGGATTTTGCACGCAATTAATTCACGCCTGCGACCTTTTGCTAGAAGGAAAACATGAACAAGCCAAACAACTGCTCGCCACCATAGAAGCGATTACCGATTATCAAAAAGAGCGCTTGAACCAGTTGACTAAGCTGTCTCAAAGCCAAAACCCACAACTACAAACACAGATACTTGCCTGTAAAGCCGAGGAGTACCTCGTCAGAGGGAATATAAATTTTTTGCAAAGCCAGATGAAACCCGCCATGGACGACCTCAGCGTAGCACTTGCTATCCCACAGGGGCTGAATAACGCGCAGCGTGCCCTAGCCTACCTAGCTAGAGGAAATGTATTTTTGCTGCAAGAACATTACCCAAAAGCTATTAACGACTACACTGCATCACTGGCTACCCCAGAAGGGTTGAATAACAATCAAAAAGCAATAGCCTACGTAGGCAGAGCGCTTGCACTGGCACAACTTAAGCAATACAAAGAAGCCATTGAAGGCTACACTACATCACTGGCTACCCCACAAGCATTGACTAATACGTACAAACTTCAAGCTTATGTAGGCAGAGGGAATGCACAAATCCAACTACAACAATACGAACAAGCCGTTACCGACTACAACAAAGCACTTGCTATTCCAGAAATACAAAATATAGAGCATACAAACAATCCTATTTCAGAGTGGCTACAAGACCAACTGAAAGCACTTTCTGTCCCAAAGAAACTGAAAGACAAACACAAAACGCTCGCTATCCCAGAGGGGATTGATAACGGGCTGATAGCGGAAGCCTACGCAGGCAGAGGGCATGCAAATACACAACTTAAGCAATACCATCAAGCCATTGAAGATTGCAGCACAGCACTTGCTATTCCACTAGGCCTGAATAATAAATTTAAAGTAGCTACCTACCTCAGCAGAGGACAGGCGCAAGTACAACTACAGCAATACAAACTAGCCATAGAGGATTTCAATCGAATACTGCGTAATAGGATGGCGACTGACGTGCAACAAGCCGAAGCACTCTACAGCAGAGGGAATGCACAGGTACAACTCAAACATTACCATACTGCCATTAAAGACTACAGCCATGTACTTCGAACCAACAAGCTGCATAGTGAACTCAAAATTCTGACACACCTCAACAGAGGACATGTATTTCTTTTGGATGAGCAGTACCAACTAGCCCTCAAAGACTACAAAGAAGCGCTAGACAACACAAAACAGCAGCAACTATCATTTTTACCCAAGTTGACATTCTGTGAATATACCGCTCTCAAGGCCAGCAAGCGTATCAATAGCAAAAACAAAGCACAAAAAGCACTTAATAAATTTGCCTTAGACTGCTCAAACAAAATTTCCGCACTTCACATCCAGCAAATCAAAACAGGCGATAAAGGAAAGAATTTATTAGAGGGATTAGCTGCCAACATAAACCAGCTGTTGCATGATCAGTGCTATTTCCCGCCTGAACCTGATCAAACTCTTGCTCACTATACCGACTTACACTGCTGCCAGCAACTGATCAAAAGGAAGCCATTTCGCATGTATCACGTGCGTTATATGGACGACAGTCTGGAAGGGAAACATATTTGGGAGCACATTAACTTGGACGATCCTGATTCTTCCAGTTCTTCGCACACATTTATCGGTAGCTTTGTACAACTGGCCGAAGACCAGTCGGCATCCGAGCATTCCGATGTTACAGATCCGAATTCCCAGTCGGCAACTTCGGGCTCCAGTTTTCGCGAAAAAATGGATATGTGGCGAATCTATGGCCAAAATCAGAACCGACCCGCAAGCGGCTGCTGCTTCCTGTTCAAGCCTTCAGATATGCCACGAAATCTACTCTTGATTACCCCGCAAATTCCAACTAGCAGGAAGCAAACCGACTCGCCTCCAACCAAGCCACAGTTGGCACCGGCGGGACTGCCCTATCGTTTTTTCAACGTCCTGTACCGTGACTTTGATGAACTCAAACAGCCAGATTCCCCGATCAAAGCTATTGTTGATTGCCTCAAGAACTCTGAGGATCCCGAATATGACTTCAAGCAAGATCGTCAAGTACTGGAAGAGGTCTACCGTATGCTAGACCAAATACGCTTTCTAATTAAATCTAACGCCTATAAACACGAGAACGAAGTCCGGCTAATTCAATTTAACGTACCTGAAAAGAACATCTTGCTGGATGACCGCCTGCCGCCGCGCTTTTATATAGATGTGCCGGCTGAATTTGCGCCTGCCACCATCATCCTGGGGCCTAGGGCAGACGGGCTTGAAGAATGGAAAGCGCTGGAACAAAAACACGCTGATGGTTCCCAACCCATTAGCATCAAGGAGAGCCAACTCGAGGTACGCTCCAGATGATGGCGGTGACTGTCATGCTGCCCGCAGTCGCAACATCAGGCGGCTTGGAGCGATCATCTACTGAAATTGAAATTGATGACTTTAAAGGGAGAAATTAAGTGAACCAGAAGAAAGCCCAGCACCACTTGACCACAGGCACAAAGTATTTCCAACAGGAGCAATACCAACCAGCCATTGACGAATTATCCCAAGCACTCGACATCAAGCACGGGCTAAGCAATGCGGACAAAGCCACCGCCTACTTAATCAGAGGAAGGGCATACTTGCACCTGAAACAATATCAACGAGCGATTGAAGATTTCAAAGCAGCGCTTGCTATTCCACATGGGTTAAATGACAAAAAAAATAGCCCAAGCCTACCTAAACATAGGGCTGGCACAGGCACATCTCAAGCAATACCAACAATCCATAGAGACTTTCAATACAGCACTTGCTATCCCCGAGGGGCTGAATAACGAACTCAAAGCCAGCGCCCACTTCAACAGAGGAAATGTATTTTTCAAGCAAGAACAGTTCCACCCAGCCGTTGAGGATTTCAGCGCAGCAATCGCTATCCCGCAGGGGCTGAATGAAGTACAAAAAGCCCGAGCTTACCTAGGCAGAGGGCATATATTTCTCCAGCAAGGGCAGTTCCACCCAGCCGTTGAGGATTTCAGCGCAGCATTCGCTTTCCCAGAAGGGCTTACTAACGAACTCAAAGCCAACGCCCACTTCAACAGAGGACATGTATTTTCCAAGCAAGAACAGTTCCACCCAGCCGTTGAGGATTTCAGCGCAGCAATCGCTATCCCAGAAGGGCTTACTAACGAACTCAAAGCCAACGCCCACTTCAACAGAGG
>JBPCXB010000115.1:0-3518 GCA_051008935.1 Gammaproteobacteria bacterium | reverse complement strand
GCGGCCGTACAACCGGTCTGTGTGGGCGGCGGCTATAAAGTCATTTTCATGCAAACCGCGGATTTTGTGCGTCCACCACCAGACCACCACTTTACCCCACTCAAGACCGATGGCTGGGTGATGCTGTTCGGCTTCAGCCAGCTCGCTGACACGCGCAACAAACGCCATAGACTCCGCCCAGTTGCGGAACTCAAAGATACGGTGCAACCTGAGAATGGCGTCTTCCTCTACTACCACCCACTCAGGCACCTGACGCATCAACAGATTGATCTGTGCATCCGGAAGCTTGGGCGCATCACCTGCGCAAGCAACACAATGCCGGTCGCTTAATGCCTCTGCCATAATACGCTCGTCGTTCGTGCTAGGGGTTGTGTGTATGAGAGTCAGAGTCAGGTAGCGGGCCGGATCAGCCGCTCAGCAGCCAGCAGGGCTTCCAGCTCATCCCGCGGAATGTCTGTTTTCTCGGCCGCCACGTCCAGCACCGGTCTGCCACTGGCATAAGCCGCTTTAGCAATTTCAGCAGCGCGCTCGTAGCCGATGCGGGCATTCAGAGCCGTGACCAAGATCGGATTGCGCGCCAGAGGCGCCTCAATCTGATCTTTGCGCACTTTAAAAGTAGCAATGGCTTTATCGGCCAGAAGCCGAGCCGCATTGCCCAGTATTTCGGTCGACTGCAGCACATTGAAGGCGATGACCGGCAGCATGACATTCAGCTGAAAATTGCCAGACTGCGCGCCAATCGCTACCGTCTGATCGTTGCCGATAACCTGCGCAGCCACCATGCACACCGCCTCGGGTATTACCGGATTGACCTTGCCGGGCATGATGCTGGAACCCGGCTGTAACGCCTGCAATTCAATCTCGCCCAGACCGGCCAACGGGCCGCTGTTCATCCAGCGCAGGTCGTTGGCCATTTTCATGCAGCTAGTAGCAAGCGTGCGCAGATGGCCCGAAGCCTCTACCGCAATATCCTGCCCCGCCATAATCTGAAAAAAATCGCCAGCCACCCTGAACTCTGGCAGATCTGGGCACAACTCCGATAGAGCGCCGGCAAACCCAGCTGCAAAGTCCGGGTGCGAATTGACGCCAGTACCCACTGCGGTGCCGCCCTGAGGCAGAGCATGCAGCTTGGGCTGGCAACTGTGCAGGCGCGCAATAGCCGCATGAATCTGAGCCTGCCAGCCGCCCAATTCTTGCCCCATGCTCAAGGGCATGGCGTCCATCAAATGCGTGCGCCCCGTTTTGACGATGCCGCCTACCTCTGTGGCCTTGTCGCCGATCGCCTGAGCCAGATGCTCCAGAGACGGCAACAATTGACGATGCCATTCCAGAGCCAGACTCAACTGGATAGCAGTCGGGATTACATCGTTGCTCGACTGGCCCATATTGACATGATCGTTAGGATGCACCTGTAGATCGGCACTGCTGGCCAGATGGGCGATGACCTCATTGGCGTTCATATTGCTGCTGGTACCCGACCCAGTCTGGAATACATCGACCGGGAATTGCTCGGCATGCTTGCCTGCCGCCAACTCAGCCGCAGCCCGCTCAATAGCCTGAGCCAGCGCGCTATCCAGCAGACCCAAGCGCGCATTAGTTCTGGCTGCCGCTTGTTTAATCAGCGCCAAAGCCCTGACAAACACCGCCGGCATAGCCAAGCCACTGATCGGGAAATTATCAACCGCTCTCTGAGTCTGTGCGCCGTAAAGCGCATCTTCTGGCACCTGCACCGGACCCAGGCTATCTTTTTCAATACGGTATTTTTGGCTCATCCTTGCCGTGCTACCTGTGCGACCATTCCAAAGCCATTATATGCTCTCTGCACTGGTCTTCTGGCCCATAAAAAAGTGTTTGGGAATGCAGGCAGAGGGCAAACGCCAAGAAACCTGCAACAGGGCCGCCTGAAGCTGGCGCGCCATCTGTACAGCGGCATCTGTGCCGTGTCCGGATATTTCCAGCTCCATCAACAGGCGCTGGCTACAGTCCAAAACACGTATAAACGCTATATATTCGCCGCCTCTGACCGGAAAAGTAGCTAGCACAGCAGCTCCGGGCAAGGGGTTCCACAGATTCTTGAAAAATTCCCAAGGCTTAAAACTGCGGAATGTGGGTTCAAACCGAGTGAAATGGTATTCCACCCACAGGCTGCTGACTTCATCGGGCGGGATCTCACCCACCAAACCTGCCCCCAGCAACTCACCCTGCAAAGCCCGTTCCAGCTTGGCAGCAAACACCGGCATTTGCTGATAGGCTCTGGAGCGCAGCCGCTGCTGCGGGATTTGCAAATAATCTTGCCGATGAGAGCTAGGGGCGTCGAGGGCTACAGAAACCGCATCGGCTTCCAGCCCCAACAACTGCTCGGTAACAGCAGCGCGGATATGCACCGGCTGCCAAAAAGCCACAAACTGCCAGCGGGTATTTTGCGGCCGTGCCCCGTCAGCAGACGCCTGCTGCTGGTGGTGGTAATAAGAACAACCTGAAAGCAATAGCAGTGCCATACCGGCAACAGCTACATGGGTGAATTTGTAATGCATCTGAATCCATCCCCCCTGCCTGTTACCAATAACCCGTACCTGCCTGCTGCCCATGCCTGCGAACCAACACATCAAGCGTCTTGCCGAATGCTGTACCAATACTTATCTCGGCCGACTTGCGCTGACTTATGATAATACGGGCATTAATAATAACATGAGATATTGCCGCAGCCCGCCAAAGCTGCGCCAGAAAAGACGCGCCTGAGCCTGCATTGCAACACAACAGCACAGCCGCACAGGCCGACACACCACCAGACTGCAAGGGGCAGGACAAGAGAGAGGGCAAGGGACAATGACCGAACTCAATACAGCGCAAACACTAGATTTATGGGCAGAGTGCCGCATCGGAGACCCAAGCGGCAATGGCGCCGAGGCATGGAACTTTGAGATCAGCGACCGATCCATCAGCGCCGTCTCGTTTGACGGATACAAGTTTGATGAAGATATGGATTTTTCCGGCTATCGTTTTCCAGCCGCCAGCTTTAGCGGGGCTACATTCACAGGCGAGGCTAGCTTTGATAAAACCAAATTCACGGGCGATGCAATCTTCATCGCTGCCATCTTCAAGCAGAACACCTTCTTTAACTACACCACATTCATAGGCGATGCAAACTTTAGCGGCGCAGCATTCGCAGATGCTGCCAACTTTATCCACACAACATTCGCAGATGCTACCTACTTTGACTACACGACATTCGCAGGCTTTGCCCGCTTCAACAGTGCGAAATTCGCAAGCACTGTCAACTTTAGCCACACAACATTCCGGGCAGATACCAAATTTGCAGATGTGGAATTCACAGAGTCTGCCCACTTCATCGAGATCGACGCCAGCCAAACCACGCAGTTATCTTTCAGCGGCTGCACCTTTAACAAAACGTTCAATATCAGTGCCAACCAGCGGTTGGGGTGCGTGCTGGATGTGACAGGCGCCGACATCAAATATCCCTTCAGTCTGGAACGCGTGAGTTGCCACCTGCGCCGCAA
>JBPCXB010000114.1:0-2105 GCA_051008935.1 Gammaproteobacteria bacterium | reverse complement strand
ACCGAAATACCAGCCTGTGCTATCGGCGTCATGATACTGGCAGCGATGCCTGGCTTATCTGGCACTCGGCACAACGTCAGTTTAGACTGGCCTTTGTTGGAGGTGATGAGGGTAATTGGGCTGTAATCTTCAGTGATGTTTGTCATTTCTTGCTGCCGCCCGATTCGGATTCTTGGTTGTAAATATAAGTGCCTTTCTGATTGGGTTCCATGCTGGATAGAACGCGCAAAGGCACCTGATACTGCTGCGCCATACGCAATGCTCTAGAGTCCAGCACCTTGGCTCCCATTAAAGCTGCTTCCGTCATCTCTTCAAAACTGATCTGCTCGATGACGCGTGCATCTGGAACGACTCTGGGATCCGCCGTATAAACGCCAGCAACATCTGTATAAATCAGGCAGGCATCTGCTGAAAGAGCAGCAGCGAGGGCTACAGCTGTGGTATCCGAGCTGCCTCTACCCATGGTAGCCACTTCACAGTCGGCGTTCAGGCCTTGAAACCCAGCTAGCACAGGCACCAATCCTTGCTCCAGCGCCTGTTCTATGGCCTGCATGCGCGCCCCTGATATACGTGCCGAACCAAAATCCCCTTTGAGGGATAGCCCTGCCTGATAGGCATTAAAAGAAATCGCCGGAATGTCTTCAGATTGCAGCATCAATGCCATCAGAGGGGCCGACATCATTTCACCCAGACTGACTAGGGCATCCACTTCTCGGCCTCGCGGCAGAGATGCGTAGGCGGGTGATTGGTCAGACCAGTGTGCGCTTCCAGTAGCGCCTTGGCTGGCTAATTGCAACAATTCATCCGTACTCAGACCACCGGCTTCTTTTTGGGCGCCGCGCATAGCTGAAACAACAGCTACTACCTGCACGCCCTCTGCCAGGGTGTTTTTGATAATGGCAGCCACCCTGCGCATGTGGTCCAAGCTGGCAACTGAAGTACCACCATATTTCTGTACAACCAAAGAAGGCAATAGTACTGCTCCGCTATTTCACCATACCGGCAAGGTCGGCCACCAATGCTTGCATCGCTTGCGGCCACTTTGCCCAGTCGCCGCCTCCAGCCTGCGCATAGTGCGCTTTGCCGCCGCCTTTGCCGCCTATCTGCTGGATTAAAAGCTGCACAATACTGTTGGCTGAGGTCAGTTCCTGCCAATTAGCAGGCACCGTTACTTGTAGCAATACCTCTTTGCTTGGGGTGACGCCCACTAGAATCTCTACCGGATCCAGATCAGCCGTGCTTGGCGCCATCATCTGCTCTTTGCGGATAGCCGCATCAATCGCAGAGCGCGTCTTGCGCAACTGCTGAGGATTTTCTGCGGCATCGACCCACACCAGCCGCAACAGTATTGAGCCCGCCTGCACATAACGGATACTCCAGCCAGAACCACTTTTCTGTTGCGCTTTCTGTTGTTTCTGCAGCTGCTCTACACGGCTGACCACCTGATCTGTCGAGCATTTGAGTTGGGCCGCTATATCTTCCAGGTTCTGAAGGCGCTGACGGTACAGACTAAAAGCAGCATCACCGGTCAGAGCTTCGATACGCCGAATACCGGCCGCTACAGAAGACTCGGAGAGTATTTTGAAAAAACCGATGGCACCTGTCTGAGCTACATGCGTACCGCCGCATAGCTCAACCGAAAAATCGCCGCCCATTGTCAGCACGCGCACTTGATCGCCGTATTTTTCACCAAAAAGTGCCATCGCCCCTGCATCCAGGGCCTGCTGGCGATCCATCACAGCAATCTGAGCCTGTGAATTTTGCTGGATTTTTTCAATGACTATCTGCTCTACCTGATCCTGCTCTTCTCTACTGACTTTGCTGGCGTGTGAAAAATCGAAACGCAATCGGTCAGGGCCTACCCAAGAACCCCTCTGCGCCACACCATCGCCCAAGACCTGGCGCAAGGCGGCATGCAGAAGATGAGTGGCTGAATGGCTGCGCATAATAGCCTGTCGGCGGGGTGCATCTACCTCTGCTACCAGCTGATCGCCTGTCTGCACTGCGCCCGACTCTACCCGCACCTGATGCAGGTGTACTGCCCCTTCTTTCTGACAATCTAATACTTGCAGATGCGCGCGACTGGCATCCTGCGATACCAGCAA
>JBPCXB010000113.1:0-2899 GCA_051008935.1 Gammaproteobacteria bacterium | reverse complement strand
GTCTAGTACCCAACGCTGGACGAGCCTGTCTCAGGCAGTCTTTAGTAAAAAGTAAGCAACACCCAGCGTCATTCTGTGCGAAGTGAAACGAAGTCGCAGTATCCAGTCAACCTTTACCGGTACTCTTTCCCTAAAGGCACTCCTCGACAAGCTCGGAGTGCGTAGGAGTGTAGCAGCCGTTTGTGTTACAGTCTGTCTAGAGTACAACGTTGCCTGAGCTTGTCGAAGGCAACCTTTAGTAAAAAAGATGGAATGGTAACAGAGCGTATTCAGGTCAGTCGAGATGTGATGCAATGGGTGCTCAACCGCACAGGCAAGCATCCCGAGCAGCAAGGTGCGCCTAAATGGGTGCGAGATGTAGCTCAATGGCGTGATCAGAACACACAGCCCACGCTCAATGAGTTGATGGATGTAGCCAAGAATGCGCATCTGCCATTTGATCGCCTGTTGGCAGATCAGCCACCTCCCAAGGCGCAAGTTCCTTTGCCGGATATGCGTACGGTCGGCAGTCGGGAAATTACAGAGCCTAGTTTAGAGCTGCTGGAAATCATCGGCTTGTGCCAGTGGCGGCAGGAATGGTACAAGGACTATTTGCGCACTATTACCAATGCATTTTGCGACTTTGTAGGTTCGGTCACTGTAACAGATCCGGTTGTGCAAGTTGCTGAGCAGATGCGCGATCAGCTGGATTTGCCCGCTATTCCGGCAACAGGCAAGTGGGAAGATCGGATAAGAGAACTGACAGATCGCATTGAAGATATTGGCGTGCTGGTTGTACGCAGCTCCATGATACGCAGCAGGCACCGTATGCTGAAACCTAAAGAGTTCAGAGGCTTTGCCTTGGTGGATGATCATGCACCCCTGATCTTTGTCAATGGAGCGGACAGCTTAGGCGCGCAAGCTTTTACTCTGATGCATGAATTGGCGCATATTTGGTTGGGCGAAACGGCACTGTCCGGTAGCAAGCGCTTTACAGACGCAGATCATGGGGTTGAACAGTGGTGCAACCAGGTGGCCGCCGAAGTGTTAGTGCCCGTGCAGGATATTCAACAGCAATTTGATACTGCTGCCCCTTTGGAGCAAGAAATGGGGCGGTTAGTGAAGCGGTACAAGGTCAGCGGCATGGTGGTGCTGATTCGTTTGCACACAGCTAGATTAATAGAGCGGTTGCAGTTTCAAGATCTCTATGATGATGAAAAAGCGCGTATAGATGCAGATAAGCCCCTTGGTTTTAGCAAATTCTCTACCCGTTACCGCCAGATCAATAGTGTAGGCCGCTTACTACTGCAAGCTGTGCAGTCTAGCCTAAGCCAAGAGAGCGTCACTTACCGAAAGGCTTATGAGCTTTTGGGCATCAGCAGCGCCAAAGCCCTTGAAGAGATGGCGCAGATTGTCGAGAAACGGCAAGCTGAGGCGCTTTGTTGAATTTTGTGCTAGCAGCTGGCTGATCAGTAGTCTGCTTTAATGTCTACTGCTACCGTTCCTTTTTTGCCTAGATCTTCAGCATTTGGTTGAGTCGGGTAGTGGCGCGATATCATCAAGGGCAATGTAGAGAGCAGCATCAAGGTTACTGAGGTGACAGATAGTACCGTATAGGGTGTGCCTGAATTGCCAGAAATGCTGTAAATGTACCAAGCGTATAAGCCCAGCCATATAGGGATCAGCCCGCCGATGCTATAAAACAGAATCGGCCGTTGTGTCTTTCTTTGCTGGGCTAAGTGGTGTTGTGTTTCTAAAAGTTGGTGGGCGTGCGGCGACTCAGCACTCTGTTGCGTTTTGTGCTGTGCTAAAACATCTTGGTCTGTGGGCGGTCTGTCAGACATTTATCTATGTTGCAAGGTACTCAAATTCTTGGCGGATATAGTCATCTGGAATGATATGGTTGCCAGAAAAATCATTTTGGAGTTCATCAGCAACTCTGCGCCAAGGCGAATTCGGTCGGTGTGTCAGGCCCACTAGGTCAGAGCCGGTGTACTTGCGGTACCTCTCAGACATTTCTGTGAGGAAGGGGAGGATTATTGGATTGTCTGCATTCAGTAGCGGTACACTGGGCTCACCCATCTCTACACTTTTTGAGCTAGGCACTGGGCGGTAATAGAAGGGTGATTCCTGCACAAACTCTTTGTCTCTCAAGCTACGGTACAGGTTGTGGAATACTGGGCCAAATTTCCAGGCGCGGACCGGCTCATTGACCAAAGGATGGTTGGTATCCGGAAAATCAATGAAGTACCAGCCATACGCACAGTAAGTCAACTTTTGCAGTTTCAGATGGCTGACACCCGGTTCTAAGCCGATAAAAAAGTTAGCTACTGCAAGAGAATCGATGCCTTGAGCTTGTGCTTGCAGTTCAGCTGTTTTAAGATCGCTTTCTTCAGCCATAGGTTTTACTTATGGCAGACGCATAGCCGGTTATTAGACCTGTCTGCCGCATCCAGTCATATGGACTCATTTTAGCGAGGTTCTTGTGCAGGAGCCTGTGAAAAATCTCACAACTTTTTATTTTTACTCTTTCTCTAAAGGTGTCTTGAGTCAAGCTCAAGACGCGTGGTAGTGTAGATGGGTTTGTGCGCCAAGCTGTGTAGGACAACACCCAGCGTCATTCTGCGCGAAGTGAAACGAAGTCGCAGAATCCAGTCAACCTTTAGTAATAAAAAAAGCCAGGCGACTGGTACTCTTTCTCTAAAGGCGTCTTGAGTCAAGCTCAAGACGCGTGGAATTGTAGAGGGGATTGTGTTTAAGGTGCTGGGGTGCATGGTGGTGCAGCAGAAGTTTGTGCTCAAAGCTATCTAGAATAAAACGCTGACCGATACTGCGAAACAAGTTCGGTCAGCCGTTAGTAAAAAGAAAGAGGAGAGGATCAAGACATGTCAACACTACCTTTTGAAACCAATCTGGCCGA
>JBPCXB010000112.1:0-1409 GCA_051008935.1 Gammaproteobacteria bacterium | reverse complement strand
GTATTAAAGTCGGTGAAACGAGTCGGGTCATCCGACAGACGATTGGTGTACAGATGCTCGCCGAACAGCGCCCACCTATCTGGGTGCAGCCAGCTATTGATATCAAAATGAGTGCCAGAAAGCTCATTGCTCTGGTGCAAATCATCCATGCTCTGGGCGGCTAGCACTACTGCATCCGTCGAATCAGGGGCTACGAAGTGCTGCATGACATCAGCATTGGGATCAATATCCGTAATAATATTCCGGCAACTCAACCAGTATCTCTCTACAATGGAACCCGCTCGGGGGCATAATCTATGCCACATATTAGGAGGACTCCCAGCCCGAGAAACAGTCACTGTTTGGGCGCTATGCTCCGAATTTGTCAGAAGATCCGGGGCTATTAAATGCCCATACAGATTAGTCATTAGCCAAGGAAACGAATAAAACTCCAGATCCCGAGTGGTACCCAAATCAATATTCTGGACAATAGAATCAAAAGAGAGCCCTCCTAACCGACTATCAAAAAGAGCATTTAACGCAAAAAGGTTATAGTGGCGCTGGGTATAACGCCGGTAGATACGCTCTTGCCACAAAGCGCGCGCAAATTGCGCATAGGCAAGCTGCTCGCTGTCAATCGCAGCCAAATAGGGGAGATACTGAGACTTTACCCCTTGCAAGCCAGCCATATAGTCTCCAAAAGGTAACCGCTCGGTATCGCCTAGTTTGACGGCATTTGAGAAGAGGCTATAGCCATTATCAAAGATCAGCTGCTCAAGATCCCGTTGACTTAGCGCATTGAGTGCAGTTCGATCGAGGACGCCATCTGCATCTGCATGTATAGATGTGCGCAACGCCAAATCTACCGCCAAAAAATCAATAAAAAGCCGGTCTGCAATATAATTCCCTAACTCCGTCTTAAATAGATTAAACGGGTGCCCGAGAGTAGCAGTCGTCGGGTAAGTAGGAGGTGCCTGCACAGGATACAGCGCATCAAAGTTTGCGACATCAAACGCATCACCAGCGCGCAACTCTTCGAGGCTATCTGTGTTGAGGTGCAACCAACCACCATCTGAATACACACGGCCGCCATCGTACTGCATAAAGCCACTGGCATCTCCAGTAGCAGGTTGAAAAGGCCCTGGCGGATTCGGCAGCGACATGACACGCACAGGCACATAAAACCTCGGTTCAAGACCCTGCCAAGCTGGCCCTCCGATGCGGTTATGCCACAGATGCTGATCCCCTCTTATCGTGTCTATGCATTCATTCACCCAGTTTTGCACACCCACCCAAGAAATAGTCAGAGGTACCGTATCTTTCAAGATGTGGGGCGCCGTCAAGGCAGACTCAAAACAATGCGCTTTACCGCTGCCTGCTGCTTCATTTAATACCCATCTCATCGCCTTCTGCCAGCTAATCTGACTGGT
>JBPCXB010000111.1:0-28821 GCA_051008935.1 Gammaproteobacteria bacterium | reverse complement strand
GAAGCTTGCTTTAGCACACCCTTTTCAGGCGCAGACCTGATCGATATTGGCAAAGACATCAAGGTCTATGCCAACTCCTACAATAGTCTAGCTTGAAACAGGCAACAGGTCAATCTCTGAAGCGTGTAATAGTTTATACCAACAGGCGTCTCTATAGATACAAATATTACCGTTGCTGATGAATTGGCAGCACTTTAATCAACGCCCAGTCCAACATCTTGCGCGCAGTGGTGAAACCCGATAAATCGGTATAGATTTCGCCATTTTTACCAGAACGATGGGAGTGGCCAATCAGCTCGAAGGGCACATATTGCTGACTGACTCCTGCTGTACCTGGTACTGCATCGGTCAAATCCAGAACCGCCTGATACACCAAGGCGGGCTGACCAGAATTCCCCGGACCGCTATATACCTCGTCATCTGGAAATGCATCCGGGTGCCAGTACTCATTAAAATCGAAACTTCGATTGATCTCGAGCATGACCCGCACAGAAGAATAATTGGCAGGCAACCTGCTAACAATCAAATGCGAACTGAGGGGTGTTGCCGCCGTAATAGCATCCAGTAATGGCTGGGTAGCTGTAGGCATCAGCATGCCACTAGCATTCATAACATTGCGTTGATGCGCCCAGCGTGGCAACGCCTCGGGGCGGGCAATTTCTTCTGAGCTAAAAGAGAGGGTCTGCCAGCCGGCATTCGACGCTTTACCTGTAGCGTACAGGGTGGTCAGATAATTCCCTTGCTGGTCTTCCAGCCAAACGGCAATCTGAGGCACCGTGCGAAAACTCAAGCCGGGAAAAACCTTTATCGGCTCGGAAACATAACCCTCACCCGGAAAAAACAGCAGCTCCAGCTGCCGACCTTGAAGCACGTTGCCGCCAATACTTGGTTCCGTTTTGATAATCTGCATCTCATCCGTCGCCACCTCGGCCTGACTGCGCAGCGTCTGACCCAACTCAACAAAAGCATACAAAGGCGGCAGTTGCAGTAGTACGCTGAGGCAAGCAACCACAACAACACCCAGAACCAAAGAGAACATCGGCAGCGGCTTACGCATCAGATATCCTTTCAGACTGCCGAAATTAAACCGCAAGTGTAACCCCAGGGCTATCAGAAAAAGAAGCGCAAAAACTACATGAATCCCCATGTTCAATTCACTGTACGGCGTTGAAAAACCAATCATACCGGTACAGATGACCCCCGCTACACTGGCCATCAGCAATACAGAGACCCAATTCCTCTGTATATAACCCCATATATTCATACGCTACATCTCCTACTATACAAATGCCCGAACTCCCCTATTGTATAGGCGGAGATCCGGGCTACAGGCTAATACAACACACCAGAGCAGCAGCCTCAATCTCCATAAACAATGGTATATCGGAGTTTTGCTAGCTTGATGCAAATAATAACTATTATCATTTAACATTATAATGCAGGAGCATGATACCTCCTTTCGTACCTGCCTCCTCCACATGTCCACCCCTTTATTTCAACATCCTGCACGCCACAGTATCAATGAATGGGCACTATTGATACTAACGGTCGTGCTCACAGCAACGGCGACGGCCAACGAAGGCATCGAACAGGAAGAAATCGAAGAAATAGTCGTGCAAGGGAAGTACCTCTCCATCGACCACCTAAATGCTGTTAAGACACTGACGCCCATACTCGAAGTACCCCAAAGTGTTTCCATCTTGACGAGTACGCAAATCGAGAATCAAGCATTCAGGAATTTCGGCGCTGTTTTACGCTACACGCCAGGCCTTTCTAGCAGCCAAGGTGAGGGGCACAGAGATGCCATCATTATTCGGGGTATACAAACCACTGCAGATTTCTTTCTGGATGGCCTCCGAGATGATACGCAATACTATCGACCCCTGTATAACGTGCAGCAGATTGAAATACTGCGCGGCCCTAATGCTTTACTGTTTGGCCGAGGCGGAGGAGGAGGCGTGATCAACCGCGTGACGAAAAAACCGGACACTGCCGAACCCTTCAACAAAGTTCAGCTGGGTACCGATACTTTCGGAGTTCACTCTATCTCCAGCGATAACAACATTACAGTCACAGATAAAACCGCTTTCCGGATTAATACCTATTACCACGCCCACGCAAACCACAGAGATTTTTATAATGGCAACAGCTTTGCCATTAATCCCACTGTGCAAGTGGAGTTCACGCCTGCCTCCACTGGCATATTCTCTTATGAATATGTGGATGATGACCGTGTGGTAGACCGCGGGGTTCCATCGCAGAATCTGGACGGCGCAGTCAATGCACCACTAGAGGGATTTGACAACACTTTTTTCGGGTCGCCCAACGCCAACCGCACAACACTACAAGCGCACTTTCTGAGAGCCCGTTTTGCACACGATTTTTCCGAGAGCTTGCGTGGCACTATTAGTGCCCAGTTCGCAGACTATGAAAAGCTGTATCAGAATCTCTACCCCAGCAACGCAGTTACTCTAGTCAGTGGTATCTTTGACAACGTGCAACTAGACGGATACCGCGATACCACCCAGCGACAGAATCTTATTGTGCAAGCCAATCTCGTGGGCGAAGCGAACACTGGCGCCGTCACCCACACCTTACTGATTGGTGCGGAATTCGGCTCGCAGGACACACAAAACGCCCGACACGATAACGTATTTGAGGCAAATGACGGTGATAAGATGGCTATTCCTTTCTTTGACCCACTCAATATTCCGTCCTTCTCATTTACCAACCCAGTACGCAACCGCCGATCGGAAGTGCTGTTCCAGTCACTCTATGCGCAAGACCAACTGGATCTCTCTAAATTCTTCAAACTCGTTCTGGGACTACGCTACGACGCATTTAATATTGATGTCAGCGACATTCACAACGCTGCTGTCTTTGGCCGTTTGGATCAAAAAATAACCCCGCGCATAGGCACCATCTATAAGCCGCAAGACAGTATCGCAATCTATATCAGTGCCAGCGAAACATTTTTGCCGCAATCCGGCGACCAATTTCTGACTCTGAATCTGGATACACAAAGTACCAAACCGCAAGTATTTGATAATCTGGAGCTGGGGCTGAAATGGGATATCCGCCCTGACCTGACCCTTACCACCGCTTTGTTTGATCTAAGACGCAAAAGTTTCACTTCTGTTGATCCGGAGGATGCAGCACAAACGCTCTTGGTCGAAGGATCCCAAACAACCGGCTTCGAAGCACAACTAGCCGGCCAACTCAACGACCGCTGGTCTCTGAGAACAGGTTACACCTATCTCGATGCCAGAATCGTGCGCATCGATGGCAGCGGAGATAACGGCAATAGGGCCCGCCAGACTCCTGAAAACATGTTGTCGGTCTGGAGCAGCTATCGAATCAGCAACAATCTCGAACTAAGTCTGGGCATGACGCATCAAGACAGTTTTTTTGCGCTCGAAGACAACAGTGTACAGATCCCGAGCTTTACCCGTGTAGACGCAGCATTTTTCTATCACTTGAATGCATCGATTAAGCTGCAGCTCAACCTAGAAAACCTGCTCGATGCCAGCTACTTCCCTGACGCACACAACAACAACAACATCTCGACCGGCGCCCCATTCAATGTGCGCTTTTCCAGCACAATCCATTTCTAGAAAAGCGTTTCAAACCTTTCATAGACTTGCAGCGACTATGCTAGACTAGGCTAATTCACATCTCTCCCTCTAGACGAACAAAGGCGCTGAATGCCGAAATCTAATCGCAAAGCGCTCATTTTTTTGATGATTACTGTCAGCTTGGACAGTTTGGGGCTTGGGCTAATAGTTCCCATCATCCCAGAATTGATGAATGAACTGACTGGCAGGCAAGGTCTTTCCCACGCCATCATCTGGGGTGGGTTGCTGATGACTTTGTTTGCAGCTGCCCAATTTTTCTGCGCGCCGGTGCTGGGAAATCTATCGGATGCCTATGGAAGGCGACCGGTGTTGTTGATCTCCTTGGCCGCTTTGGGGGTGGACTATATTCTCACGGGCTTGGCGCCTTCAATTATCTGGCTCTTTGCCGGCCGGCTGATCGCTGGCATGCTGTCTTCGACCTATGGAGTAGCCAATGCCTACGTAGCAGATATCAGTTCGGGCGCACAAAGAGGCAAGTTTTTCAGCTATCTGGGGGCTGCTTGGGGATTTGGCTTCATACTAGGCCCAGCCGTGGGCGGAATCCTCGGCGAGTACAGTATCAGGCTCCCTTTCTTTTGCGCTGCTGCCCTATCACTTGCCAATGCTCTGTACGGCTATCTGGTATTACCTGAAACACTGTCTGATAAAAATCGCAGAGCTTTTTCTTGGCGCCGAGCCAATACCATCGCTTCATTGCGTGCTGTTGCAACCTATCCTGCGGTGCTAACCTTGCTATTCGCCGTTCTATTCTTTCAAATTGCCCACGACACGCTGCCTGCCACTTGGAGCTACTTCACAATCCTCCAGCTGCAATGGTCCTCTGGCGAAATCGGTTATTCATTAGCTGCGGTAGGCCTGCTGAATATCTTTGTTATGGCCATTCTATCGCCTTATCTGATTGTTAAAATCGGAGAAATTAAAACAGCAAAAATAGGCATGATACTTGCGTCTATAGGCTTTTCCGGCCTATCAAGCGCTCAAAATACTTGGCAGTTCTATGCGTGGCTAATACCTTGGTCGGCTATGGGGCTGGTCATGCCTTCCATACGCACACTGATGTCCCGACAAGTGCCCGCGAATGCACAGGGCGAGCTACAGGGAGCCATATCAAGCATCATGGGGCTCACGGCAGTTTTCACACCTATTACCGCAACTCAGATATTCCATTATTTCTCAGCGGATACCGGTGGGGTCTATTACCCAGGCGCGGCGTTTGTGCTGGCTGCTCTGGCCATGGGTTGCGCCTTTATGATGATCCTGCTAAGCACTCGAAAATTGCTAGCGACCCAGACCAGCCATTCGGGCTGATTTATTCCAGATCCGAATCTGGATTTGAGTCTGAATTCGAAGTATCAAGTTGCTGCAACAGCTTACGACTTGGCTTGAAATGCCCATATCTGCGGCTTTCAATCCATATTTCCTTACCACTTCTAGGGTTTCGGCTGCGTCTAGGGTTATTGCCGCGTGCTTTCAATACGCCGAAGCCGCGTATCTCAAAACGCCCGCCTTCTACCAAGGCGTTTTCCATGTAATCTACTACCGAGCGCAATAAATCATGCACTTCCTTGTAAGTGCTATCGGATAGCTCTTCTGACAGTTTCTTGACGATATCCGACTGATTCATGGTTTATATCATCTCGTTAATCAATTGGATTTATCACCAGCATCAAGAGCATCACCCAAGGTAATTTTATTTTCTCGCTGCATCTGCTGGCTGTGTTCTTTCATAGCTATACGGTGA
Source organism: Gammaproteobacteria bacterium (assembly GCA_051008935.1). Lineage (GTDB taxonomy): Bacteria > Pseudomonadota > Gammaproteobacteria > JBPCXB01 > JBPCXB01 > JBPCXB01. Next base: position 23,445 of record JBPCXB010000111.1, on the reverse strand, counting down.
TCTGCTTTTTCAGCGGCAACTGCTGAAACCTTGACGCGCCCCTTGCTGAAATCAATATCCTGTATCCGTACCTGAATCTTGCTGCCCTGTTTCACGACGTCTCTCAAATCACTGACTGCAGCCTCTGTAGTGACATTGTTCTTGCGCATGGTCGAATACAATTGCTCGCTTAAACAGACGGTAACCTGATCCGCATCCACCTCGGTCACCTCTACTTCGATCAGATCGCCCTTGCTATGCTGTGCCACAAAGGGATCCAACGGGTTGACTTCCAATTGCTTGATGCCCAACGAAATACGCTGGCGGTTGGTATCAACCGACAGCACGCGGGTCTCGAGTTTCTGGTCTTTGCTAAATTCGCTCATAGCCTGCTTGCCATCCTGATTCCAGGAGATTTCAGACAGATGAACGAGGCCAGTCACCCCACCCTCCAGATCAATAAAGATACCGAAATCCGTCAAGTCGCAAACTACGCCATCTACTTTTGACCCTGGTGGGAATTTCTCTTTGAATGTGTCCCAAGGATTGACGATGCACTGTTTCATACCAAGCGAAATGCGGCGTCGGGAATAATCGACCTCTAGCACCATGACCTCAACTTCATCTCCCACTGAGAACCGCTCAGCCGGGATGATATGTTGGTTGCTCCAGTCGATCTCTGAAGCATGCACCAAACCCTCAATGCCTTCGCCCAATGATACAAAGCAACCGTATTCACGTACGCCTGTTACTTTACCCTGATGCTTGGTTTGAAGCGGGTACGAGGAGCCAATCATGTCCCAAGGGTCTGTTGTCAGTTGTTTCAGCCCCAGCGAGATACGCAACTTCTCTGGATCAAAGTCCAACACCTTGACCTGTATCTTGTCTCCGATAGAGAGCACTTCGCTCGGGTCTCTGATCCGCTGCCACGAAATATCTGTGTTGTGCAGCAGTCCATCTACACCACCTAGATCGACAAAGGCACCATAAGGAGTCAGGTTTTTGACCATGCCTTCATGCACCTGATCTTTGGCTAATTGTGCCAGCAAGCTGTCCTTATTCTTGTGCAATTCTTCCAACAGAACGGCACGTCTGGAAACGACCACATTGTTGCGCTCACGATCCAGCTTGATGATGCGCATCTCTAACGGTTGATTCTCTAGATGGGTGATATCGTGCAGATTCTGGATATCTAGTAGCGATCCTGGCATAAAAGCACGCACTGTCCCGATCTCGACACTAAAGCCGCCTTTGACCTTGCCTCGAATGTAGCCAGTGACGGATGTTTTGGTGTCGTATGCATGCGTCAATTCGGCCCACACACTCAAAATACGAGCGTTTTCACGCGACAGAACTGGCGACCCACGACCGTCTTCCACCAACTCCAGAGCTACCTCGACTTCATCCCCTTCCTGAACGTTCAACTCGCCCTGTTCATTGAAGAATTCGTTCTTAGCAATCCGCCCTTCGGACTTCAAGCCCACGTAGACACAAACGTCTTCATCGCCAATTTCAGTGACTATGCCTGAAATAAGAGAACCTGACTTAAATTTCAGAGCACCTAAATTCGCTTCCAGTAACGCATCCAAATCATTAACTTCTATACTGTCGAGATCCACTGCTGGCTCTACATGGGGAAGTGGTTCAGATTGCGGGGCGGTCTCTAGGGTTTCTATCATCAATGGTTCTCTTAGCGGATATGGGTTGAAAAGATGCGCATGACCTGAATCAGACTCGGCTTACAGTCAGCTTGCCTACCAAAGCTACTGACTATATCACAACCGCACGACTCTCTGCATACTTCGATAGCTTCGGTTACCGTGCTTTCCAAGCCTGCGAGCCTTTTTCGTCTACAGATTCTGCGCCCTATTATTATCCTCATTTTATCCAGTCAGCCGATCCAGTATTCAAACTGGCAACTATCTTCCAGTTCACTTTCCGGTTAATCTCTCAGTCAGCCGATCCAGTCCATGACACAGGCACAAGCTTGATCGGGGGTCAAATCAGTGGTGTCCAGCACACGCGCCCCCACCGCCTGTCTAAGGGGTGAAGCGGCGCGGGCAGTATCCAGATGATCACGCTTGCGCAACGCCTCAACCAAGTCATGGAGTTTATCAGAGCCTGCATGAGGCTGCAACTCTGCTAAGCGCCGCTGGGCCCGAACTTCTACACTAGCCGTTACATAGACCGCCATCTGCGCATCTTTAAATACACGGGTTGCCATATCGCGTCCATCTGCAATCAGACCCGGGGCAATTCTATAACTGCGTTGTATCTGCAACAGTTGATCACGAACAGCCATATGCTGCGCTAAATATGCCGCTTTCCGTCCCATCGCTTCAGAGCGTATTTCCGCTGTTCGATCTGTGCCGCACATCTCAATACGCACTTGATCTGCACCAATATGGAATACGGGCTTATGCTGGTCGATCAGTGCAACACATAGATCCAGATGAGCACGCCAATCTTGTTCCGACAAGTTGTTCTGCTGTCCGAGAAGAGCCAGACTGCGGTAAATCGCTCCGCTGTCTAACAAATGCCAACCCAATTGATAGGCCAACATACGACTGAGCGTCCCTTTGCCAGCAGCAGCCGGTCCATCTATAGCGAGAACAGGGACGTCAACCAACGGCTCTTTTTGAGTCGTCATACGCTATCAACCTGCACCATATTTAAGCCGAGTGCGCTCATATTGGCTGCAAAATCAGGGAAAGACGTCTCTATGCATTCTGCACGGCGAATCGTGAGGTCATTTTCTAACGGAAAAGCCACAGCAAATGCCATGGCAATACGATGATCATTGCGGCTGTCAATGATACCGCCGCCTAGTTTGAAGCGTTCGCGAATTTCGGGGAACATAAAACCCTCTTCTGCACTGAGACTCTGAATCTGTCTGCGCCGATCACCCAGAGACTCCATGACCGTCAAAATGGCGGCCAGCCGATCGCTTTCTTTGTGCCGCAATTCGCCAGCTCCCGTAAGGCGGAAGCCTCCTGTAGAGTAGTAGCCTGCCACTGCCAAAGCGGGGATTTCATCAATCAAAGACGGGATCTCGCCGGCTTCCACAGTGCCGCCAGATAGTGAGCTGCCTCTAACAACAATATCTGCGACTGGTTCACCGTAGTCATTGGTAAACCGGTTTTTTAAATTTAATTGGGCTCCCATACGGCTCATGGCATTGAAAAAACCCATACGCGTAGCATTGACACCCACGGCTGACAACACCAGTTCCGATCCCGGCCGTAACGCCGCTGCGAGCATGGGGAAAGCAGCAGAAGACGGATCGGCTGGTACATCTAGGTCTAGCGGCTTAATCACCGATCCACCTTTGACACAGACGATATTCTGATCTGAGCCAGAAAATCTCAGTTGGTTTTGCGCCCTCAAAAGCAATTCGGTGTGATTTCGGCTGGAACCGCCGGCAGCTTCCTCAACGGCAACCTCTGATTCAGCGCCCAAACCAGCCAGCAAGATAGCCGATTTGATCTGTGCACTGGCAATCGGCAGTTGGTAATGCAACCCTTTGAGGGCCTTGGTCGCCTGGATACGAACAGGTGGACAACCATCTGGCGCACAGCTAATCTGCGCCCCCATCTCCTGCAGAGGTTTGACGATACGGTGCATCGGGCGACGCATCAGCGATGCATCTCCTACCAATTCGGCTTCCACTCCCTGACCGCACAGCAGACCGGCCAACAGGCGCATTGAAGTACCCGAATTGCCCATATCGAGTGGATCAGACGGAGATTGCAACCCGCGATGCCCCACCCCTTCTACTTCAAGGTCAAAGGCTCCCTGGCGGGGTTGTTCGCGCACGATTTGGATATTCACGCCCATCGCCCTAAGAGCAGAGAGTGTTGCATGCACATCTTCGCTGGCCAGCACATTACGCAAGCAGGAGCGGCCCTCGGCAATTGCTGCAAGCATCAGTACCCGATGGCTGATCGATTTATCAGGCGGAACCTGCACATGGCCTGTCAGCACCTGATCAGTTGATGCATGCACTAAAAGATCGAAGGGGCCAGTCGCTGCGGCATTCATTTGCTACGCCTCCATGCTACAGCCTCTTGAGCACCAATATGGGCGGTTCGACCGCCTTCCAGAAAATGCAAGAGCGCCGTTTGATCGCACTTGTCAATACAACTGCGCAGCTGCTGGAATTGGCCCATAAAAGCATCCATGGCCTCAATGATATTGTTGCGGTTGGAAAGCGCGATCTCCGCCCACAACTCTGGATCGGATGCGGCAATGCGCGTAAAGTCTTTCAGGCCACCAGCGCTGTATTCAAAGATAAGAGCCGCTTTCTCGTTACTGCTCACGGCCAATGTCAATGCCCATGCAACCATATGCGGCAAATGGCTCGAATACGCAAAAATAACATCGTGCAGTGCTGCTTCGATGCGCACAACTTTGGGCGTAAAGAGACGCCAGAAGCCCTCGACACGCTTGATGCCTTGTTCTTCATTTGCCTGTGCTGGAGTCAGCACAATGGTCTTATCTACAAACAGGTTTTTATCCGAGCCCACAAAACCTGAAAACTGATTGCCAGCCACCGGGTGTGCCGGAATGAACCGGCTGGCTAGCTCTTGAGGCATGGAGTCCATGGCGCGGACCAGTGGCAACTTGGTACTGCCAGTATCTGTAATCAGAATATGCGCATTCAACTGCCCTATCTGCTCAGCAATAACAGGAATAGCCTCGGGAGACACGGCAATAACTGCCAGATCAGCATCTCGAACCGCATCGGACAGGCTGTCTGCCAGATAGTCGATAACACCTGCATCCAAGGCCGCCTGCCCATCTATCCGGCTGTGGCTGTATCCAGCAATCGAAAAATTGCCAATATGGTGCAGTTGGCGCGCTATCGAGCCCCCAATCAAACCTAATCCAATAATCGCTATTGTGCGCAATGAACCCACCTATTCCATCAGTGCGTGATGCAATGCTGAGATGAAAGCGGCATTTTCTTCAGCCAACCCGATCGTAACACGGACATGATAGGGCATTTGATAGGATCTGAGAGATCGTACTAACACTCCACGCTCCAAGAGTTTGGCGCACAATGGATCCGCTGGCTGGTGGGTACGAAACGTCAAGAAATTTGCTTCAACGCCCAGAATCTCTACTCCCGGATGTTCCATTTGTTGCAAATGCTGAAGCAGATATTTCCGGCCTGTTTGGTTGACGGCTAGACTGTTTTGAAGATGCTCTGGATCTGAAAGGGCGGCTTCAGCGGCCACCTGTGCAAGCATATTGGTATTAAAGGGCTGGCGCAACCTTTCCATTAAACCAATGAGTTCGCGCGAACCTATGCCGTACCCTATCCTGAGTGCTGCCAGACCGTGCATTTTTGAAAATGAACCAGTCACCAAAAGCCCTGGATGCAGATCTTGCAACTGACTCCAACTTTCGTAATCTTCTGCAAGCACGTATTCCGCATAAGCCTGATCCAATACCACCACCAACTCTTCCGGCAACTGTACTAGTAGCCGACGAATCGCATCACCGCCCAAGCAGGTCGCAGTTGGATTGTTGGGGTTGGCGATAAATACCACGCGCGTATTGGCTGTAACAGAGTCAAGCAGGGCTTCGCTATCGTGTGCGTAATTTAAAGCCGGAGCTGCTATCCCTTCCGCACCCTTAGCCTTGACAACGAGCGGGTAAATAGCAAAGCTGTACTCAGAATAGACGGCGCTATACCCAGGGGAGAGGCACAGTTCAGCAACCAGTTCCAGAATTTCATTAGAACCTGTGCCGATCATCACCTGATCAATTTCAACCCCCTGTCTAGCTGCAATCGCTTCACGCAAAGCGGTACCATCACCATTTGGATAGCGCCCCAGCTCACCCAGAACTTCTGTCACTGCCTGCTGCGCCTTTCGGCCGGCTCCCAAAGGGTTTTCATTGCTGGCAAGTCTGATCAATCCAATAGCCTGATCACCGCCCACTGCAGGACCTTCATATCTGGGCAAATCCAAGACAGGTGGCCTGACAATTCTGGCCAGCAGCTCAGCGGGCTTGACCTCCGATCTCAAAGCTTTCATTTTGCGCCTTCAGGAGGGGATGAATCATCGGGAGGGTATGAGCCAAAGATCCGAGTCAGAAAACATTGCTCCTCCAGTTGCTCAAGTGCCTGCTGCCAATGCGGCTGACTCTTATGTCCTTCGGCTTCCAGATAGAAAGACCACTGCCTAGATGTATTGGATGTATTGGGACGGGAGTGCAGAGCCGTGAGATTAATACGGTTGTCCTGAAAAATCTGTAAGATTTTCCCCAGAGCGCCTGGCCGATCAGGGGCCGACACCAGCAATGCCGTTCGATACAATTCAAGAGCCATACTGCCTAGCGGCGGCACTTCATGTTGCCCAAGACAAATAAAACGTGTCTGGTTATTCCGAACATCCTGAATGGATGACAGCAGGATATGCAAACCGTATTGTTTCGCTGCCGGAACTGGCGCAATACAGAGTTGCAGCGCGTCCGTATCTTCTTCACTAGCGATTAATTCGGCCGCACGGGCATTGCTATCTACCGGCTCGCAATGCGCATGAGGCACATATTTATCCAGCCAGTGCTGGCACTGCATAAAGGATTGCGGGTGGCTGTATATGCGGCTGACCGAACGCCAGTCTATCTGAGTCCAGTCCAGATCTGCACGACCGGCCAAACAGTGTTGTACTGAAACCCGTGTTTCGCGCACAATGTGCAAACCGGTCGCTTGAACCAGCATATCAAAACTGATTCCTACAATACCCGACACGGTATTCTCAAAAGGGATCACGCCGTACATGGTATCGCCATCCTCTACAGCATGGACTACCTGACCGATAGTGTTACAGGCCAAAGCACGGGCACTGCTCCCAAACATTTGCATAGCAGCCTGATGCGAGAACGTTCCAGCCGGACCCAAATAAGCCATGGTCTGGCGTTGCTCTTGGCTGATGGAGTACGAGATAATTTCCTGATAGATTTGCTCAATGCCCTCTCTGGTTAATAAAGGGCCTTGCAGCTGATCTTTGGCTTCATGAGCTTGCAGGAATGCGTTCAATTCGCGCTCCACATCGAATGCAAGTTGTGAGGGGTCCTCGACAAGCAATTCAGACAGTGTCAGCCGTTCAGCTGCATGCGACAGACGGTTGTAAATAGCCTGTTCTCGGGCAGGTTGATAAAACTGAATGCGGTCTTCGCCTACCTGCGTTTGTTCTTTAAGGTGCCCAACCTGCTTGACTGCCGCTAATCGCCAAACCAACAACCTGACAATCTGATCATCCAAACCATCGATATACGACCGCAGCTGACTCAGTTTTAGATAAGTTTCGTCCTGCATCTTGTACTTTGAATGGCCTCTGAGTCTGAAAATTGGGATCAGCGCCCTTTCTGCCAATCGCGCTCAAATTCCAGCATAAAGTCATGCAAGGCTTGAACACCTTCCATCGGCATGCCGTTATACAGGCTAGCCCTCATGCCGCCCACCGACCGATGACCTTTCAGACTAACCAGACTTCTGCGCTCAGCTTGCTGCAAGAATTTCTCATCCAGAGCGGGATCTGCCAAGGTAAAAGCAATATTTGTGATTGAGCGTGCAGATTTCTGAATCGGATTGGCGTAGAGTTCGCTCTGGTCAATCAAGCCATACAGCAAATCAGATTTGGCCACTGTGTTACGGTGCATGACCTTAACGCCTCCTCTCTCACTGACCCACCTGAGCACCAAGCCGAGCACATAGCACGTAAAGGTAGGAGGCGTATTGAGGATGGAACGGTTGCGTGCATAGGCCCGATACGACAACATATCAGGCAAATTGTCTCGGCATCGCTCCAGCAGTTCCGGCGCCATGACAAGAACCGCCAGACCGGCGGGCCCCATATTCTTTTGTACCCCAGCGTAGAAGGCCCCCATGCGGCTAACATCCATGTCCAGAGACAAAATACAGGATGACAAATCGCTGATCACCGGAACATCTACATCCGGAATGCTAGGAAACATCAAACCGGCTATTGTTTCGTTGTGCACATAATGCAAGAACACCGCTTCTGGAGACAACTGCCACTCATCCCGCTCGGGTAGCGACATAAAGTTATGTTGAGCGCCTGTTGCCGCTTCATGCACGTTGCTGTTTGCCTTTCGCGCTTCTTTAAATGCTTTGCTGCTCCAAGAGCCTGTAGTGAGATAATCTGCCGTTTCGCGCCCGTGCAGTAGATTCATCGGCAACAAAGAAAATTGTAGCGTAGCTCCGCCCTGCACCAGCAACACTGAATAGTCATCGGGAATACGCATCAAAGAACGCAGATCTGATTCGATCTGATCCAAGAGCGCGCTAAATTCTGCGCTTCGGTGGCTTATTTCCATAGCGCTATAGCCAAGCCCATTCCAGACAGGCAGGTCTTTCTTGACCTGTTCCAGTACCTCAGCAGGCAACATGGACGGTCCGGGGGAGAAGTTGTATACCCTTTTCATATTTGCAGAACTCAGGAAGATTCAGGACTTGCCGCCAAGCCTGGGGGTCGTTTAGTTTCAGGATCAATAATGACTGCGTCAACGATTGCCATCGCTTTGCGGTCTTGACGGGCTAGACGCACACCTCGCGCCATACGCCCTAGGTTGCGAATTTCAGCAGCTGGAATTCGCACCAAAACCCCTTTATCAGTGATCAAAGCCAAGTCTTCATCTCCGGATAATTTACGGACAGCAACGATGGAGCCGGTGGCTTGTGTGAGTTTCATGCCGATGGTGCCCCTACCGCCTCGGCCTTGTTCCCTAAAGTGCTTCAACCGAACCAGTTTGCCATAACCTTTCTCGCTAACAAACGCCAGCTGATCTCCTTCGCCTGGGACGATCAGAGCAATGACTCTCTCGTCCTCTTTCAGACGCATACCGCGAACACCTCGAGCTGTCCGACCCATTGAACGCACTTCCTGCTCATTGAAATGGATCAACTGACCGGAGTTTGTTGCCAAAAGAATGGTTCCACCAGCACCCGAAAGAGCCGTGCCGATCAATTCATCTCCATCAGCCACAAAGAGCGCCACCTTACCGGTTTTTCGGATCAGTTCAAAATCAGTCATTGGCGTCTTTTTGACCACGCCAGAAGCCGTAGCCATGAATACGTGGCTGTCTGCTACAGCCATATCCAGCGCTAGGACACTGGCTATTTTTTCGCCTTCCTGAAGCGGCAGGATATTGACAATAGGTCGACCACGCGCATTACGGTCCACACAGGGCAGCTCATAGAGTTTGAGGCGATAGACTTTGCCCAGATTGGTGAAGAAGAGAATCGGGCTGTGGGTATTGGCCACCAGCATATGATCGATCACATCATCTTCTTTGAGCGAAGCTGCTGCTTTGCCGACTCCGCCCCGGTGTTGCGTGCGGTAATCAGAGACCGGCTGGGCTTTCACATAGCCCACTCGCGAAAGAGTCATGATCCGATCTTCGGACTTAATCAAATCTTCATTATTCAGGTTCCGCTCGCTGTCCAATATCATGGTACGGCGTTCATCACCAAATTGATCGCGCATCTGGATGATTTCGTCTCGAATCACATTCCTCAGCTTCTCGGGATTGCGCAAAATCCCTTCAAGCCTACCGATCAAATCCAGAATGTCTGCATATTCCCGGAGCAGGTCTTCCTGTTCCAACCCCGTCAAGCGATGCAGGCGCAAATCCAGTATTGCTTTTGCCTGCCTGCTGGATAGCTTGTAGATAGAGTCTGGGCGTATGGGGTGCGGCGCATGGGGATCCATATCCTCAGGGCGCTCTACACCATAGTTTTCAATCATGCCATCCGGTCTACAAGCTGTAGCACCTGCGCGTTCGAGCATGCCCGCAACTTCATTGACCTGCCAATCAATCTCGAGCAGTCTTACTGTGGCTTCTTTCTGGTCGCGTGACTCACGAATGGTCCTGATAATACGATCTATATTCGCCAGAGCAATCGCTAACCCTTCCAGAACATGCCCTCTGAGCCTCGCTTTAGCCAGTTGAAAGCGTGTTCTGCGAATAACAACCGTACGCCTGTGTCCCAGATATCCAACCAGTAACTGCTTCAGGTTTAATAGACGCGGTCGACCCTGATCCAGAGCTACCATGTTGATGCCGAAACTGATTTCTAGCTGCGAGTTAGCCCAAAGATTGTTCAGAATAATCTCCGCGCTCTCATTGCGCCTGATGTCTATTACAACCCGAAAACCGTCTTTATCAGACTCATCGCGTATCTCCGAGATCCCTTGGAGCTTTTTGTCGCGCACCAATTCGGCAATGCGCTCGATCATACGGCTCTTATTAACCTGGAAAGGAATTTCTGAGACGACAATGGATTCACGGCCGCTTTTTACTACGATCTCAGCGCTAGCGCGAATATAAATCTGCCCTCTGCCAGTGTGATAGGCTTGCTGAATGCCTTTTCGACCAATGATGCTGCCGCTGGTTGGAAAATCAGGCCCTGTCACGTATTGAACCAGCTCATCGATCCTGAGCTGCGGATTATCGATCAACGCCAGACAGGCATTGCAAATTTCAGTCAGGTTGTGAGGCGGAATGTTTGTGGCCATACCCACTGCAATTCCTGAACTGCCATTAACCAGAAGGTTTGGCAGCAACCCAGGTAATACATCCGGCATCACTTCATTGCCATCGTAGTTGGGCTGCATATCGACTGTATCTTGCTCCAGATCCTCAAGCAACAGGTGAGCAATACGCGCCATACGCACTTCGGTATAACGCATGGCGGCAGGCGAATCGCCATCTACAGAACCAAAGTTTCCCTGACCATCCACCAAGGGATAGCGCATAGAAAAATCCTGAGCCATACGCACTAAAGCATCGTACAATGCCGTTTCGCCGTGGGGATGGTATTTACCTATAGCATCTCCCACTACGCGGGCCGATTTCTTATACGGCCGATTCCACGAGTTGGACAACTCGTGCATGGCATACAGGATACGCCTGTGCACAGGCTTTAAGCCATCTCTGAGGTCTGGAAGAGCGCGACCTACGATGACGCTCATCGCATAATCCAGATAAGACTTCTTAAGCTCATCCTTCAAATCGACATTGAGTATTTCCTGAGCAATATCATCCATACGAAGCTAACTCCTCCATACTGTCTGGCTTTCTGCCTTTGTGATCTGTAGCAAGCTGCTTGGAGCAGACTTTATTGACGGCCGGAAACCGCTAACCGCAAGCTGCCCTGCCTTCGCTATCATATCATCACCGGCAAACATGGGGCACAAACCCCAAAGCTTGTAAATCGGTATTTGTATCAAGTATCCAACCGCAGTCCGACACTACTCGTCCTGACCAGATCACATCCAACGCTGTCAAGTGAATAAGTCCAGTCAAAATCACGGTTGATTGATTATTAGGATTATTTTAGCTACAGATGCCTGCTACATTTACTCTAAACGGGATCCTGTTCAGCATGAACACGGTTCTACTTGCCGATACATTTGAGGGATCTGCCGCTGTCTATTAAAATACTGTATCAGGTCTGCAGCTGTCTGGGTGTAGTGTAGATCTGACAGTGAAATTCTGCAAGTACATGTAGCGGTGCTCTGCAGATTTTTTTTATATCTTAAGCAACTGAGTAACTGAACCTGTTTCTGAGTAACAACCAGTGACCGAAGACGCCTTACTGGTATTGGCAGACGGCACTCGATTTGTCGGCAAGAATCTAGGTGCTACTGGCACTGTAAGCGGGGAAGTGATCTTCAACACAGCCCAGAGCGGCTATCAAGAGATACTGACCGACCCCTCTTATCACTCTCAGCTCATTACCTTTACTTTCCCGCACATCGGCAATACCGGCATCAACCAAGACGACATGGAAGGCGCGCTCGATTCCAGCATGCACTGCGCTGGCGTCATTGTGCGCCATTTGAGCCAGAAAAGCAGTAACTGGCGTAGCGAGCAAGAGATGGAACACTTTCTGCGCATCAACGATCGAGTCGGCATTCAGGGCATCGATACACGACAACTCACCATTCATATCCGTCAGGCCGGGGCACTGAACGGCTGCATCCTGAGCGGTATCCGGTTAGATACAGAATCCGACTTCAAACGCAATACTGCCAAAGCTCTTGAAATCGCTCGACAGACAAGCTCTATGTCCGGGCTCGCGCTGGCACCTATGGTGAGCCTGAAAGAACCTCTTGATTGGCCTGCTTCGGAGGCCCAAGATTCGAATCGCCATTCAATCCCTTTGCGCATCGCCCTATACGATTTTGGCTGCAAGCGCAATATCCTGCAATTGCTCCACCGGCAGGGCGCACAGATTCGCATCTTCCCATACCATACCAGTCCACAAGAAATTGCAGACTGGAAACCATCCGGCGTTGTTTTAACCAATGGCCCTGGCGACCCCGCTGCTTGCGTAGAAGCCATAGAAAATACACGCGACCTACTGAAACGGAACATACCTATTCTTGGGATTTGCCTAGGGCACCAGATTCTAGCTCTAGCTCTGGGCGCCCGCACCCAGAAGATGAAATTTGGTCATCACGGCGCCAATCACCCTGTGCTTGAACTTAAAAGCGGCAAGGTCTTTATCAGCAGCCAAAACCACGGCTTTGCCATCGATGATTCAGGGCTACCTGCTGAACTCGTGATCACGCATCGCTCGCTTTTCGACGACAGCATTCAAGGCTTCAAACACCCAGACCTACTGGCCGTGGGATTTCAAGGCCACCCTGAAGCCAGCCCTGGACCTAGAGAGTTAGAAGTGCTTATCCGTCAATGGGTGCACGCCACTCAAACTAAAGAGAGTGCGCATGCCAGCTGATCGCAGTATCCAATGCATCCTAGTCATCGGAGCTGGGCCCATCGTCATCGGTCAAGCCTGCGAATTCGACTATTCAGGTACTCAGGCCTGCCGTGCGCTGGTAGCAGAGGGCTACCGAGTCGTGCTCATCAACTCCAATCCCGCTACCATCATGACCGACCTAGATACGGCTCATGCAACCTACATTGAGCCTCTGAGCCTACCGTATCTCAAACAGGTCATCGAAATCGAAAAACCAGACGCACTGCTGTCAACCATGGGCGGACAAACTGCGCTAAACCTGACGCTTGCACTCGATGACGAAGGTTTTTTGCAAAAACACAACATCAGATTGCTGGGGGCAGCACCTGATTCGATCCGCAAAGCAGAAAATCGCCAGCTATTTTTCGAGTCCATGGAGCGAATTGGCCTGAAATGTGCTCCCTCGATACAGATTAGGAGCGTGGATGAAATCGAACCAGCACTGGCAAACATCAACTTGCCGGCTATCATCCGCCCATCATTTACACTGGGAGGCGCCGGCGGCGGCCACGCGTCGACCCCTGATGAATTCCGGCAGCTCATTCAGACAGGTCTAGAGACTTCGCCCGTATCTGAGGTGCAGATCGACCAATCGCTAGTCGGATGGAAAGAGTACGAATTAGAAGTCGTGCGCGACCGCAACGACAATTGCATTATTGTCTGCAGTATCGAGAACATTGACCCGATGGGCGTACATACCGGTGACTCCATCACCGTAGCACCTGCTCTCACTTTGACCGACAAAGAGTACCAAAACATGCGCGATGCGGCAATCGCTGTGCTGCGCGAGATCGGTGTGGAAACTGGGGGATCCAATGTGCAGTTTGCGGTCAACCCGGAAACAGGGGAGCAGCTGGTCGTAGAGATGAATCCCAGAGTATCGCGGTCTTCTGCTCTGGCTTCAAAAGCGACGGGCTTTCCGATCGCCAAAGTAGCGGCATTACTGGCGATTGGCTACACACTGGATGAAGTACGAAATGATTGTACCGGTGGCGTCATCCCCTTTTCTTTTGAACCTTCTCTAGACTACATTGTCACCAAAATTCCCCGCTTCGATTTTGATAAATTCCCACAGGCCGACCGCGAACTGACCATACGTATGAAATCCATCGGTGAGGTCATGGCTATCGGTAGCAACTTTCAAGAATCGCTGCAAAAAGCACTGCGAGGGTTGGAAAATGACCTGTGTGGACTCGATGAAGACTCGGAATTTCAAAATACAGCACCAGAAGAACAGCACGCCTATCTCCAAAACGCACTGGCTCTGCCCACTGAAAACCGCATCCTACACATCGGCGAAGCCTTTCGATCTGGATGGAATGTACAGCAGGTAGCAGCACGATCCAAAATCGATCCTTGGTTCTTGCAAGAAATCGCTGACCTCATTGCAGAAGAGCAAAGTTTAAAAGAGATCGGGCTAGATAATCTGTCAATGCGAGAGTTACGGCGCCTAAAAAGCAAAGGATTTTCAGATACGCGCTTGGCAAAACTGCTCAACACCCAAGAGGGCGTGATCAGACAAAAACGGCATCAGGCTGGTATCAGACCAGTATTCAAGCGCGTCGACACCTGCGCTGCTGAATTCCCTGCCGAAACCGCCTACCTCTACTCCACATACCAACCCAACTGCGAAGCAGCTCCGTCAAAACGCCGAAAAATCGCCGTTCTGGGTAGCGGGCCCAACCGCATAGGACAAGGGATTGAGTTTGATTATTGCTGCGTACATGCCGCCCAAACCCTTAAGGAGTGCGGCATTGAAACCATCATGATCAACTGCAACCCTGAAACCGTATCTACGGATTACGATATTTCTGACAAGCTCTATTTCGAGCCTTTATCTCTAGAAGATGTACTCGAAGTCATCCAAAAAGAACAAATTGAAGGAGTGATTGTCCAGTTCGGAGGGCAAACCCCTCTCAAGCTTGCTCAGAAATTGCAACAAGCCGGGGTGCAGGTACTAGGTACGCAACCAGATGCCATCCACCGCGCAGAGGATCGAGAAGAATTTCGCAAAATCGTTCAGAAGCTCCAACTGCTCCAACCCCAGAACGCAACCATCTCGCGAAAACAAGACGCTCTGCATACTGCAGAGAAAATTGGCTTCCCTCTGATCGTGCGCCCCTCTTACGTACTTGGCGGTCGGGCGATGGAAATCGTCTACAACCCTGAAGAGCTCAACACTTATATCCAAAATGCTACAGAGTTGTCTCCCGAAGCCCCTTTGCTGCTTGATCGCTTTCTGGAAGATGCATTGGAAATAGATGTAGAAGCGATCTGCGACGGCCATGACGTCATGATCGCACATATTCTGGAACACGTAGAGCAAGCGGGAATACACTCTGGAGATTCAGCCTGCAGCCTGCCCCCCAGAAGTCTTGCGACTACCCAGATTGAAGAAATCTATCGCCAAACACGGATGCTCGCACTCGAGCTCAATGTTACCGGGTTGCTCAATGTGCAATTTGCACTGACCGATGGCAAGCTCTTCCTACTAGAGGCCAACCCGCGCGCTTCACGCACCATACCATTCGTGTCTAAATGCATTGGCCTGTCACTACCAGCTATTGCAACCCGTGCCATGCTTGGTATCAAAATCAAAGACCAACAGGTACCTCTGGAACCTGCGCCCACCATATTTGCCGTTAAAGAAGCGGTATTCCCCTTCAATCGCTTCCCCACGGTTGATCCCTCTCTGGGCCCTGAGATGCGTTCGACCGGCGAAGTCATGGGAATGGGCAGAAGCTATGCCGAAGCGTTCCGGAAGTCTCAAGAAGCGTCGATCGGCACCTTACCGCAATCTGGAAAGGTCTTTATTAGTGTCAAAAAACGGGATCGCAAACAGGTTCGCGAGCTGGCACGCACACTCTACTCGCTCGGATTTTCGCTGTGCGCTACTAAAGGCACCGCTGCTTCAATTACCCAAGCCGGGCTGCCGGTGCAAGTGGTCAACAAGGTCTCTGAAGGATCGCCGCACGCAGTCGATTTGATTGAATCGCAGCAAATTTCAATGGTTGTCAATACCACAGAAGGGCGGCAATCAATGCTGGATTCAAGCTCTATCCGGCAAGCAGCGCTTCAACAGGGCATCTACATGACGACAACCATGGCAGGAGCTTTCAGTCTTTGCCAGACGCTAAACTGGCAAGAAGAGCCAGAAGTACGCTCTCTCCAAGCGATTCACCGCCAAGACTCCAGCTCCGATGTGCGCACCTGAATTAGAAACGCTAAAATAGTCCGCCTGAAAAGCAACGAACACTGAACTTCGGTATTTTCCTGCTCTTATCAAAAACGGACCTACTAATTCATTAACCTAAGACACCATGACACAAACAAAAATGATGCTGACGAAAGCGGGAGCTGATCGTATTCGAGAACGCCTGTACCGACTGGAACGTATAGAACGTAAAAAGATCAGCGAATCTATTGCCAGTGCGCGCGCACATGGCGATCTCAGCGAAAATGCTGAATACCACGCCGCCAAAGAAAAACAAGGACTGACTGAAGCCCATATCCGCTCACTACGAGCCGCTCTGACAAACTCGATGCTGGTCGATGTCAATGCACTGACGTCTGGAAACTTGGTCGAATTTGGCATGACCGTCACCCTGCTCCGCCTCAGCGATGAGCTCAAACTCACCTTCCAGATTGTCGGTGAGTTGGAAGCAGACGCCTCAGAAGGCAGAATCGCACAATCTTCGCCGATAGCAAAAGCCGTTCTTGGAAAATCTTTAGAAGATGTAGTCGTCGTCGAGACCCCGGAAGGCGAAATTGAATACGAAATTCTAGAAATTGCCGTCAATCCCGAGGGTTGACAGCTCTTTCGGCCCACTTGCCAAAGCTGGTACTGATTGAAAACCTACTACAACTCCAAAGACCCTCTGAGCATGGCGGCAAAAGCCGCTGGCTATCGATCCCGTGCGGCATACAAACTGATGGAATTGCAAAAACGCCACCAACTGATCCAAGCAGGTTCAAGGATCTTAGATCTAGGCGCTGCCCCCGGAAGTTGGAGCCAAGTTGCACTCCAACATGCCAAACCTGGAGGCAAAATAATTGCTGTAGATATCAAACACATCGATCAGATACCCGGAGTCGAGACGCTACAAGCAGACGTTCTGGATGCAAACTTCGAAAAACTCATCCGGCAAAAAGTACCGCAACCTTTTGATCTGGTACTGTCAGATATGGCGCCTAACCTCACCGGTATCAAAGCTACCGACCAACAACAGGCTGCCCAATTGGTACTGCGCGCCAGCGAAATTGCAAGCAAACTATTAACACCAAGAGGGCACTTTATCTTTAAAGTTTTCCAAGGAGATAGCTTTGAAGAATTATTGGGTCAGCTTAAAAAGACCTTTAGTAAAATCAAAGCACGGGGCCTAATAGCTTCCAGAAGCAAATCAAAAGAAATTTTCTGCATCGCCCGTCTATAGCAGCACTGCCTAACGCACCACCACCTGACTCATACACATACCATGAAAAGAAACTTTCGCCAAATCTGGATTCTGATTCCTGCAATCCTAGGGGCCATTCTGATCCTGCAGAATCTATCCCAAGAACCTAACAAGCGCGAGCTCCCCTACTCTGTATTCCTAGAGCAGGTTAAATCCAATCAAGTGCAGTCCGTGCGTTTCTTGGGAGACGGCTACAGCATTGAAGGCGTGTTGCACAGCGGTGAGAATTTCACCGCACTCAGGCCTCTGGGTGTGCCTGATAATGCGCTGATGACCGACCTGTACGAGCACAACGTACACATTACCGGAGAACCGCCCAAAAAAGACAGCCTCTGGGTGCAGTTATTTGTAGCGAGTTTCCCGTTGTTATTGATAGGAGCTGCGATTTTCTTTTTCATGCGCCAATCTCAAATCGGGCGCAACAACCCCTTGAGCTTTGGGGCTAATAAGGCCAAAGCAATCTCTGGAGGAAAAGTCACAACCACCTTCAAAGATGTAGCTGGCTGTGATGAAGCTGTAGAAGAAGTGCGGGAACTGGTTTCCTTTCTGCGCGACCCGGACCACTTTCAAAAACTGGGGGCTCGAATTCCCAGAGGAATTATGATGGTCGGCCCACCTGGAACTGGAAAAACGCTTCTGGCCAGAGCGATAGCAGGCGAAGCCAATGTCAACTTCTTTTCGATTTCAGGTTCAGATTTTGTAGAAATGTTTGTAGGTGTCGGTGCCTCTCGTGTTCGCAATATGTTCCTGCAAGCGCATCAGAACTCACCTTGCATCGTGTTTATTGATGAAATTGATGCTGTTGGAAGACATAGGGGTACAGGTCTAGGTGGCGGGCATGATGAGCGCGAACAAACCCTGAATCAGCTTCTGGTAGAGATGGATGGCTTTGAAGTCGATACAGGTGTCATTATCATTGCAGCAACCAACCGACCAGATGTATTAGACCCCGCTCTATTGCGCCCTGGACGCTTTGACCGTCAAGTCATGGTCGACCTGCCCGACATCAATGGGCGCGAGCAAATACTGAAACTCCATCTGAAAAAAATACCGATGGCTAGCAAAGTCGACCCCAGAGCGCTAGCGCGCGGCACTCCGGGCTTCTCGGGAGCCGATTTAGCCAATATCGCCAACGAAGCAGCCCTCATTGCTGCACGGAAACACAAACGCGTTGTCTCGCAATATGAGCTGGAACAAGCGAGAGACAAGGTCATGATGGGAGTCGAGCGGCTATCTCTGGCAACCTCTGAGGACGAACGCAAACTGATTGCTTTTCACGAATCAGGGCACGCTGTCGTCGGGCATTTGGTGGGTGACCATGACCCGTTGCACAAAATTTCCATCATCCCACGCGGCAAAGCTCTGGGGGTAACGGTTTTTCTGCCCGAAGAAGACCGCCACAGCGAAACCTTCAAGCAAATCATGGCACGGCTGTGTAGCCTGTACGGCGGCCGATGCGCTGAAGAACTCATCTGGGGAAAAGAATCCATCACTACGGGCGCTGCTAATGACATTCAAGTCGCAACCGGCATTGCGCGCAATATGGTGACCAAATGGGGGCTTTCTGAAAAAATGGGAGCAGTACGCTACGATACCGAGGATTCGGCTGACCCTTTTCTCGGGCGCAGAATGTCGTCAAATTCGCACAATGTGTCCAATCTTACTGCTGAATTAATCGACAACGAAATCAAAAGAATTCTGGATTCGAGTTATGTACGTGCTATGGCATTATTACGCAAGAATAAATCGCTACTGAGCACTCTGGCAGAAGCGCTGCTGGCACACGAAACGCTCGACGTAGATCAAATTGCAACGATTATGAGCGGTGGCATACTGCCGCCGCCGCCTGAGCCAGCCTCCGCCAGGGACCGAAACGCTCCCAGACCCCGAGATTTCAACGCACCAGTTGCCGACCATTGACAGAAAGCATGCGCTTGTGCCCATGTCACGCCATACACCCGTTACGGAAAGCTTTTTCCTTCGGGCTGCATGCATACCACCTGCACATGCCTAGAGCCCTCTGGTCATGATACAGCCACCCTCTTTCGGTACCGACGGCATACGCGGCCTGAGCAGCGAGCATATCACGCCCGACCTGTTCTTCCACTTGGGGCAATGCGCCGCTCGGTACTTGAATTCGACAGACGCCATTCTGGTCGGGCACGATGGCAGAGAAAGTGGCGAAAAACTCCTCCATGCCTTTGCCAAAGGCGCCGTATCCATCGGAAGCTCGGTCATTGATGCCGGAAAAATACCCTCTGGGATTATTGGCTGGCTCTGCTCCAACATGCCCGGGGTAGCAGCTGGAGCGGCCATTACCGCCTCTCATAATCCGCCCGAATACAACGGCATCAAATTCTACGACCACCGAGGCTCAAAGCTGACTCGAACGCAGGAAAGGCAATTTTTAACCCACTGGGAAGCAACGCGTACGCCAGCAACTGGGCAGCAACTCTGTCTAGACTCCTTAAATCTCGATACCATCTGTAGCCAACTGACGGCAGCCCTGCAAGCCAAAACAGAAAGTATGGAACCTCTCAAAGGGCTTCGGCTACTCGTCGACTGTGCAAACGGAGCTGCCAGCCCGATTGCTAAGCCCCTCCTGTCTGCATTGGGGGCACAGGTTACTACCCTCAACACCACCCAACCTATCAATACAGAGTGCGGAACCAACAACCCAACACAGGCTATCGAGCAAGTGCAAAACGGCTCTTTCGATTGGGGGTTGGCATTTGATGGCGATGGTGACCGCCTCATGCTGATCACATCCAAAGGCCAAGTACTCAACGGCGACGATCTGCTATTCATGATGGCCCTACTGATGGATGTAGATCGTATAGCCGGAACAATCATGAGCAACTCAGGGCTCGAGCAAGCGCTACTAAAACACAAGATCGCCTTTTTCCGCTCCGATGTGGGCGAAACCCCTCTGCGTGAACTGATGCTGACACACAACCTGCGTATTGGCGGCGAACCTTCTGGCCACTTGCTGGACCTCGACCTGATGCAATCGGCAGATGGTCTGATCAGCGCAGCCCATCTACTGGCTTCCTGCAGCCGCTCCAATCAAACTGCCGAAAATCTGTTGCGCCCCCTCAAACACTACAGCCAACTGCAAAAAAGTATACCCTTGGCAAACCCGGATTTTCTTGCCTTGCCCACCACTCAAAAATTACTGGACCATTTCCATCAAAAAGCCGCACAAGAAGGCGGTACCGGTAGCCGCATTATTGTCAGGGAATCTGGAACCGAACCGATACTCAGAGTCATGGTAGAAGCCCAGGATGAACACTTTTGCCACAGCCTGTGTGATGAATTAATCTCCCAACTGGACCAACTAATGACATCGACTGCAAGCCAACACCTTTGAACCATCCGCATCCCCGTAGCGCAAAATCGCTCTTAGTTGCAAACTGGAAAATGAACGGCTCTATCAAATCCGTACAGGACTGGGTTGCACAAGTTTCACCTGCCCTCAACACCTCGACCGTTGAAGCCTGTCTGTGCCTACCTGCAATCTTACTACCCTATGCCCAACAATCGATCGAGCAGGCGGCCTCTTCTCTAGCACTGGGAGGGCAAAATGCCAGCCATCAAAAATCTGGGGCATTGACAGGTGAAATCAGCCCATCCATGTTCAAAGAAAGCGGCTGCACCTTCGTACTTGTCGGGCATTCAGAACGCAGAGCTTACTATGGAGAAAGCGACCAAATCGTAGCATTAAAAGCACAGGCTGCACTGGACGATGGTTTGATTCCAATTGTCTGTATCGGCGAATCAGCCGAAGAAAATGCCAAAGGCGAGACCCAAAAGGTTCTGGACCGTCAACTGACCGCCATAGCCGAACAGCTGCCGAACAATCATACAGAACTGTGCGTTGCATACGAACCTGTGTGGGCAATTGGAACCGGAAAGGCAGCCTCGCTCTCAACCATCCAAAACATTTGCGCTTGGATCCAGCGACACTCCTTCTACACACAGCATGCTACACGCCTGCTCTATGGCGGTAGCGTAAACGCAGACAATATAATGTCTATTTCCCAGCTCCCTGAGATAGACGGTGCTTTAATCGGATCTGCTTCGCTCAACGCAGACAGCTTTATCTCTATGCTCTCAACTGCTTGACCTCAAAACACATTTACCCTTCTCTCAGGAACTCAATCCCATGGAATTGCTTTTACTCTCTGTCTATGCACTTATCGGCGCGACATTGACCTTTCTCATCCTCATCCAGCAAAGCAAAGGCTCAGACATCGGCGCTGCTTTTGGAAGCGGCTCTTCTAATGCGCTGTTTGGTCCAGTAGGACCTGGAAACTTCCTAACCCGAGCGACTGCTGTTCTGGCCGCGCTGTTCTTCGGACTTAGCCTGCTCCTCGCTTGGCAGGCCAAGCAAAGCTTTATCCCTGAAGCGGATTTACCAAACGCTGAAAGCCTCGAAAGTAGCGGATCTGGCCTCACTGCACCGCCTGCCTCCAGCGATTCAACTCAATAGATTTAGGCCCTAAAATAAACCATTGGCATCAAAGGCCGAGGTGGCGGAATTGGTAGACGCGCTGCCTTGAGGGGGCAGTGGGCGCAAGCCCGTGGAGGTTCGAGTCCTCTTCTCGGCACCAGTTGCTGTCTAAACGAGTTGCACGCGGTTAGGCAGCTGGCTTCTCAAGCAGCAAAGAAAAATCGATTGCTTGCACATGCTTTGTCACTGCGCCTATCGATACATAATCAATACCAGCTTGCCCTAGCCCACTCAGATCCGCGGCTGAAATACCTCCAGATACTTCCAATCTGGCTCTACCTGCTACAAACTGCACAGCTTGCAACATCAAGCCTGGCGTGAAGTTATCCAGCAGCACGTGGGGCACCTCTGCATCCAACGCCTGCTCCAGCTCCCTCATGTTGCTCACCTCTACAATCAAATACACGTGCGGCCAGTGTCGCCTGATGCGCTCGACGGCACGGAGCAAACTACCAGACGCAGTAATATGATTTTCTTTAACCATTGCCGCGTCCCAGAGCCCGTGGCGGTGGTTTGTCATGCCGCCCATGCGCGTTGCATACTTTTGAGCTACACGCAACATCGGCAGGGTTTTGCGGGTATCCAGAACAATGGGTATGTCCTTACCGGATAGCTGCTCAACCATATTGCGAGCAGCTGTCGCAGTCGCCGACAACAGCTGTAGAAAATTCAGGGCTGTCCGTTCAGCGGTCAGAATGGCACGCACATTGCCCTTGACCCTTAGAACTGCAGTGTTTTTAGAAGCTCGGGCGCCTTCTGGCACCAGCCAGTCAAATTCCATCTGTGGATCCAGCTGGAACAGAGCAGATTCAACCCAAGGGCAGCCGCAGATAACGGCATCGTCACTCCGGCACCAGATCTGTGCTACCCCGGATGCCCCAGCATCTGCAACTATTGCGCTACGATCGCCGTCACCCCTATCTTCAGCTAGAGCAACCGCCGCATCTTCACGTACTTGGCGCTGGAGCTGCTCAACCGAAGTGCTAAAATCAGGAAAAAATCGCATCTGAATCGTAGCACTCAGTTTCGCAATCTGCGATGCTTCGGTTTTTCTTTTAGTCTGATGCCCATAATAAACCATTGGCTCCAATCCGCCGAGCAGCTATCTTCTCCGCACTTTACCGCCAGAAGCTGCCCACCAGATACGCTGGTTATCCACTGCATGAGCTTACCGCCCGGGCAATTCGGTGGCTCTGCTATTACCGATTTTTTCATGGGGCGCCTCAAAGCGACCGCCCATCCTTATTTTGCTCAAATCGCCTCCCTTCGCACATCTGCGCACCTTGTCATCCAACGCACCGGTACCGTCCTGCAATTCGTTGCCTTTGATCAACAGGCTTGGCATGCGGGGATCTCGCGTCTGGGCAACCGAACGCATGTCAACGAATTTTCCATCGGTATCGAATTGGAGGGCTTACCAAACCTTCACTTCACCCAAGCCCAGTACCAGCAACTCATACGCATTACCCAGCAACTACTCGTCCATTACCCAGAAATCTCTGCCGAGCGTATAGTCGGGCACTGCGATATCGCCATCGAACGCGGGAAAATTGACCCGGGAAACTGCTTTGATTGGAACCTCTATCTCAACGCGCTCCAATCAAACTGAAGAGAGGCTGCCCTTATTGGCCTTTGAACACAGGCTTGCGTTTCTCAATAAAGGCTTTGACGCCTTCTTGATTATCAGCTGTACCAATCAG
>JBPCXB010000110.1:0-73250 GCA_051008935.1 Gammaproteobacteria bacterium | reverse complement strand
TAGCATCATCACTGGAAGAAGGCTGAGAGCCATCAACAGTGACACTGTAGCCTAGGTTTTTTGAATCGGCATCTTCCTCATCAGAAAAATACAGATCCAAGCTGACGGTCTGCGTCTGATTTTCGAGGATGCTGATATTGGCAATCGTCTGAATCGCGATCGGCATATCGTCTACTGCTGTCACAGTCAGCGAGAAATCCTCTGTGTTGGTATTCGTGCCATCCGAAGCAGTTACCTCGATACTGTAAGTACCAGCCTCACTAGTCAGAGTGGGTGCAAAGCTGAACATACCTGTCGATGCGGTAAAGGTGACAAAGCTTGGCAGCGCGCTGCCACCAGACAATGCAGCACTCAGAGTAAAGGAATCGCCTTCTTCATCGCTGACAAGGCTTGAAATATCCAAGCTAGCAGTAGTATCTTCCGGTAGCGACTGCACTCCGATGGCGCTGATGGCAGGGGCATCATTGACGGCGGTTACCGTCAGGTCAAAGGTATCGCTTACGGCTGATGCTTCTGCATCTGTGGCAGTGATCTCAATACTGTAAGTGCCCGCCTGACTGCTCAGAGTAGGCTCAAAACTGAACACCCCTGTCGATGCTGAAAGGCTGATAAAGCTCGGCAATGCACTGTTATCTGCCAGTTTCGCAGAAAATTCCAGACTGCTCTCTTCGTCTTCAAAGTAGGGTGATACATCTAGAGTCGTTGCCCCAGAATCTTCGGTAACCGCCTGATCCGCGAGAATGCCAGAAACAGTCGGGGCATCATTGACCACTGTCACTGTCAGCTCAAAGGTATCGCTGACGCTCAGCGCTCCATCCGAAGCAGTCACCTTAATTTCATAAACTGGAGAACTGTCTAGATCTTCTGACTCACTTTCATAGGGCGTAAAGGTAAAAACATCGGTCGTTGCATTGAAAGACATAAAACTGGGGAAACTGCTACCATCAGCCAATGCAGCCGACAACGTCAGAGCGCTGGTCTCTTCATCGCTAAAGTTGGCAGACACATCCAAGGTTGTGGTCCCGTCTTCAGTGGCTGACTGATCGGCAATGGCTGTAACAACAACCGGACTGTCATTGACTGGGGTCACTGTCAGATCAAAGGTATCGCTGACATTCAACGCGCCGTCTGAAGCCGTCACCTCAATGCTGTAAGTACCAGCCTGGCTGCTCAGAGTCGGTGCAACACTAAACATACCTGTTGATGCGGTAAAGGTGGCAAAGCTTGGCAGCGCATTGCCATCAGACAATGCCGCCGACAGCGTCAGAGCGCCGGTCTCTTCATCGCTAAAGTTGGAAGACACATCCAAGGTGGTGGTCGCGTCTTCAGTTGCAGCGGTATCTGCAATGGCTGTTGCAACAACAGGATTGTCGTTGACTGCTGCCACTGTCAGAGTAAAGGTATCGCTGACACTCAACGTACCGTCCGAAGCAGTCACCTCAATGCTGTAAGTACCAGCCTCACTAGTCAGGGTGGGTGCAAAGCTGAACATACCTGTCGATGCGGTAAAGGTAGCAAAGCTCGGCAGCGCAGTGCTATCAGCCAATGCCGCCGACAACGTCAGTGCGCCGGTCTCTTCATCGCTAAAGTTGGAGGACACATCAAGAGTCGCTGCTGTTGCATCTTCAGTGGCCGACTGATCGGCAATAACTGCAGCAACCACCGGATTGTCGTTGACTGCGGCCACCGTCAGATCAAAAGTGTCGCTTATACTTAGCACACCATCCGAAGCAGTCACCTCGATGCTGTAAGTGCCCGCCTCACTAGTCAGAGTGGGTGCAAAGCTGAACATACCTGTCGATGCTGTAAAGGTAACAAAACTCGGCAGCGCACTGCTATCAGACAATGCCGCCGACAACGTCAGAGTGCTGGTCTCTTCATCGCTAAAGTTGGAAGACACATCCAAGGTTGTAGTCTCGTCTTCCGGTGCAGCGGTATCTGCAATGGCTGTAGCAACAACCGGGTTATCATCGACTGCGGTCACTGTCAGATCAAAGGTATCGCTGACACTCAACGCACCGTCCGAAGCGGTCACCTCAATGCTGTAAGTACCCGCCTCACTAGTCAGCGTGGGTGCAAAGCTGAACACGCCTGTCGATGCAGTAAAGGTGACAAAGCTCGGGAGCGCACTGCTATCGGACAGTGCAGCAGACAACGTCAGAACGCTGGTCTCTTCATCGGTAAAGTTGGAAGACACATCCAAGGTTGTGGTCTCGTCTTCAGGTGCTGAGAGATCTGCAATGGCTGTAGCAACAACCGGATTGTCATTGACGGCGCCCACCACCACATCAAAGGTATCGCTGATACTCAGCACACCGTCTGAAGCAGTCACCTCAATACTGTGGGTGCCGATATCCGCAGCAACCGGCTCAAAGCTAAATGCGCCGGTTGATGCGGTAAAGGTGACAAAACTCGGCAGTGCATTGCCATCAGACAATGCAGCCGACAGCGTCAGAGAATTGGTCTCTTCATCGCTAAAGTTGGAAGACACATCAAAGGTTGTGGTATCGTCTTCCGGAGCAGCGACATCGGAAATGGCTGTAGCAACAACCGGATTGTCGTTGACTGCAGTCACTGTCAGATCGAAGGTATCGCTGACACTCAACGCACCATCTGAAGCGGTCACCTCAATGCTGTAAGTATCCGCCTCACTAGTCAGCGTGGGTGCAAAGCTGAACACACCTGTCGAGGCTGTAAAGGTGATAAAGCTCGGGAGCGCAGTGCTATCGGACAATGCGGCCGACAACGTCAGAACGCTGGTCTCTTCATCGGTAAAGTTGGAAGACACATCCAAGGTTGTGGTCTCGTCTTCAGGTGCAGCGGTATCTGCAATGGCTGTAGCAACAACCGGATTGTCATTGACGGCGCCCACCACCACATCAAAGGTATCGCTGATACTCAGCACACCGTCCGAAGCAGTCACCTCAATACTGTGGGTGCCGATATCCGCAGCAACAGGCTCAAAGCTAAACGCACCTGTCGATGCAGTAAAGGTGACAAAGCTCGGCAGTGCATTGCCATCGGACAATGCCGCCGACAGTGTCAGAGAATTGGTCTCTTCATCGCTAAAGTTGGCAGACACATCCAAGGTTGTGGTCTCGTCTTCCGGAGCAGCGACATCGGAAATGGCTGTAGCAACAACCGGATTGTCATTGACTGCGTGCACTGTCACATCAAAGGTATCACTGACACTCAGCGCACCGTCCGAAGCGGTCACCTCAATGCTGTAAGTGCCCGCCTCACTAGTTAGAGTGGGTGCAAAGCTGAACATACCTGTCGATGCTGTAAAGGTGACAAAACTCGGCAGCGCACTGCTATCGGACAATGCGGCCGACAGCGTCAGAGCGCTGGTCTCTTCATCGCTGAAGCTATCAGACACATCAAAGGTTGCGATCTCGTCTTCAACTGCAGTGAAATCTGGAATGGCTGTAACAACAACCGGATTGTCATTGACGGCGCCCACCGTCACATCAAAGATATCGCTGATACTTAGCACACCGTCCGAAGCGGTCACCTCAATACTGTAGGTGCCGATATCCGCAGCAGCAGGCTCAAAGCTGAACATACCTGTCGATGCGGTAAAGGTGGCAAAGCTTGGCAGCGCACTGCTATCGGACAATGCCGCCGACAGTGTCAGAGAATTGGTCTCTTCATCGCTAAAGCTAGCAGACACATCCAAGGCAGTGGTCTCGTCTTCAGGCGCAGCGACATCCCCAATGGCTGTTGCAACAACTGGATTGTCGTTGACTGCGTGCACCGTCAGATCAAAGGTATCACTGACACTCAGGGCACCGTCCGAAGCTGTCACCTCAATGCTGTAAGTATCTGCTTGGCTGCTCAGCGTGGGTGCAAAGCTGAACACACCTGTCGATGCTGTAAAGGTGACAAAACTTGGCAGCGCACTGCTATCAGCCAATGCCGCCGACAGCGTGAGAACGCTGGTCTCTTCATCGCTAAAGTTATCAGACACATCAAGAGTCGCTGCTGTTGCATCTTCAGTGGCCGATTGATCGGGAATCACTGTAACAACAACCGGAGTATCGTTGACGGCGCCCACCGTCACATCAAAGGTATCACTGATACTTAGCACGCCGTCTGAAGCGGTCACTTTAATACTGTAGGTGCCGATATCCGCAGCAACAGGCTCAAAGCTGAACATACCTGTCGATGCGGTAAAGGTGGCAAAGCTCGGCAGCGCACTGCTATCAGACAATGCCGCCGACAGCGTCAGAGAATTGGTCTCTTCATCGCTAAAGTTGGAGGACACATCCAAGGCGGTGGTCGCGTCTTCCGGTGCAGCGACATCCCCAATGGCTGTCGCAACAACCGGATTGTCATTGACGGCAGTCACTGTCAGATCAAAGGTATCGCTGATACTCAACGCACCGTCCGAAGCCGTCACTTCAATGCTATAAGTACCCGCATCACTAGTCAGAGTCGGTGCGACACTAAACACACCTGTCGATGCGGTAAAAGTGACAAAGCTCGGCAGCGCGCTGCTATCAGACAATGCCGCTGACAGCGTCAGAGCGCTGGTCTCTTCATCGCTGAAGTTGGAGGACACTTCCAAGGTTGTGGTCGCGTCTTCAGGTGCAGCGGTATCTGCAATGGCTGTTGCAACAACCGGATTGTCGTTGACTGCTGCCACTGTCAGAGTAAAGGTATCGCTGATACTTAGTGTGCCGTCTGAAGCGGTTACCTCAATACTGTAAGTACCGGCCTCACTAGTCAGAGTGGGTGCAAAGCTGAACATACCTGTCGATGCGGTAAAGGTGGCAAAGCTCGGCAGCGCACTGCTATCAGACAAGGCCGCCGACAGCGTCAGAGAACTGGTCTCTTCATCGCTAAAGTTGGAAGACACATCCAAGGTTGTGGTCGCGTCTTCACTGGCTGACTGATCCCCAATGGCTGTAGCAACAACCGGATTGTCGTTGACTGCGATCACTACCAGATCAAAGGTATCGCTGACACTCAACGCGCCATCTGAAGCGGTCACCTTAATGCTATAGGTATCAGCCTCACTAGTCAGTGTGGGTGCAAAGCTGAATTCGCCTGTCGATGCGGTAAAGGTGACAAAGCTTGGCAGATCGTTATCCTCATCTCCGTCATCCAAAGTTGCTGCAAAAATCAGAGTATCGCCATCAGGGTCCGAAAAAGACCCAGCCACATCTAGTGCTACCACTGTTGCATCTTCAGTGGCCGATTGGTCGGGAATGACTGTAGCAACAACCGGACTAGCGTTGACGGCGGCCACAGTCACATCAAAGGTATCGCTGATACTCAGTGCGCCGTCTGAAGCGGTCACCTCAATGCTGTAAGTACCGATATCCGCAGCAACCGGCTCAAAGCTGAACGTACCTGTTGATGCTGTAAAGGTGGCAAAGCCCGGCAACGCACTGCCATCAGACAATGCAGCCGACAGCGTCAGAGGACTGGTCTCCTCATCGCTAAAGTTGGAGGACACATCCAAGGTTGTGGTCTCGTCTTCTGGTGCAGCTAAACTCGCAATAGCTGTTGCAACAACCGGATTGTCGTTGACTGCGGCCACTGTCAGATCAAATGTATCGCTGACACTCAACGCACCGTCCGAAGCGGTCACCTCAATGCTGTAACTACCCGCCTCACTAGTCAGAGTAGGCTCAAAGCTGAACATGCCTGTCGATGCTGTAAAGGTAACAAAGCTCGGCAGCGCAGTGCTATCAGCCAATGCCGCCGACAGCGTCAGAGCGCTGGTCTCTTCATCGCTGAAGTTGGAGGATACATCAAGTGACGCTGGTGTTGCATCTTCAGTGACCGACTGATCGGCAATAACTGTAGCAACAACTGGAGTATCGTTGACTGCGGTCACCGTCAGAGTAAAGGTATCGCTGATACTTAGCGTACCGTCCGAAACAGTTACCTCAATGCTGTAAGTACCCGCCTCAGTAGTCAGAGTGGGTGCAAAGCTGAATTCGCCTGTCATTGCTGTAAAGGTGATAAACCCTGGAAGCGCACTGCCATCAGACAGTGCAGCCGTGGCCATCAGAGCGACGGTCTCCTCATCGCTAAAGTTGGAAGACACATTCAAGGTAGTGGTCGCGTCTTCAGCAGCAGAGAGATCTGCAATGGATGTAACGACAACCGGATTGTCATTGACTGCGGCCACCGTCAGATCAAAGGTATCGCTGACGCTACGGCCAGCGTCCGAAGCAGTCACCTTGATACTGTGCACGCCGGCTTCAGAGCTCAGAGTCGGTGTAAATGTGAATTCCGATCCTGAAAAGGTGATGAAGCTTGGTAGATCGTTATCATCATCTCCATCATCCAAAGTTGCTGCAAAAGTCAGAGTATCGCCATCAGGATCCGTAAAAGACCCAGCTACATCTAGCACTGCCGCTGTTGCATCTTCAGTGACCGACTGATCTGCGATACCCGACCCGACGATTTCAGGGTCAGCAGCGTATGCGTTGGGCGCAAAAGCTACAATTAGTGTAAATACCGCAGCAGTTGCCAGCACACGGACCGCTGTGAAAATGAATTTGAAAGCTGAAATAATTTGCATGAAAGCCATTAAGTCCTTGATTTATTTATCTATATTAATTTTTTAAACCATCTTGTCAATAGGATTTTTACAACTTATCCCTAAATTTGAAGATTAACTATTTAACTTGCCTGATTTTGTAAACCATGCGTGAAATTACCGTTCTACAACTCATACAACACCTGCAGGGTGATGATCCCCTTCAGGTAATCGATATACGCAATCGGGTCGACTGGGAGCAAGACAGAATCCCAGGGGCCATATTGATTGAAGATGCTGCAGGCATCTCAGGGCTAGACCCCGAGCTACCAACGGTCGTGTACTGCTATCTTGGCTATTCCAGCCAACCCATGACTGCTCAGCTAGAGAGCCATGGATTTACCGATGTTGCCAGCATGATAGGTGGCTTTAAATCTTGGCGAGAGCATCAAGAAAAGGCTACAAATAGCGCACCTGATTGAAAATTCGCATATAATTTTCTTGACCTGTGAGAGCAACTGGCAGGTATTGTTCCCCCCTTACAATAGTGCACACAATCTCTAAGCTTCGCTTAAAGGCTGTGCCGCCTGCCAGTTGCTCTTATAGAGGGCGCAACAGTCCTGTACAACCCTTTCGAAGCTAATATCCGCTGTTTTTTACACGCAGTACGCTGAGTCATGCCCTGTCATGACGCCGAATGACCTAGTGCTGGAGACTAGTGCTTAAGTTTAGGGTTTGAATAAGGGGCCCGAATAGGAAACACCCTCTACGCTCTTTCTCCCCTTCGGAAGTGCTATAGCCCATAGCTCGGTGATTTCTAGCCACCGAGCCTATGCCTAAGCAGTTTGATGCTCTTTAGAAGCTCAAACGTCCTTGCAATTCAACAGATTGCTCAGTTCCCAAGAGAGATTGGCGTTCGCGGTGCGAAAATGCCAGATCAATGGCACGGGTAAAGCCGAAGCGCACACCTGAAATCCTCGACTGGCTGTCGGCGCTACTGCGATCAAAGCTGACATAAGGGCTGACCAGCCAAGCCGAGCCAAGTGCTGTGGGATAAGAAATTTCGGCCGACAGCTTAGATTGGCGACCCAAAGAATCAACTTGAGGCTTGTAAAAGCCATCTACAAGCTCTTGGCTTCTGCTATCTGTATGCCCATACGATGGCTTCAGTTCAAAGATAAAACCGCGATTAGGTACGCCGAAATCAAAACTCAGGGCAAAGAAACTACCTGTTTCGTCATAGCCTTCTGTATCTGATGAAAATGAACGGCTACCTAATGCCAATCCCAAACCTGATGCTGTGCGAAGATCGATGTCAAAACCCATCTCTGTGCCTGAATGGGCTGGATCACTCAACTCGCCGTCAGATTCACCGATGCTTTGATCACGGCTAGCAATAATTAGCTTAGGAGTTAACACACTACTTCCGACCTTAAAGCTGTATTTGGCATTAATCGCAACCCGCATTTCATCCAGACTGGACTCCATTCGTTGAATATTACCCACCGCTTCTGATGAAAAATCGCTACTGGAATTCGTCAAACTCAATGCTAGCCATTCGGCAACCGAGAACTCCAGACCGAACTGAACCGAGCTGAGCGCTACATCCGTAGTCAACACAGAAGAATTGCCATCATCTATTTCAAGCGTGCCATCCCCTTCTCCTGCCGAAACCCACAGGTTAAGGTTACCAGCCGACAGGCCTACCCAAGGATGCGTACTGGTCACATCATTGGTGTATTGAAAGGCGTTTGAACCGCCGCTTGCAGCAACGGCATAATCACCAGAAGAATTGACATAGACCAGCCCAATCACCAGCGAACTACCGACTCGGGTATCGAAACCAACAACCATGTCAGAGAGGTCTGCCTCCCAGCTTGAAGCACCTGTCTGTTCCAATGTCCTACTATTACTGGTCAACCAGATCGAACTAGCGCCAGTGCCTGTTGCCTGAGAACTGTAGGAAGACCCTAATTGATAGCCAAGGGTTTTGCCATTCAGAAGTTGCCGGAGATTGCCTTGACGATCCGATCCAGCATACTGAGAGAGCATGAGAGCTACAGTATTGGAATCTGCGCGTTTTACAGATCCAATACGCGACATTCTGCCGCCAATCGAATCAGCTACGCTGGTATTGATCATGCTGAATTGCTGCCCTAAGGTACTTTCCCACACATCCTGTGCAAGTGCAGGGGCTGGCAGAACAGTCAATTCGAATTCATCCGTGACACTTAGCGTACTGTCTGTAGCTGTCACGCTAATGGTATAAGTACCCTCGTTGGCAGTCGTCGGGTTGAATGTAAAGCGCCCGCCAATTGCCAAATCGATCCAGTCAGGTAGGGACGAACCATCCAGGGTTGCAGAGAAACTCAAGCTGTCAGATTCTTCATCAACAAAAAACCCACCCACCGAAAAAACGGTTTCAGTATCTACGGGAATTTCTTGGTCAATAATCGCAAAAAGCAAGCTGGGTGGGTCGTTACGTTCATCCAACGTAATCTTGAAGATATCTTCTGCTTCCAAACCCCCTGAATCCGTTGCCGTAATCTGAAATTCACCAGTCGCAGCACCAGTATTGCTCAGCAACAACTCAATGGTCAGAGTATTGGCAGTGTTATCGACAACAGCCCAAGGCGGTATCACACCGGTACCTACATAAAGATCAGTGACTGTATCTAATTCCACACGTTCAATCGCATAAGCGAGATTATCGTTATCTTCTTCATCACTGAAATAATCAGATAACGCTATGACGATGGCCGGATCATCTTCCGTGTATACCTGATCCGGTATGCCATTAGCCGGCATGACGCTGACGGCCGCAATCGGGGCATCGTTGACTGGTGTCACAATCAAATCAAAGATATCGCTGACACTGCTGCTATTGTCTGAAGCAGTCACCTCAATACTGTAAATACCAGCTTGAATGCTCAAAGTAGGTGCGAATGTGAATTCAGAGCCCGAGAGAGTGACAAAAGCTGGCAGAGCAACGCCATCAGCCAATGTCGATGTAAAAGTCAGCGCGTCGCCGGCGGGATCCGTAAAGCTACTAGCGATATCAAAAGTGGTAACAGCGTCTTCAAATGCCTCCGTATCCTCTATGCCACCACCAACTAGAACGGGAGGAGAATCTTCGTCACCTACCGTCAACGTAAACGTACCCATCGCGCTTTTATTGCCTTCATCAGTCGCCTGGACCGTAACGGTAAACGCCATTGATCGTTCAGCTTGCGTAGGCGAAAAGCTGAATGCACCAGTTGCGGCGGTGAACGTAATGAAGCTTGGAAACGCAGGGTCTCCAGACCCAACACCTCCGACACTCGTCGAAAAGGTCAGAGATTGTGATTCTTCATCTTGGAAATATTGCGTTACACTCAAAGTTCCCGTCGTGCCAGCTTCAACAACCTGCATGGGAATAGGCCCACTGAAAACTGGACTGTCATTGACTGCAGACACGGTCAGATCAAAGGTGTCGCTGATACTCAACGCGCCATCTGAAGCAGTCACTTCAATGCTGTAAGTACCGGCCTGACTGCTCAGGGTGGGCGCAAAGCTGAACATACCTGTCGATGCTGTAAAGGTGATAAAGCTCGGCAGAGCATTGCCATTAGCTAATGCCGCCGACAGCGTCAGAGTGCTGGTCTCTTCATCGCTAAAGTTGGAGGACACATCAAGAGTCTCTGCTGTTGCATCTTCGGTGGCTGACTGATCGGCAATAACAACTGCAACAATCGGAGTGTCATCGACTGCAGTCACTGTCAGATCAAAGGTATCGCTGACACTCAACGCACCATCCGAAGCAGTCACCTCAATACTGTAAGTGTCAGCTTCGCTGGTCAGAGTAGGCGCAAATCTGAACACACCTGTCGATGCTGTAAAGGTGATAAAGCTCGGCAGCGCATTGCCATCAGACAATGCAGCAGACAAATTAAGGGAAATACCCTCTGGGTCAGAGAAATTGACCTTCACAGAGGTTGTAGAGAGCACAGAATCTTCGTCTACCTGTTGATCACTGAGCGCAGATACAAGCGTAGGCTGCATATTCGCAGCTAATACCGTGATATCAAAAGTGGTACTAATAGAAAGAGTTCCATCACTAGCAGTAAGCCGTACGGTAATGTCGCCAATATCTGCCGAGCTGGTTGGCTCGGCTGTCACCGTCAGTTCAGCAGCATCAAACACAACCCAAGCAGGCAACGCCGTGCCATCGCTCTGATCTGCCGTCAAGGTCAAGGCGTCGCCGTCCGCATCCGAAAAGACGCCAGATATATCTACTTCTTGTGAAGCTCCAACAATTATCGTGTACGTCGAGTTAGAGACATCATTATTTGCTACGACCGCAGGCGCCACATTAGCGAAGGTTATTTCAAGGTCAAAAGCCTGCTCCCCTGTCAAGCCTCCGGAATCTTCTGCTGTCAGCTTTATGCGATACGTACCCACCAGATTGTTGCTGGGAGCGACGGTGATGACGTCTCCCGCAACCGTAAACCACGAGATGACGGCAATATCCAAAACCTCGTCATCTGTATCCCCAGCGTCATTAAGAGCGGTCAGTTCTACCGCAACATCCAGCTCGCCGTCAGCTCCTCTAGTAGCTTCTTCAGCATCTGCAAAGAAACTACTGAACCCATTAATAATATAAGCCTGCGAAGTGCCTGATAAACTGACATCCGCAAGAGTCGTAGCGACTGTAGGAGCCGTGTTGGCAGAAACACTAAGGGTAATGTCATGATCTGTCGACAAATTAGAAGCATTGGTAGCAGTGACTGTCAGCGTGTAGCTATTACCAGCTAGCGCTGCCTGTGTGGGAGCCAGCGTAATAAGTCCGGAGCTGGAGTCTATGCTAATCCAAGATGAAAAATCTTGGCCCGATACCGCAGTTGCATAAGTTAATACGAGTCCTTCTGGATCGCTAAAAATGGCGGAAGCATCAATAGTGCTGATGGCCGTGACAGCGACACTATGCGCAGTCAAAGCATCACTAGCAACTTCTGGGGACTGAGTGGAAAGAACGCTCAGCACAAAGGTATCACTGGCCGACAGCGAGGCAGGCGTAGTTGCAGTTGCGGTAACTGTATAGTCAGCAATGTCCGAAGAGCTGGTAGGCGCAAACTCCATCGCACCAGTCGTCGCATCGATGCTCATCCAAGATGCCGAAGGCGTACTGGAGAAAGAATAACTCAAAGTTTGGCTACTGGTAAAGAAACCCGACAGTTCTAACACCAGCGTTTCACCTACACCCACACTCTTCTCAGGAATCAAAGTGCTAAGTACTGGTGGAAGCGAAACTGCAAGATTAAAGCTAGCGGCAGCGTCCAACCCAAAATCGCTGGCTATAACCTCAATACTGAACACCTCGGTGCTGATATTGTCACTTGCGCTTGGTGCAAAAGTAAAGATACCCGTAGATGCAGCCAGCGTGATCCAAGAAGGCAAGGCCGTGCCGCCTACTTGTGTGGCCTCAAAGGTCAATGGATCCGATTCTTCATCTGAAAAATAACCGCTGACATCTAATGTAGCAGAGCTGCCCAATGCGACCGTCTGTTGCGCGATAGGACCTGCAAATTCGGGAGCATCATTGATAGGTACAAAGGTTACCGTGAAATCTAGCGAGGCCGACTCCGTGCTAGTACTGGCAGTCGCCTGCAAGTTATAAGAAGTAGCAACCTCTAACGATTCAACCAACAGTTCCAGCACAGAGCCTGTCAAGGTTATGCCTGCAGGCAGGCTCGATGTGCCCTGCTCGACCACTGTATAGCTAAGGGTGTCAGCAGATGAAAAGTAATCAGAAAGCTGCAGGTTGGTTGTCGCATCTTCCAATATTTCCAAATCCTCTATGAGGGTGGATGACACGCCCGTAGCAGATGCAACGGTAATGCGAAAAGCGCTCGTATCGGTATAGACAGTGTCTGAAAGAGTTAAGGTCGCTGTAACTGCCAAATCGTGGTTACTGCCAGCTGCCAACCCAGAGTAGCTAAGAGTCGAACCTGACAAGCTAAATCCCGTTGGAAGAGTTGTCGAACCTACCTCAGTTGCGTCCCATGTTATGTCATCTTCCGTCGTGTATGTTGCAAGATCTAGTGAACCCGAACCTGAACTAATCAGCATATTAGAAATATCCGCCAGGAACTCCGGCTGGACTATCAAGTTGAAAGAAACAGTGGCTGTTCCGTCTAGATCAGTGGCCGAAAACTGCAATTCGCTAGAGCCAGCGGTACCATTGCTGCCGAGGTTCACAATCAGCAAGCCCGTATTTTCAACAAAATACGAACTGGAATCTCCTAGAACATTCGCAGCAAAGTCGTCAAACGAACCCAAAACCCCAGAAGGGCCGACGCTTAAGTCGTAAGACACCGCATCCCCATCCATTTCGGTAACATAGGATGTCAAATCAATAGCGTAATACTGACCCACTCGAACCGTCTTATCTTCGATAGAACTGATAGTAGGCGCATTCTGTGCTACCGCCTGACCAACGAGCAGCCAGCTGGCAAGTATCGACACACAGGTTACTGCTAGGAACCTAAGCCTATAATTTTTTGCAATCATACTAATATCTCAACCTTGATCTCAACCTTGATTTGTCCGCTTTGAGTCTAGCCATCTAAGTACACTAAATACGCGCACTAAAGACTTATAGGTTAGAGCCGAACGTCCCTTGTAATCTAATAAAGACTTCTAGGTCAGAACCTAAACGTCCCTTGTAATTTAATGCTGTCTTCCGACGGCCTGTTGTATTGATCATGCCATCTACGCTCGCCTAGAAGCCCCAGCCGTACTGTTTGATTCCATTCAAATTGGCTGCCAACAACCCAATTGCTGCGCTCGCCATTCGCCATTCTGTACGACGTTTGAGGGCTGACAATCCATCCTGACCCCATGGGCAAAGCGTAACTAACCGAAGTATCTACAGCAGAGCTCTCTGGTACATAACCCTGAGTCAAGCCCTCTATGACGCTATTCCCCGTTGCATGGTACTGCCACAATTGACTCGCATTGCTGGCAAGCTGACCAGCCGACGGCCTGAAACTCACCGCCACACCTCGACCAGCCAAACCAGGATCATACTGCCAGAGCATCCAAGTTCCTTCCTCAGAATAACCCTCCGTGTCTGATTCAAAGCTACGAACACCCATTTCAAAGACCATACCGCTGGCCGCAGAACTGTAGTGCAAACGAACGCTGGTTTCTTCACCATCGCGGGCCAATGCTTCGTAAGTAGTATCAGAGCCTGGCTCGGTCAATATTTCTTCACGAGTGCCTACCTCAAAAGCCGGCATAAATACACCACCGTTCTTTAATTTGATAATTGGAGAAAACTGCACTGCCGATCGATTGACTTCGTTCTCTATCTTAGGTACAGCCGCCAACAGTTCCTGACCCTGCACTTCGAAGCCGCTTACCTGACGCTCAGATTTGAACACCAGCCAACCGCCAAGACTCAAAGATGCTCCGTAGGCCTCGTTTTCTAAATCACCTGTGGTTTGAAAACGCTGATCAACAGAATCAATACGCTGGTCAATCTGTATGGATATATCTCCTTGACCTGAGGTAGCCCACAGCTTCAAAGCACCGAGCCTTAAACCGAGCCACGGGCTTATCATACTCATCTCGCTGGCATAAGCCCCCTCCTGATCGTTGTGGTTCCAGTCCACATCAGATTCTGAAGTACTCAAAATAATGCCCGCAGCCAAAGCTGTCGTTAGGGTAGCATCCACGCCTAACTGGAGCGCATTGACCTCTCCATCCCAATTAAGAACCGAAGAGGTAATACGGCTCTCTATCTCGTAAGAAGACCCTTGAAGCCAGACAGAAGCAGGCGAGACATCATCTGCCGTTGTAAACCCTTTCGATAGATTGCGACCAGCCGAACCGATGCCCATACGTTGGTTGATTGCCGCAGACACATCACCAGACAACAATACCAACTGACGCATCAGCACTTCGCGATTCAAATCCAGATGCGCCTGACTCTGAATATACACCGATACGAGATCCGTATCAGTCAACGTAGCCGGGTCGGTGCCAACCGTCAATCTAA
The DNA here is from genome assembly GCA_051008935.1 of Gammaproteobacteria bacterium. Classification (GTDB taxonomy): domain Bacteria; phylum Pseudomonadota; class Gammaproteobacteria; order JBPCXB01; family JBPCXB01; genus JBPCXB01. The sequence continues at coordinate 58,710 of JBPCXB010000110.1, read as the reverse complement.
ACACAAGCTTGCCCGCTTCCTCGGGCGCAATGAAAGTAGGCGCAACAACTGCATTATCTGAAAGAGTCACACTCACGCCTTCTAACTGCTCCCAAATGTACGTCAGAGGCAAGCCATCGCCTTCCACATCTACACTATCGGAGCCGCTGAGCGTTACTGTGTCCCCGCTTAAAGCCGTCCATTTGCGACCTGCATCAGCCAAAGGCGCAACAATAATATCCACCAATGCACTTCCCGAAGTCTGCGCAATTTCCGGCGGGTAAGAAGAGCCATCGTGCAATGTATACGACAATGTATAGTCTTGGTTCAACAATGTACCATCTTCTTTAACTACGATGTCAATCGTCAGGTCGTGGTAATCATCCCGTACAGTTCCGGCTGTACCAGCGTCATTCAACTGCTGAACCAAAGCAGATGCTTCAAAGAGACCACCATCGCCGCCCAGAGTAACTGTCAACAGCTGTTGACCATTTGTGTCTAGAGCACTCCCTTCTTCATCAACAACTTGTATGGTCGCCACCACTGTACCAGCATCATAAATACCAGCCAAAATACCAGCCTCTGGCGTACCTTCGAACGTGTTGTATACGGGCGTTATGTCCGAAGAGGTGATAGGATCATTAACCGCAAAAAGCTCCAAAGATACCCCGCCGGTATCGGATTGAGCGGTACTATCTGCAGCACCCGTACCCTTATCAGTAGCCGTGTAGGAAAGCGTATAGCTACCAGCCTGCCTATCGTTGACAAAGCCTAACTCTCCACTGGCGTCGAGCAGATCCAATTCCGCAAGGGTCAAGCCATCCCCGACTCCATCGGCAAAATCTATGCTGACAGTCACATCTAAATCCGCGCCGTCTTCCTCATCCATAAAATACGTTGACGCCTCAGACAACACATTCGATTTCGCCTCTTCGGGCGTGCGCTCATGCTCAATCAGACCAGAGGCCTGCAACGCAAGAAACACATCCGTAGGAACAGGAGGGTCATTGACGCTAACAACCGTTAATGCAAATGAATCGCTGATCTGATGAGTGGGAATTCCAGCGCCGTCTACGATCACAACCTCAACGCTATACACCCCCGCCTGATCACTGTGGTAAGGGCTGAAGCTGGCAGTCTGAGTGCTTGAATCAAAGCTAAACCAATCGCCGACAACTTCCGCATTAGAGCTATCGTACACTTTGAAGCTGTAGTCAAACACCGACAAATCACCCTGACTTTCTTCATCCGTCAGTGCCAAAGTCACCGCAAGGGCAGTGCCATCTTCGGTTACTGATTCATCCGCAAGAGCTGTAAGCACCGGCGCATCGTTCACTGCTACAACTTTAATATTTGCCGTAACGGTGTCCGAATGCCCACTAACAGTAACTGTGTATTGCACCGTTGAGTCAATATCAACACCACTCGCAATAGATGTGGGCGGAGTAGCCGTAATCGTGCCTCCGGAATTTGTAAAGATCCCGTCATCGTCCGTACCTGTTACCTCGCTATATGTAACTGACAACGCAGAACTATCACAATTAGCAGGATTGGTGAAGGATACCGCTATTGCAAGTGTGACCGCGGCATCCTCTTCATCGACACTGATGGTCACAGCACCGGATCCTGAACCGGTAACAGCTGCATCGCTACTGTTAATCACAGTAGAGAAATGGTCATTGCTTGACACCACGCAAGCGGTAGCCTGCGCTTTTGCAGGCACAGACATCACCATAGCCAGCAAGAGCGCTACAGGCAGCCCAAGAGCAGGCCGACTCAACTGCCTAACAATCCACGAAGGTACTGAATGCACCGAAAAAATAGAAATCAAAGAATTCATAACTAACCCTAGCTTGCCCTTGTTTTTTTGTGCGTGATAGCCGCATATATTATAGATGAGCCTGACCCCATATACCACACGGACTCTGCAAACATCTCCAAGAAATGAAGCAGTCTGCAGGCCCAATGCCCAGAGACAGAACGGTATTTAAATATAGCAACTTCTTGATGGTGGGTCGTGCTGGATTCGAACCAGCGACCGATCGGTTAAAAGCCGACTGCTCTACCAGCTGAGCTAACGACCCTTGAGGGCTTGAGCCTAAACTGACACAAGCGACAGGCATAGACGCTACCATTTTATATCCTCTGACAGCACCACACCCATCAAGGGCTGGTAAGAGCATCTAGCGCTAAAGCAGACAACCGGGCGGCCGGACTGTCTGGATAGCGTTCGACCACCCGACTGTACTGTACTCTGGCACGTTGCTGCTGCTCTTGCAGCCTAAACACTTCTCCCAATTTAAAGGCAGAAGCTGGCACGCGCCAATGGTTTTCATAAACCGCTATTAGATAACTGAAGGCCTGCTCTGCATCCTGAAATTGACGCGCCTGTAGATGCATTTCGCCCAACCAATACCAAGCCAGAGGTGCATCGGGATTTTCCGGTTCCAGCAATAACAATTCGCTGAGCATATTCTGCGCAATGCGCGTCTGCCCCGATTCCACAAAACCCAAAGCCGACTGCAAACGCGTGCGAAAATCCGCTGATGCAGGGATACCTAGGCTTGTATCTGGCGATTCTATAGATTGCGCCACGTTATCACCAGCCAACTGTTCTCTGAAAGTCAGTAACTCCCTGCTTAACTCAATGTGAATTTGATTCATGCGCTGCTCAAGACGGCTGATCTGATCTTCCTGATCTTGAACAACAGAACGAATACCTGCTATTTCTTGGCGCATGCGCCGTAATTGCTCGCTGACAGCACGAATAATCTGCTCAGACTCCGAGCCATCCGGATCCGAATCGAACACCTGTGCATGCGCCGGAGAAGCACTCATGACAAAAAGAGCCGCATAGAGACATAACTTGCCGAGCCCAATACCTGCCCAGTCTATGTCCATCCATCTGGAGCACGAAACCCGCAGAAGCTTCATACAACCCAAGTCAGGGAATCTGTATCCCAACTCTGACCAACAACTTCAGTACGAACGATCAGCAGCTTCAGGGGGAGCCCTGACGCACCTCCATTTCAACCCTTCGGTTCAAAGCGTGAGCCCTGTCGCTATTACCGCGTACTGCCAATGCTTCTTCACCGTAGGACACAACACGGATACGCTTCTGATCTATGCCTCGAATCTCTAGGAAATCAGCAATACTCTGGGCACGCCTCTCACCTAGCCACAAGTTGTAGTCTCGCGGTCCCCGAGCATCTGTGTGACCGTTTACAGTCACAGCTACTTGCGGATATTCCTTAAGAGCATCTGTCCAGCCTCTTAGAATGCGAACGGAGCCGGGAGTAAGAGTGGAAACATCAAAGTCAAAGTACAACGAGGACCCCAACCGCTCAAAATCAGCCCGCCACCTATCCGGAATTTCAGCAGCTACAACAGGTTGTTCGACTGGTTCAACGACCACTTCATCGTCGACCTGATCCAACTCTTCAGCCGCACCTGCTACCAACGCCTCGCGCGCAGCAGCTTGATTCCGGAGAGCCCGTTGGCCTTCAGGCGAGTCTTCCGACAACACTTCGAACTTATCATTGCCCCTATCTACAATAATCAAGCCATCGGGAAGAGGAATTACATCTGCAGAACCAGCAAAACGCTCAGAAGCTCGCGTGGAAAAACAACAAGCAGACAACATGACTGCAAGGGGGATCAAAGCAACAACCCTAAGCCTGGATCTGAAAAAAGCAGAATTGGTAGCAAACATTTAGTGAAACTCTTTGGCGTTAATAACTCTTGGAGTGCGGTATTAGATAGGCTTCAGTCTGACATGGTCTATGTGAAATGAGCTATTCCATAGTATTTCAGTATAGAAGCAATTACGCTCCTGACTGCCTTGCAGAAAATCAGACCGACCGCAAACCCAGAATTTGGATATACAGCACGGTACTGAATCACAGCAAAATGAATTATAACCTGTGATAGCATTATATTCTATCGCCTCCAGTAGGCTGGGGTCTTAAACAGATCTAGCCAAGAATCTGTTAACGGTAAAGAGGTGACCATGCGGGCGATTTAACCTGCGAGCCAATATTTTCTAGCCGAAATTTGTGCCCACCTTTGAGCAAAAGTCCTACTAGACTGCTGCTCTGGCCGCCAGAGTCTGAATAGAGCACCACATTGCCATCTGGAGAAATGGCAGGTGAATCATGGCTACCCTGTTCCGATACATCGCGAATGTGCAATGTCTCCAGATCCAGATGCGCAATCCAAGAAAGAGCCCCTTTGCTGCGCAGGAAAATAGCTTCTCTGCCATTGGACATCACTTGCGCACCTCCATCCTGACCTTCAAAAAACGTCACTCGATCCAGCACGCCAGAAAGCAGGTTGAAACGATACAGTTGCGGGTTGCCGCTACGATCAGAAGTAAACAAAATCTGTGTGCCACTTAGCGCCCATACTGGTTCGGCGTCTATAGCAAAGTGCCGCGTCAAACGTTGCAATGAGCCTGTTTCGATATGATAGATATAAATATCGGGGTTGGTGTCTTTAGACAAGGTCAGAGCCAGATAGTCCCCACTAGGCGAAAATACCGGATCACTGGAATTACCTCCCCAAGGGCCTAAATAACGCATACGCCCTGTAGCCAGATCCAGAATCTGGATCCTGAGGTTACCGGAACGAATAGTAGAAAAGACGACCCGTCTACCATCAGGCGACCAATTGGGCGCCAGGATTGGCTCGTTGGAAGAAAATAAGATTTTCTGATTGCCGCCATCAGCATCGGCCTGCATCAATCGATACAGTTTCTGCCCCCAAAGATTGGTAGTTACGCTGATATAGACGAAGCGCGCAATACTGGCGCTGGGCACGCCCAATACATACCTGTGTATGCGATCGCTGATTCGGTGAGCCATATGGCGAATGCCTTGGCCATCGTCAACAAAAGTTCCATCCAACACCCGCTTATCCTGCGAGACATCGTAGAGTTCCCAACTCAGTTGCGGTAACGCCTGATCCGTATGCGAAATCTGCCCCGTCAAGACAAAATCAGCATCTAGCACCAACCAATCCCAACGCACAATATCCACAACCGAGTCGGGAAAGCTTGGCATTTCTGGCCTCGGAACTGGCTGGAAGCCGCTGTATCGTATTAAATCCTGCTCTACAGTCTGAGCTGGATCAAACGCTTCAGCATTAGCGATCTGCCATGCAAAGGGTACCGCGGCTATGCGCCAGAGTTGCTTTGAACCCCCGGTGATTTCGAGCACCGTCTGGGCTCTAGAAGACATTGGGACAGTAGCCAGCATCAGCAGCAACAACACGCCAAAGCTTCGCGAACTCTGGCGCATTAATAATCGGAGATGCTCAGAGACGCAAACGTTCATCTGAATCAAACACCAACACAATAGTCTGAAAGTCATTGTGATAGCTTACATCTGAAAGTAATGCCACTGCCGGAAAGCTATTGATCAAGCGCAAAGAGCGCAGAATAGAAGCGTCAAAGCTCTCAGAGCCGCTAGGGCGCACAAAGACAATCTGCACCAGTTTACCCTCCCGATTCAGCTGTACTTCTACTTGTGCGCGCAGCCCGCGTACGGCGCTAAAAGGCACTTTCCAGTGGCTTTTAATGACTCTGGAGATATCGGCGGCCACCTGCAGACGTAACTCAGATTCTCCATCCGGCTGATTGCTCGGCACAGCGGGAGTATCTGGCGCAACGGCGACGATGTCAGGTTCAATCAAAGATTCTGCTGATTCAGTGCGCACTGGTAATTGTGATTGCGAAGCCTCCAGAGACGATGCGGGCGGTTCAGAGGCAGCCGCGTCAGCAACAGGCGTGGTTGACTGCTCAACCGCTGTATCAGCCACTGGGATTGGTGCCAGAATGCGTACATCTATAGTCTCTAGGTAGGGAGAAAAGGGCTCCCAAACCTGATTGGTCCGCACGGACGCGCCGGCCAACAAACTAACAGCTGCCATATGCAAAATGGCAGAAGCAATCACTACAGGCCACCAAATTGGAGGGATTCGTTGCAGCAGCTCCTTAAAGCGATGCCACCCCAACTTGGCCGTTCGCGTTAAGTTGGCGATCAAGGGTTGCAGCAACCCCTTAAAGCGATGCCACCCCAACTTGGCCGTTCGCGCTAAGTTAGTAATCAAAGGTTGCAGCAGCTCCTTAAAACGATCCCAGCCAAACTGCAACTGTGCTATCAACGGCTGCTTGCCTTTAAACCAGCCGGTGCCTACCCATTTCATCTGAACTCAGGGCTCGATATTTTGCGGTTCTGGGGTAATTTGAGTAGCCAGCCCAACCGACCTGATGCCCGCAAAACGCACTTCCGTCAGAAGAGCTGCCACTTTCTGATAGCTAACCTGGGCATCGGCTTTCACCACTACAGCTTGCACGAGCCCTCTCCGGTTCAAAACTTCTAGATGCCGACCAATCTGCTCTAAACTGCGAGTCGACAGCTGCTCACCCCCAATCATAATGCTATATTCACCCGCCCGAGTGACAGTGACTACCACTGGAGACTGTGCGCCCGCACCCAGATTAGAGGTACGAGTAGCAGGCAATTGCACGGCAACCCCTTGCGCCGCCAAAGGGGCTCCGATCATAAAAACAATTAACAACACCAGCACCACATCAATAAATGGCACGACATTGATCTCTGCGGTACCGCTGCGCAGCCTGAGCAGGTTCTGGCTACGGCGCCGATCCCGATCAATCCCCCCGGGAATGCGAAGTACTGCTTTAGTCATCTTCAGGAAATTGCTGTTCTAAAACTGCCAACAAATCCTCGGCAAAATCTTCCATCTCGCCACCTTGCCGACCTGCGGCAGCCCCGATCAAGTTATGCGCAACAGCAGCTGGAATAGCGGCGAAAAGCCCGAGAGCCGTTGCAACTAAGGCTTCTGCTATACCAGGCGCCATAGAGACCAAGGTGGCCTGACCGGCATTGCCAATTCCCCGGAAACTGTCAATTACCCCCCAGACAGTACCGAACAGACCAACGTAGGGAGCTGTGGAGGCAATCAGCGCCAATATTGGCAATCGGCGCGATAATTCACGCTCTTCTCTGGATAGCATAATACGAAGAACACGCTGGATACTCTCTAAACTGCGCCATCGATCCGCCTGTTGATCGATCAAGCGCAAATACTCCCGAATGGTGCGGGTAAAGATAGCAATGACGCCACTAGCCCCTTGAGCATTGGTATCCTGATACAGTCCTACCAGATCCTGCCCCGACCAGAAGGCCTCGACAAAGCTGAAGTTCGCCCGTGACAACCGCGCCAAGTACAACCAACGTTCCAGTACAATGCCCCACGTTAGGATGGAAGCCATGACCAGCAGCAACAGCACCAGCTGTACTACTGGATCAGCATCGGTCAATACGGACCAGGGCGAAAAAAACTCAAGCATTAGCTCCTCTTAGAACAGGGAATGGTCTGCAGGCTTCAAACCCAGATGATTGTATCCATTTGCTGTGATAGATCGCCCTCTAGGGGTGCGCTGAATTAACCCCGCAGTCAGCAGAAATGGCTCAATAGTTTCTTCAAGCGTATCTGCCTCTTCGCTCAACGCGGCGGCCAAAGTATCCAGACCGACAGGCCCACCACCAAAATGGCTCCACAATGTCTCTAGATATACCCTATCCAGACGATCCAAACCCAGGCTGTCTACTTGTAGCCGGTCTAGGCTGTCACTCGCAACGGCCAAATCGACATTGCTGGCTCGTTCAACCTGCGCAAAGTCGCGCACACGCCGCAGCAACCGGTTGGCAATCCGCGGCGTCCCGCGCGAACGCGCTGCAATGGCTTCGGCGCCCGATTGCGTCAGACTGATATTGAGCAAAGCAGCTGAACGCAACAAAATGTGCTGTAAGTCTTTAACCCCATAAAAATTCAACCGCTGCACAATGCCAAATCTAGAACGCAGAGGGGCACTGAGCAGGCCCACACGTGTAGTCGCACCCACCAGAGTAAAAGGCGCCAGTTCCAAGCGCAATGAACGCGCTGCCGGCCCCTCACCTACGACCAGATCGAGCCGAAAGTCTTCCAAGGCCGGATACAGTAGTTCTTCTACAGCCAGAGGCAAGCGATGAATTTCATCAATAAAGAGCACTTGATTGGGTTCCAGATTAGTGAGAATGGCTGCCAAATCTCCTGTTTTTTCTATCACTGGCCCTGAGGTAGCTCGAATATCAGCCCCCAGCTCGTTAGCGACAATACGCGCCAAGGTCGTTTTCCCCAAGCCTGGCGGCCCATAGAACAGCGTGTGGTCCAAGCTGTCTCCACGTTCCATTGCGGCACGTATGAACACATCCATCTGCGCACAAACCTCAGCCTGACCCACATATTCATTCAGGCTGACAGGTCTAAGAGCATGATCTTCCCGCCTCTCAGGAATAGAAGCCCTTTGCGCATCCAAAAGAGGGTTGCGACTATTGCTAGAATCTGGCTGTGTCATGCTGTATCACGGAGAACTTCAGTATTTATCCCTTTGAATCATTTTTGCGATCCGCCAGTTGCAAAGCAAGGCCGATCAATCGTTCGGTGCTAGCATCTTCAGATTCGGTTGCTGCAATCTGCACTGCCCGTTGAACCAGAGCTACAGCATCTGTGGCCGAAAAAGAAAGATTCTGTAGAGCAACGATTGCATCCATGCGGTCGGTAGTACCGCCATCGAGTGCACTTGGAGCAGCCCAGCCTTGTAATTCAGCGATAATTCTCTTTGCTGTTTTCGGGCCAATTCCCGGAGCCTGAGCCAAGCTGTGTGTGTCTCCAGCTGCCAGAGCGATGAGAAAATCTTCAGGAGCCAGGACCGACAATAAAGCCTGCGCAGACCGAGGCCCAACTCCACTAATGCCAATGAGCTTCTGGAACAAAGATCTGTGTTGTTGCGTACGAAACCCGAACAACTCCATACTACTCTCGCGCACCACCATATGCGTATAGAGTACCACTTCCGCTCCTCTTTCAATGGTTGCGGGTAGCGTATCTGCGGTGGCTCTCACTTCGTAGGTCAAACCCGATGCTGTTTCCAGCTCTATCACATGCGCCCCTCTATATAGCAAGATACCTCTAATGCGAGTAATCATGTATCAGCAGGTCTTGTAGCTAGCAGCTTCAATACGTTGCTGGGTGCTGTAGATCAACCAATGGCTCAACGCAACAGCCAATGCGTCTGCAGCATCTTCCGGAGCAGGTTGATGCAGGCTCAGCAAACGCATAACCAAAGCCCCTACCTGAGATTTCTCGGCGCGACCTCTACCTACTATTGCTTGCTTGATACGGGTAGGCGCATATTCAAAGCATGGCAGTTCTGCCTGACCCAGAGCAGCCAAAATGGCCCCTCTGGCCTGACCTAGTTTGAGTGCAGCTGACACATTGCGCGCAACAAATACTCCCTCAATGGCCGCTGCTGCAACCCTATGGTTTTGGATAACCTCTGAAATACCACTGGCTATCTGCGCCAATCGCTGCTCCATCGGTTGATCCGGATGGGGCGCTATAACGCCGAACGCCTCAGCCTGAGGCTGTTGCTGCCCTACTGCAGTAATGACCCCCCATCCGGTACGTCTGGAACCTGGGTCTATTCCCAATACACAATAGTTGGGTGCTCCCATTTAGCCTTCTGATGCCAAGTTCTGAGCTGCATGTCCAGAATTGGTGTAGATCGCCTGAACATCATCCAGCTCTGAGAGTTTTTCCAAAAGAAAGGCCAGCTGTTCGCTCTCTTCATCTGTCACTTCAATACGCATGCTGGGCTCCTGAATTAATGCCGCTTCTGCAATGTTCAGCTCTCTGGTCTCTGAGGCAGCGATCAGGGTTTTTAAAGCGCTGGCCGCACAGGTAAGCATGAAGCCGCATTCCAACTCTTCAATATCTTCAGCTCCAGCACTTTCAGCAACATCCATCACCGCTTCTTCATCTGCCGTTTCCAATTGCACTCGCCCTATCTTATTGAACAAGTATGCTACCGAACCTCCTGTACCCAAGCTGCTGTTACTCTGGCTGAAAGCATGACGAATATCAGCGATAGTCCGGTTCCGATTGTCGGTACAGGCTTCGATCATAATAGCAACGCCACCGGGGCCGTATCCTTCATAGACACACTCCTGCAGATTGCTGTCTTTTAAACTGCCGGAACTTCGAGCTATCGCTCGTTGCACTGTTGTTTTCGGAATATTGGCGGCAGATGCTTTATCCAGCGCCAATCTCAGCCGAGGATTATCAGCTGGGTTGCCGCCGCCAATGCGAGCCGCTGTTGAAATTTCGGCAATTACACGCGTAAAAGCACGCCCTCTCTGGGCATCTTGGGCAGCTTTCCGGTGCTTAATATTGGACCATTTAGAGTGACCAGCCATGGCGCGATTATCCTGATTGCGACGGAGCCCGGATGTTACCGGGACGTAACCCCAATGCTGCCAGTTTATCGGGCTCCACTTCCAGAGGGGCACCCGTGAGTAAACATGCAGCTGTCTGCGTCTTGGGGAAAGCGATGACTTCTCGCAAATTCTCTGCCTTCGACAGTATCATCATGATGCGATCCAAGCCAAACGCAATACCTCCGTGTGGCGGGCAGCCTGATCTCAGCGCACGCAGCAAAAAGCCAAACTGCCGCTCAGCCTCAGCAGCGCTAAAGCCAAGGTGCGTCAGAATTTGAAGCTGCTGATTGGCATCACTGATACGAATAGACCCGCCTGCAATCTCATAGCCGTTGAATACCAGATCGTAACTGTTACTGGTGGCAGCATACAAGTCTCCATCCTGCTGGTCGTGTAGGACTGGCTGCGTAAAAGGATGATGGCAGGATGTCCAGCCCCCCTCACTGGTACGCTCAAACATGGGGAATTCATGCACCCAGGCTAAGGCTGGATCCGAATGCAACAATTGCTGATCCGCACCCATCCGGCGAATGAGTACATCCATAAAATGGTTTACCAGAGGCCGCTTTCCAGCGCCAAAAAACAGCATATCCCCTGCTTGTGCCTGAGTGGCACTCAGTAGCTTCGACAGGCATTCATCGTTCAGGAATTTGAGGATCGGCGCATTTAACTGATCAGGCGTTGGGCCCTCTACGCGTATCCAAGCCAGCCCACCTGCCCCTTCAGCCTGAGCAAGCTGCGTATAAGCATCTATCTTAGAACGTGGCAAACTCGCGCCTCCGGGCAGGCACAAACAAGCAACCCGACTTTCGGGGTCGTTAGCCGGCTTTTGTAGCACAGCAAACTTCTGATCTGCAAAAATCGACCCCACGTCGACCAGATGCAGCGGATTGCGCAAATCCGGCTTATCGCTACCGTAATCATTCATAGCTTGCGCATAGCTCAATCGAGGCACTGGAGGTAATTCAAAACCCATGAGTTCTTTTAACAGATGTGCCATCAATTTTTCTGCCAGTTGCATCACATCTTCTGGCTCTACAAACGACATCTCTAGGTCTAGTTGCGTGAATTCTGGCTGCCGATCAGCGCGCAGATCTTCATCCCGAAAACAACGGGCAATCTGATAATAGCGATCGACACCTCCGACCATCAACAATTGTTTATACAGCTGCGGCGACTGAGCCAATGCAAAGAATTTGCCCGGCTGAACCCGACTAGGCACCAAATAATCGCGTGCACCCTCTGGCGTCGACAAAACCAACTGAGGCGTTTCGACCTCATAAAAGCTCTGCTCATGCAGCCAGTTACGCAACACATGCATCGCCTGACTACGCAATTTCAGGCGCTGATTCATGTCGGAGCGGCGCAAATCCAGATAGCGATACCTCAGGCGCGCCTGCTCGCCGGGATCTGAATAATCCTGAAGAGGAAACGCAGGCGTTTCAGCTTCGGAGAGCACCTGCACACTACTGGCAAGCAGCTCGACATGCCCGGTACTAAGACGCTCATTGGTCATGCCTTCTGGACGAGGCCGTAAAACACCCCTGACCTGGATCACATACTCGCTACGACACCGGTCAGCCGTAGCAAAAGCCTCGGCATTTTCAGGTTCTGCTACAACCTGACAAATTCCCTCTCTGTCACGCAGATCGATAAAAATAATGCCGCCATGGTCGCGACGACGATGTACCCAACCGCACAGCTGCACCTCTGTGCCCACAGGGATACGCCCAACCTGACCACAGTACTCAGTACGCATCGACATAGAACCGGCTAACAATTGTCAAGATCCCGCAGATTCACCTGCACCGGCAGAATTTGAAACCGCTGAAGTCCCACTGCCGCCGTCAGATTTCTGGTTACTAGATTTGTTCTCTGATTTTTTATCTGACTTGCTCTCTGATTTATTCTCTTGAGGGGCAGGCGAGCTGCTGGCATCGGATGTTCCAGCGACATTGCGTTGATTGCCTGATTTAAAGTCTGTCTCATACCAGCCCCCTCCTTTCAATCGAAAAAATGGGGCCGAAACCTGAAGTTGCATGGCGCACTGACACGCAGAGCACATCACCGCCTCGCCATCTGAGCTGCGCTTCAATATTTCTTCAATTTTCCCGCAGGAACCGCACTTGTAATCATAGAGTGGCATAATAACCGAGCATCGCAATTGTCTCTTAGCTGATACATCTTCAGGTAAGTATCAGCCCTTCTATTCATGCAAAATTATAAATGCCTTGCCTAACAGGCAAAGCTATAACCTGTCCGAACGACCTGCCCGCCTAGCGGCTTAAAGCAAACGCCTATTCCCGATGCGCACTTCATTCCTACGCCTTAATACCACTAAAGAAGAGCCTGCTGACGCCGTTGCCATCAACCACAAGCTGTTGCTACGAGCAGGGCTGGTGCGCATGGAAGCTGCGGGCCTTTATAGCTGGCTACCTATGGGTCTGAGGGTGTTGCGCAAAGTGGAGGCCATCGTGCGCCAAGAAATGGATGCAATCGGCAGCTTAGAAGTCAGCCTGCCCATTGCTCAACCTGCCGCGCTCTGGAAGCAATCTGGCAGATGGGACGAATACGGCCCCGAACTGCAACGTTTTGAAGACCGGAAAGGACGCCAATTCTGTCTGGGCCCCACGCATGAAGAAGTAATCTGCGCTCTAGCACGCGAGCAGATCAAAAGCTATCGCGATCTACCGGTATGCTACTACCAAATCCAAACGAAATACCGCAGCGAGTTGCGCCCCAGATTTGGCCTGATACGCTGCCGCGAATTTCTGATGAAAGATGCCTACAGCTTTCATTTAGATGCCGAGTCACTCGAAGAAACCTATCAACAAATGCGCGGCGCTTATTCCCGTATTTTCGATCGCATCGGTCTGGATTATCGTATTGTCAAGGCCGATTCCGGCTCTATAGGGGGGAGCCAGTCCGAAGAGTTTCAAGTGCTGGCCGATTCTGGCGAAGACCGTATTTTGCTCAGCGAAGGAGGCCTTTATGCAGCCAATACAGAACTTGCTCGCGCGGCTGACCCAGAAAAACGCACGCCAACCAATCAAAAACTGCCCATCGAGACCGTGCCGACCCCTGAATTGCGCACGATTGAAGAGGTGTGTACCGCTTTACAAATTCCTCCCGAATCCAGCCTAAAAACGTTGATTGTCAAAGGCAACCAAACAGTTGCGCCCCGGGGTGCACAAGGAGCACAGGAGGCACAAGGAGCACAGGGTACGCAGGGAGCACTGGTGGCACTGGTACTCAGAGGAGACCACCAACTCAATGAACTCAAGGCGGAACGCCAGCCAGAAATAGCCCAACCTCTGACCATGGCCAGTGCCGAGGACATTAAAACTGCCATGCATGCCAGCTCCGGCTCGCTAGGACCAGTGAACTGCCCCATCCCGGTGCTAGTCGACATCCACGCTGCTGCCGTGGACAATTTTTGCTGCGGTGCCAATCAAGACGATCTGCACTACCTGAACGCTAATTGGGAAAGAGATGCGCAATGGACGCGCATCTGCGATTTGCGGCTGGCCGTTGAAGGCGACCTGAGCCCAGCTGGAGACGGAATATTGAAAGCTGCTACCGGCATTGAAGTCGGGCATATTTTCCAATTGAGCGACCGCTACAGTAGCCCCATGTCTGTTCAAGTACTCAGCCCAGAGTCCAAAAACGTGGCACCTGTGATGGGCTGCTATGGTATAGGTGTCAGCCGCATTCTAGCCGCTGCCATTGAACAAAATGCCGACGAAAAAGGGATTATATGGCCATCCAGCATTGCACCTTTCCAACTGGCCATCATTCCATTGCACTCTCGGGCACAGTCTCCAGAAACCGTTGATTTGGCTAACGACCTCTATGGCAAACTACGCGATGCACAGATTGAAGTGCTGCTCGATGACCGAGATATCAGACCAGGGCACAAGCTGGCCGATTACGAACTGATCGGCATTCCTCATGCACTGATCATCGGCGAGCGCAATCTCAAGAATGGGCAGATTGAATACAGACACCGCCAGACTGGCCGCGTGCAACTCCTTCCCCACAACGCTGATATCAGCGAATTGGTCGCTTTATTGCATGCACCCCAATAGCATCCAACCTGTGGATGCTAAAGCACTCAACAGCGTTCGATGATGGTTGCATTGGCGGTGCCCCCGCCTTCACAGATGGCCTGCAAACCGTACTGACCTTCTCTACGCTCCAACTCATGGAGCAAGGTCGTCATCAGCTTGGCACCTGTGGCGCCCAAAGGATGCCCCAACGCAATAGCCCCACCATTGACATTCAGCTTCTCAGCGTCGGCCTTTGTATCGTGCAGCCAAGCCAAGGGTACTGACGCAAAAGCTTCGTTGACTTCATAAAGCGCCATCTGCGATATGGCAAGACCTGCCCGCTCAAGCACTTTCTGCGTGGCGGGAATAGGGCCAGTAAGCATAGTGACTGGGTCCGTTCCCGCTAGCGCGAGAGCGACAATACGGGCACGTGGGTCCGATCCCAACTTCTTTAAACCTTCTTCATTACAGATCAGAACAGCAGCAGCACCGTCTGTAATCTGGCTAGCAGTTCCAGCTGTGAGCCTGCCGTTCTTTTCATCCAAAAGTTTCAAGCCGGACAAACCTTCCAGACTGCAATCCGCCCGAATACCCTCATCTCGGCTCACTAAACAAGGCTCACCTGCAGGAGTCTGGCCTTCTAAAGCGACCAGTTCCCGATCAAAGTAGCCTGCCTCAGTTGCCTGTAGAGCCTTTTGATGGCTGCTTAGCGCAAAAGCATCCAGATCCCGCCGCTCTAAATTCCATTGCTTTGCGATCATCTCAGCACCGGTGAACTGACTGAATTGAACCCCCGGATAGCGTTTTGCAATACCATCGCCGTTAAAAGGCTGGCCATGACCTGCTTTGTACCCGTCGACGACACTGGCTCCAATGGGCACTTTACTCATCACTTCAACACCGCCTGCAATGACGATATCCTGCGTACCAGATAGCACCGCCTGCACTGCAAAATGAATGGCTTGCTGGGATGATCCACACTGACGATCGACCGTGGTGCCAGGCACAGATTCTGGCAAGCCAGATGACAGCACCGCATTGCGTGCCAAGTTACCAGATTGAGCACCAACCTGACTGACGCACCCAAAAATAACGTCATCGATCAATTCAGGGGCAAATTGACTGCGAGCAACCAACTCATCCAAGACGGCAGCACCCAGATCAGCAGGGTGCCATTCTCTGAGGCTTCCTTCTCTGCGGCCGCCGGCGGTCCTGACGGCATTGACTATATAGGCTTGGGGCATGACAGATACTTCCGATCTCGTAAATTGCAGCAATTATAAACCCTGCTCAAGTGATGTATCAGGGCTTACTGAAAAAAACTCAGGCAGTCTCGGTGGCAGGGGCGTTCTTCTGCTTTAAATCCTGCTCTATCTGCTGCAGAATTTCGGGCTTCGCCTGCAGAAAATCCCTCACCTTCGCTTTGCCTTGGCCAATTCTTTGGCCGTTATATCCGTACCAAGCGCCTGATTTTTCAATAACATCTTTTGCCACGCCTTGATCGATAACCTCGCCCAGCCGATCAATGCCCTTACCGTAAAAAATCTGAAATTCCGCATCCCGGAAGGGAGGAGCGACCTTGTTTTTGACAACCCGCACACGTGTCTGCCCTCCGACTATTTCATCGCCCTCTCTGATTTTGCCGATCTGACGAATATCGAGCCGTACCGAAGAATAAAACTTGAGGGCATTGCCCCCAGTCGTTGTTTCCGGGTTACCAAACATGACTCCGATTTTCATACGAATCTGGTTGATGAAAACAATCGTTGTATTGGATTTTTTCAAATTACCAGTGATTTTCCGCAAGGCCTGTGACATCAAGCGGGCCTGAAGACCCATATGCTGATCTCCCATCTCGCCATCTATCTCAGCACGGGGCACCAATGCTGCCACTGAATCGATGACAATCAGATCGACTGCTCCTGAATTAATCAGCGTATCTGCAATTTCTAAAGCCTGTTCGCCACTGTCGGGCTGAGATACCAGCAGCTGATCTACATCCACGCCCAGCTTGGCAGCATAAGTAGGATCTAGAGCGTGCTCTGAATCGATAAATGCGGCAATACCCCCTGCTTTCTGCGCTTCTGCTATGACATGCAAAGACAGCGTTGTCTTGCCAGACGATTCAGGGCCGTAAATTTCTACCACCCGCCCTCTGGGCAGCCCACCAACGCCCAAAGCCGCATCTAAAGCCATGGAACCTGTCGAAATAACAGATATTGAATCGGAAGGTTGCTCCCCTAGACGCATCACCACCCCCTCGCCGAATTGTTTATTGAGCTGCCTCAATGCACCTTGAAGAACCTGTTGCTTATTGGTGCGGTTTTCCGCACGCTCTTTTGCTGCCGACACGCTATTCCTCTCTCACTGAAAATTAAACCTGTTTGTGGGCCCACGCCTATGGCCCAGTTTAGTATCTGCTCTCAAACCATAACGGGAGCTAGCACACAAAGCAGATTTTATGCACTCTATGTACCCATCAACGCTTCTATATCCTGTATAGCACCACGGAGAGCGACTTTGATCGAAGACAAACGTACTTCATTGCGTGTGCCGTCAAAAATAAACTTCTGAATGCGGGCTTGCTGCCCACGCAACATCCAAGCCATGTACACCGTTCCAGCGCTATGAGCAGCCGATTGGCCGGGGCCTGCAACTCCGCTGATAGCCACTGAAATCACTGCCCCCGGATCAAGCCGCAAAGCACCGGATGCCATTGCCTGCACGACCTCTTTACTGACTGCGCCATGCGCTACCAGCATCTGCTCAGATACGCCCAAAATCTGTACCTTTGCGCTGTTCGCATAAGTACAAACGCCTGTTCCAAACCATTTAGATGAGCCTGCTACCGAGGTCAGCGCAGCTGATAGCCAACCGCCTGTGCAGGATTCAGCTGTGACAATACGCGTCTTTAGGTCCTCAAGGAGGCTGCCTAGTGTCGCCACTTGTTGTTCTATCGCCAGATTGAAATCGCCATCTAGCTTATCGATCTGCGCCAGATCGTTCATCGTTTAGTCCCTCTTGCAGGTACTGAGAATCCACTCTGTAGATAATAACTTTATGTTAATCTGCTTGTCTGGAGCGAGAGATGAGCCCGAATCCATCTTCGCACTCAATTGATACTCCCATGATGCGCCAATACAAGGCGCTTAAACAGCAACAACCCAACAAGTTTCTGTTTTTTCGCATGGGTGATTTTTTTGAGCTCTTCTTTGAAGATGCGCAACGCATTGCATCTTTGCTGGATCTGACCCTGACTCAGAGAGGTGAGGTGCCTATGGCAGGAGTGCCAGTGCATTCACTCGATAACTATCTAGCCCGCCTGCTGCGCTTGGGCGAATCCGTGGTCATCTGCGATCAGGTGGGAGAAGCAGGCAAAAGCAAGCTCATGGAGCGCCAGATTACCCGGATCGTAACGCCCGGAACACTCAGCGAGGAAGAGTTGTTGCCGGGCTCGCGGGACAATCTGGTTGCTGCTATTTTCGCAGACCCCCGAAGCCAGCATTATGGGTTGGGATGGATGGATGTCAGCCAAGGTTGCCTGTTTGCTACCGAGATGAGCCGGCCAGAAGAAATACAAACCGAACTACACCGCCGCCACGCGCGGGAAATTCTCATCCCCGATAATCCGCAAACCGAATGGCTGCAACAGCATCTGAACCAACTGAACGAGCAGGCAGAAGAAGCTGTCAAATTCCAGATATTGCCGCGCCCAGACTGGGAATTCGATGCCAAAGAAGGGCGGGTACGCGTCACAAGGCAGCTCGAAGACTCTCTGATGTTACAAGATTGCACCGATATGCATGCAAGCTTCGGCGCTTTAGGCGCACTGTTGTGCTATGCATCGGAAACACTTCGCACACAGCTTCCTTTTCAAAAACTGGTCAATGAGAAGCAGCGCGATATGCTGGTCATCGATCCGGCCAGCCGGCAAAGCTTAGAGATTGACCGCAGCCTATCCGGCGACCAGCAAGCAACCTTACTGGCAGTTTTGGACAGTACCTCTACACCTATGGGTGCCAGGCTACTGCGGAATAGATTGCATGCGCCTACCCGCAATCGCGAACTACTGGAAGAACGGTATAACGCCATAGAGCAATTGATGCAATCGCCTCAACTCGACAAGATCCAGCGCCTTATGCAACCTTTTGGCGATTTAGCAAGAACCCTCACTCGAATCCAGCTGGGCAACGCTCCCCCTAGAGATCTAGTGCGCATTCGAAATATCCTGCTGACCATGCCCGCATTAATTGAAGCCTTGAAACAACCGGAGACTGAGCCTTGTAATCTACTGAACATGCAGTTCTCAAACCCGCTTTTAGAACAACTGCGCGATGTGCTGCATACCGCTCTAGTAGAAACACCCCCTGCAACAATTCGCGATGGCGGCATGATTGCTTCTGGATACGATCCACAGCTGGATAGCCTGCGGCTGTCCAGTCAGGGTTCCGGCCAGACGCTACGCCAGATTGAAGAAAAAGAACGCCTGTCGACTGGCATTCGGCAACTGAAAGCTGGCTATAACCGCGTGCATGGGTACTATCTTGAAATACCACGCTCCCGCACCAGCGACCTGCCCAAAGAATACCACATCCAACAAACCCTGAAAAACGCCCAACGCTTCGCCACTCAGGAATTACAACAGCTCGAATCCACCATATTGGGCTTGCAAACACGCACGCTAGAACGAGAAAAGTGGGTCTACAATGCGCTGTGCGAACAAATCCTAGCGCAACTTGCACCGCTCAGGGCGCTTGCCGATGCATTGGCAGAGCTGGATGTGGTTGCCAGCCAAGCCGAGCGCAGCCTGAGCCTGAACTTGGTGCGTCCGCAATTAATCAGCAAGCCCATACTGCACATCTCTGAAGGCTGGCATCCCGTGGTCGCCGCTTTACAAAAGACTCCGTTTACAGCCAACGGTTTAAAGCTACAGCCCAACTGCCGACTGCTGCTGATTACTGGCCCGAATATGGGCGGCAAATCAACCTATATGCGCCAAACGGCTCTTACTGTACTGATGGCACATGCCGGTTGCTTTGTAGCAGCAAGATCCGCACAGATCGGGCCCATCGACCGTATTCTGACACGCATCGGCGCATCGGATCGTTTGGGTCGTGGGCAATCAACTTTTATGGTGGAGATGACCGAGCTGGCCTATCTGCTGGCCAATGCCACTGCAGACAGCCTGGTTTTACTGGACGAGATTGGGCGCGGCACTGGCACCCAAGACGGAAAAGCCCTGTCCTTCGCTTGCCTGCACTGGTTTGGTAAAACCAAGCCATGCTACACACTCTTTGCCACCCATTTCGTAGAGTTGGCGGAAACAGCGCAGTCTATACCTGCAGCTACAAATATTCACTTTTCAGCTGAAAAAGACGCTAAAAACGGCCTCCGCTTTCTGTATCAAGCGCAATCCGGTCCGGCCAGCCAGAGCTATGGTCTGGAAGTAGCCCAATTAGCAGGATTGCCCGCATCTTTCCTCGATATAGCTCAAAAAGAATTCTCTAGGCTGGAATACCAGAGCCGTCACAGCCATCAAGATCAGCAGCAGTTATTCACACCCGAAAACAACAACGCAGAACCCACTCCTTCAAAGCTTAGAGACAAACAGGACGCAAATCCCCGGCTGATCGAGGTAGAGCGCCTGCTCAATGAAGTACAACAAATCGACCTGGATCACTTAAGCCCTCGGGAAGCGTTGGATTATTTATACAGTGTGCAGCAGCGCATATCGCGCCCATCACCGCGTGATGCCCCTAGTGACTAAATAGCGACTAACGTCGACAATTGCCACCAGATGCAAATTGACCAGTCAAATGGCTCAACGCTAGAATGATGATAGAACTGCACACTCTGTAACCAGCTGACAACCCCCAAACCAATGACCTATATCGTCACCGAATCCTGTATCAAATGCAAACATACTGACTGCGTCGAAGTCTGTCCTGTGGATTGTTTTTATGAAGGCGACAATTTTCTAGTTATTCATCCGGACGAGTGTATCGATTGCGGCCTGTGCGTACCTGAATGCCCGGTAGATGCCATATTTGCTGACGACGAAGTGCCCGAAGAACAACAGGAATTTATCGAAATCAACGCTCGGCTTGCAGAAGAATGGCCCAATATCAACGAACAAAAAGCGCCCCTGCCTGATGCAGAGAAATGGGCCGATGTCAAAGAAAAGAAGCAGTATTTAATTCGCTAATGCGTACCGGGCTGCCTATGAGCCCTGTTTGTCATCAAGCGTTGCGTGCCGTCAACCCCCCATCTACCGGCAATATCGCACCGGTAATAAAAGAAGAAGCAGGCAAAGCCAGAGACAGTATGGCATGAGCCACTTCTGCGGGTTCAGCGTAGCGTCTCAATGCAATGCGTCTGCGAGCGTATCGCTGTTTCTGCTCATCCGGAATACCGGCTGTCATCTCTGTATTGATAGGACCCGGACAGACGCAATTGACCGTGATCTGCTCGGCCCCCAACTCCACTGCCAGCGAACGTGTTAACCCTACAACAGCTGTCTTTGCAGATGTATAGGCAGCCATAGCGGCTGTTGCCCCCAGCGCTTCACTGGATGCAACGTTGATAATACGGGCAGCACTGGAATGGCGCAACCAAGGCAGTGCCGCTCTTGCAGCAAAAACTTGAGCGGTCAGCAACACATCAAGTGCTCTGTCCCATATCTGTGGAAACTCAGGTGCCTCTAGGGAAGCAGGGCTTGATATGCCGGCGTTATTGATCAGCACATCTAGCACTCCAAAACGCTTGCCCACATCGTCCATGCATGCCTGCATCGCCTGTCTATCGCTTACATCGAGCGATACGGCCTCAGCCGTTCCACCGCCTGCAGTAATCTCTGCGACGATTCGCTTCACTCTTTCGCGGTCAAGGTCTACAGCAATAACCCTGGCCCCCTCGGCGGCAAAAAGAGCAGCAGTCGCGGCTCCTATGCCGCTACCTGCCCCGGTGATAACGACCACTCGATCTTTCACGGATCGAGCCTGCGATGCCGAATGCATATTCATAGCTGATCGGTATGAGCAATTACGCCTGAAAAAGATGGTGGTATTTTAGATGACAGTGCCCTGATACCAGCCACTAAAATGACTGTTGAATAGTTACTCCTCCAGTCTGGTGCTGGCCGCCATGTCTCCTTCATCCCCTCCCCCGATACAGGGTTGGATAGCCCACGAAAGCACGCTCCAGCTAACCAATCTGGGCAAAACGGCCTCTTTAGAACCCGATGAAGTGCGCATCAAAGTACACACTTCTGGTATTAATCGCGCCGATCTAGCGCAGGTGGCTGGCTTTTACCCGCCGCCCCCTGGTGCTAGCAGTGTGTTGGGGCTCGAGTGTTCGGGATGGATAGTGGAACGAGGGGCTGCCGTCTCTCACTTACCACTCGGCCAGCCTGTATGCGCCTTGCTGAGCGGGGGTGGCTATGCACAAGAGCTGATTTGCCCAGCTGGACAGGCAGTTCCTATTCCAGACGGCATGGATCTGGTTACTGCCGGCGCACTGCCCGAAATCTTTGCAACTGCTTTTTTCAATCTCTGTATGCAAGGTCAAATGCGTGCTGGAGATAGAGTACTGATCCACGCTGGAGGCAGCGGTGTCGGCACAGCTGCTATCCAACTGTGTCAACTGATAGGCGCTTCTTGCTTCGTCACTGCCAGCAGCGAGAGCAAAATAGCCAAATGCCGGCAGCTCAAAGCAGACGGCGGTGCGATCAGAACCCAAAACTGGGTCGATCAGGTTAAAAACTGGTCCCCTAACGGCATCGACATTATCTTAGACCCAGTGGGCGGTAGTTATTTCGAACAAAACCAAAGCCTTCTAGCTGCGGATGGTCGCACCATCATCATAGGGCTGATGGGCGGGGCACATGCAAAGATCCGGCTTTCCGACCTTCTGATCAAAAGGCAAAAAATTATTGGCTCAACATTGAGAGCGCAACCCGTTGCCAAAAAAACAGAGATCATGAACCAGCTGGTGACCGAGATCTGGCCGGCACTCACTACAGGAACAATCAAACCTGTTATTGATCGCATTTTCCCATGGCATCAGGCGGCTGAAGCGCATGCATACATGGCCAGCAACCAGAGCATGGGCAAAATCCTTCTGGATTGGCCTGAAAACAGGCCTTGAATAAAGACTCTCTAGCCGACTGGCTACCTTTGTTGGACCGCCCTAGGGCGTTGGCCCAGTTGCGCGCAATTGTACGGCTTTCAGGTGGGGTAGGGAACCAATTGTTTCAATACAGTCTGGCGTGTCTGCTACAAAAAAAAAGCGGGCGCATTATGCTGGATATTCAGCATTTCCCTAAAGATAAATACCTACGAAACTACGAGCTTGAACCTATCAACAAACAAGTCAGACAGTGGCCGCTGCGCCTGATTCGATCAAATGCCTCAACATACATTCCTGTTTGGAAGCCACCTGCGGTCGCCGACAAGCCGAGCCAGAATCCACTCTTGCAACCTCTGATATGGGGGCGCAACCTACTACAACTGCCCAAAGCCACAGAAGTTATCGAAAGACTCACACCAAACTGGCCTGAAGTATTGATCAAAAGACGCGACCCGTCTTATCTGAGCGGACACTGGCAGGATTACCGCTTGGTAGAAAGGGCGTCCGTATTACACCACAAATTACGCGACCTGGTGCGCTGTTTCGTGCTGCCACCTGAATTCCAGGCCATAACCCAGAAAAATGCCGTCATGGTACACGTACGACGACTTTGGGATTGCGACCAGAACCAGCAAGTGATCCGCCACCAGCATCCACAAATCCCACTGCCCATATCGTACTATCAAGATGCGATAAGCCAGGTGAAAAGCATGCGCCCGGATGCTTTCTTCTACCTATTCGGCGATGATCCTAAATGGTCCCAGACCCATCTTATGCCTTTGGTGCACCAACAAGGCATCGTCATAACCCCGTCAACTGCAACGATCTGGCGCGACCTAATACTGATGAGTCTGTGCCAATTCCACATTCTTTCCAACAGCACTTTCTCGTGGTGGGGCGCTTTTATGGCCAGCCTGCGCCAGCCTGAAGACAGGCCATCCGATCGTATTGTTGCCCCCACGCCCTGGTTCAACAATCCAGCTGTGCCAGTGCCTGAACATTTTGGAGTCGTGGTGCCGGAAAGCTGGCTGAGCATTCCCTGCTAGGCTAGCAACGCACGCTCTCTACAGCATCGCCGTACTAAAACCCGGATCGCGTCAACAAGCGCCACCACCAATAATCCATGCGCCCAAGAGCCCACATATAGAACAGAATCTGTAACCTGGCTCGAGACCAACGCGGATATTTCTCAATAATGAGCGCTTGCGTATTACGCACACGATCAATCTGACGATCCAGCTCAGCATAGCTGCGCTTCCACAGCAAAAACAGAGCTTTGGTGCGCACAGACTTGATCGATTCGCGCCCAGCCATGGAAAGCACCTGAATGTGGTGATGCGGCAACGCGGAGAAATTCGCTAACGCCTCATCCAAACTTCCGCCTTGCTCAACAACATCCGGTAAATGGTGACGACGCGCAAAGGCGCTGACCACTGCCGCCGCTCCGTAATGCCAATAGGTCGCATGGCCGGTCAATTGTTCATATTTGGAATGCCTGCGTCTAATATAGAGCGGTTGCGGAAATACGCCCACGGGATATTTATCTTCAAGTCTCAGAGCCAAATCGTAGTCTTCTCGAATCCGAAACCACGTTCTCCATCCGCCTACAGACAATAACATCTCTCGTCTAAACAACACAGATGGCGAATCGGTAACGGTATAGATTTTTTTCGCAATAGTCTGGGCGCTGAAATCCTGAGGTAATAACGCAGGTTTGGGGTATTTGTCCTGCCACCAACGATGACTATAGCCAATGGTACGGCTTTTGGCATCAATGCTTCTGGATTGGCTGACAACTGCAGCTGCCTGCGGATGGGCTGTCATGAAGTCTACCAATCGAGCCAGCCGGTTAGGGGCAGACAGATCGTCATCATCATTGACTGCAACATAAATGCCAGTAGCGAAACGCAAGCCAGTCTGCCGCGCCCCTGCAAGGCCTTTATTCTGCTGACTAATAACCTTGATACGCTTATCCTTGGCCTCATAGGCTCGGGCAATAGGCAGACTGTTATCCCCAGAGCCATCGTCCACGATGACCAACTCCCAATCTTCAAGCGTCTGCGACTGGATGCTTTCGATAGCTTCTGCTAAGTAATCCTGCCTGTTGTACAGGGCCATAATGACACTAACTACTGGCATGCAGGTACACCTCGTATCATGTGCTCAAAATGCTCAGTTCAGTATAGCCAGCCAGTCGATACTGGCATCGCCAACTGCAATGAATGGGCTGATGGGTACCATGGTGTCTCCGCCATAGGTTATTTCTGTTCCATCCATATGCATGATTGTGCCACCGGCACCAACCAGAACGGCATGACCGGCGGCTATATCCCACTGGCGTATAGGCCCAAGGCGAGGATACAGGTCCGCTTCACCGCTCGCAACGCTACAGAGCTTAAGGGAACTGCCACGTATTAGCTGTTCGGTTTGGTCAAAATGCGCCCGTAGTTGCTGGACCAGCTGCGCATTCTGATCATTCTGTGAATGCGAACGGCTAAACAATACCCGACATTGACGCCTCGGCGCCGACACGGTCTGGATAGATTGACAGGACATCTGGTGCCATAAACGGCATCCTAGCCCAGGCCCACCTTCATATACACAATCCTGTGCTGGAACTGAAACCGCACCCCAAACCGTTTTACTGCCCTGCATCAAGGCGATATTAACGGTAAATTCGCCATTTCTAGCCAGAAATTCCTTGGTACCATCCAAAGGATCAAGGAGCCAATAAGCAGCATGTTCTCCTACGGGGGCCTCTTTGCTATCCTTGCCTTCCTCAGACACAATCGGCAAAACAGGTGACAGGGCCCGCAAACCATCACACAAAACCTGATGCGAAATGCGATCTGCTATCGTCAAGGGTGAACCATCCTGTTTGCTCTGGATCTCAAAATCAAGATCATCCAGATATTGCTGGTAAACCCCCATCACTTCGCGTGCTGCTGCACGTATTATTCCTCGCGCGCTATCGGCCAGAGGCAAGATATCCTCTTTCTGAAACGGACGTTGAACCAACTGCATCATCTGTACACAGATATCACAAAAACCAAGAATAGCTCAGTTCAGCCATTTTAGCCGCATCAAGCCATTCAGGAGCTGGATGCAATCACCATATAATTAGGATTGTTCGTTGTGTCATACAATGGACAGTCCCCTCTTTCTGATTCCAGCTTGGAGCCGGCCCAACCCATGAATAGACCTAAAGAACCGCTTATGGAACAACTGCAATTCCTAGAAGAAGCGATTATCAAACTTGGACGAGAGCGGAAAACTGTGCTGTCGCAACGTCACACGTTCGAGCTTCTGGATGAAATGAAACAACGCATAGAAACTGCCCTAAAACTGGCAGAAGGCAAACAGCCCTGAGCAAAAAAGAAACAGCCCTGAGCAAAAGAGTACAGCCCTGAGCAAAGAGCAAACAGCCTTGAGCTGAAAGAAAACAGCCCTGAGCAAAAATCAAACAGCCTTGAGATACCAACCCCACGAAATCTGAACGTTCCATGCACCACAACCACTCAGCATCCAGCCTACATGCAAACTACAGCCTGTTGCATTACGTTAACGCCCGCGCCATGGAACAAACTGGGCCTTTAACAATTGTCAAAGGCAACAATATCTATGTAGAAGATGAATCGGGCAATCAATACATCGAAGCTATGGCTGGGCTCTGGTCGGTCGCAGTAGGATTCAGCGAAAAACGCATCGCGGAAGCAGCCTACAAGCAGCTACAAAAACTACCTTACTACCATAGTTTTGGAGGCTCCAGTCACGAAAGTGCCGCGCTTTTAGCGCAAACACTGATCGACATGGCGCCTGCCGATATGTCAAGAGCGCATTTCACCAACTCAGGATCCGAAGCCAACGACACCGCCATCAAGTTGGCTCGCTACTACCATCACGCCTGCGGAAAGCCCGATAAACAAGTGATCATCTCCCGAGAAAAAGCGTACCACGGCTCCACTATAGGCTCTGGTAGTTTGACTGGACTGCCCTTTGCGCACCAGGGATTTGGCATGCCAATCGAGAACATCGGCTTTACCTCTTGCCCACACTACTGGCGTTATGGGCATGACAACGAGAGCGAAGAAGCGTTCAGCACCAGGTGCGCTGCTGAGCTGGAAGCGACTATTCAAGAACAGGGTGGCACCGATAAAGTGGCTGCTTTTATAGGCGAGCCGGTCATGGGGGTTGGCGGAGTGATTCCTCCTCCGACAGGCTATTGGCAGAAGATAGCTGAAGTATGCAACGCGCACAACATGCTATTGATTGCTGACGAGGTAATCTGCGGATTTGGCCGGACTGGTGCCCGATTCGGCTGCGATAAATACAACATCCGACCGGATATATTGGTGCTGTCTAAGCAATTGACTTCGTCTTATATGCCCATGGCTGCTGTGCTGATTAACGATAAGGTCTATCAAAAAGCAGCTGATAACAGCCAGAAATTTGGCATATTTGGCAACGGCATCACTGGAGCGGCACACCCCTTGGCCTGCGCTGTTGCACTGGAAAATTTGCGTATTCTGACAGAAGACGGGATCATGGATCGGGTTGCAGTACTAGAGCCTATCTTCCAGAGCAGGATCCAACAGCTTGCTAAATTCCCACAAATCGGCGAAGTCCGGGGGGTAGGCCTCATTGGTGCGATTGAAATAGTAGCAGATCGAAAGACCAAAGAGCCCTTCCAGCCGGTCGGCAGCCAAGGAGCTGCTTTACGCCAGCTATGCATCAATGAAGGCGTCATCGTGCGCAATCTGGTTGACAGTATCGCCTTCTGCCCACCTCTGATCATTACCGAACAGCAGATCCACGATTTATTCGATCGCGTACAGGCAGCACTTGAGCAGCATGCACAGAGCCTGAATCTACAGTGAAATCTGAGCTGCTTGTGACTCCCTGCTTCACTCCCACTCTTATGCATCCATGACCCTCCACTACCCATTATTGATCCTCGGATCCGGACCAGCAGGCTACACAGCAGCTCTGTATGCAGCACGAGCCAACCTCTCACCGGTGCTCATTACCGGACGCGAGCCCGGAGGTCAGTTAACCACTACGACGGATGTCGAGAACTGGCCCGGTGGCAATGAAAACCTCCAAGGACCAGAGCTCATGGAGCAGATGCTCAAACAAGCGCAGAGATACGGTACTGAAATTATCAGAGACCACATCTCCGAAGCTTCATTGAGCAGCAACCCCATACAGTTGGCAGGCGATCAGACCTACAGTTGCGATGCGCTCATTATTGCAACTGGCGCATCGGCTCGCTACCTCGGCTTGCCGTCTGAACAACAGTACCTGGGCAAAGGGGTCAGTGCCTGTGCAACCTGCGATGGCTTTTTCTATCGGAACCAGAGGGTGGCCGTGATAGGCGGCGGCAACACGGCAGCAGAAGAAACGCTCTATCTGGCACAGCTCGCCAGCAAAGTAACGTTGATTCACCGGCGCAATAGCTTGCGCGCAGAAAAAATACTGCAGCAGCGTATTTTTGCTTTACAAGAGCAAGGTAAAGTGGAGATTCTTTGGGATCACGAACTCGAAACCGTTTTGGGAAATGATCAGGGGGTAACCGGCATTACCGTCCGCGATACACTCAATGCCCGCACACAGGATCTAGAATTGGAAGGCGTGTTTATAGCGATCGGGCACACGCCCAACACAGATCTCTTCGACAACCAACTCAAGATGGATAGAGGCTATATTCAGGTCCAATCAGGGCTGAAGGGCAACGCAACAGCAACCAATGTGCCTGGCATCTTTGCCTGCGGGGATGTAATCGATCAGGTGTATCGCCAAGCAGTGACATCAGCTGGAACCGGTTGCATGGCTGCACTGGATGCCGACAAATACTTGTCGCAACTCAATCGCTAGATGACTCTACCGACCACTCACCCGCTACTACCTGAGGCAACTGAATGGCTCAGACAGCTTGTATCCTTCAACACTATTTCCCGACACAGCAATCTGGAATTGATCGAAGCGATCAACCAACATTTACAAGCAAGCCTGCACCTTGAAAGCCAAGTACGCTTGAACCCTGAGCGCACCAAGGCAAACCTGTTAGCCAGTATTGGGCCGGTAGCAAATGATGGCGTAGTGCTTTCGGGGCATACTGATGTAGTGGACGTAGCAGATCAGGACTGGCACAGCGACCCCTTTGCGCTCAAAAGCGCACCTCCATATCTCTATGGGCGGGGCACCTGTGATATGAAAGGCTTTATCGCCTGTGCCTTGGCCATGGCTCCTGAATTTGCCCGTGCGCCGCTGAAAAAGCCCGTACACCTGGCCTTTTCACGCGACGAGGAGATTGGCTGCCTAGGCGCAGACGACATGCTGGACATGCTCAGAGAAACGGGGATGCGCCCTGCAGCAGCTGTGGTGGGTGAGCCCACCTGCATGGAAATCATCGCCGGACACAAAGGCGGTATCGTTGCACACACATCGTTTCACGGTGTACCCGCACACAGTTCCATGCCAGAAGAGGGCATCAGCTCCATACCTTTTGCGGCGCGCTTTGTTACCCATCTGTCTGATCTGGAACAGGAGATGGCCCTCCAATCAGAGAACACCACCGAATACCAGCAATTCAACGTACCCTATGGGACTATCAATGCTGGTGTCATCCAAGGCGGCACCGCGCTCAATATTTTTGCAGCCCGCTGTCAGGTCGACTGGCACTACCGATCCATGCCGGGGGCAAACCTAGAGCTGTTCCAGTCGCATCTGGAAGCTTGGCTAAATACCGAGCTCGAACCTGCGATGCAAGAGCGGCACAGGCAGGCTGGCATCGAAAATATCATAGAAGCGTCCTATCCCGGACTCACACCACTCACCCTCGAACAATCACCGGCACTCAGTCTGGCGGCCCAATTGACAGGGAGCCAGAACACCGGCGTACTGTCTATCGGCACAGAAGCCGGCTTTTTCCAAAATGGCCATATCCCTGCTGTTGTCATAGGGCCAGGCGATCTGGCACAAGCGCACAAACCCAACGAATTCGTCACTCAAGAACAACTCTGCCAATGCCTACATTTCCTCGAACGCCTCTGCCACTCTCTGAGTTCGTAAAAACTGCGGCTCTGTCGATGCTAGCCTTCTGTGTAGCCGGTTCGTCTCCAGCTGCCGCCGCCTTGCACTGCGACAGCGTACTCAGCCTCCGTGCCAGCACCACATCCGAAGCATCCCCCGATCTAGCACGCATTACCCTAGGTGTGCGCACAGAAGCTAAAGATGCGCAATCAGCTACCAGCCACAATGCGCGACTGGTACAACAGGTACTTGATGCCATCGAAGCATTAGGTATTAAGCCGAAGCAGATACAGACTAAAGCACTATCAGTGGCACCTAGATACCAGTACCAATCCGGAAAAGCGGCAGAAATTTCTCACTACGAAGCCACCAACCGCCTGGAAGTCAAGCTGGAAAATTTGAACCGCATCGGCTATGTCATTACTGCAGCTATAAATGCGGGTGCCAATATGGCCCACAATATCCGCTTTACCCTGTCGGATCCAGAGAGCCTGAAAGAACGGTTGCTGATTGAAACTGCTGCCAAATTGCGCACTAAGGCCGACAAAATGGCGCGGGCTCTCGGCACCAAGATCAGCGGTATTGCGAGCATAACAGAAGAAAATATCCCCGCTGGCATCCCCCGATCAGCGTTCAGAAATACCCAATTACAGACTCAGGCGCACAAAGAAAATGCCCCTGTGCCCGTAGCTGCCGGCACGCTCAAAATGAACGTCAATCTGATAGGAAAGTTCTATCTGGCGGATCACGGTCGAATACCTGAAACAGGCTGCTCGGATTCGAGGGACTAAAAAGGCTCAGTCGGGGCTGGGCACCGCCTCAGATCGTCACATCCAGACCAGCAAAGCTCTGATAGACGATAAAAGACGCCAACCAGGCTAGCACAAACAAATAACCAGCAGTTAATCCCACGATACGCCACGATCCTGTCTCAGATTTGATCATACCCAAGGTTGCTACGCACTGGGGCGCAAAGACATACCACACTACGAAAGACAGCCCTGAGGCCAGAGACCAGTCTGCAGCAAGTGCCGATGCCAGATCATCCACGGAGCCCGCAGAAATGGCATACACAGTAGCCAGAGCCGCAACTGCCACTTCTCTAGCCAAAAAACCAGGCACCAGAGCTATCGACATCTCCCAACTAAAGCCGATCGGAGCAAAAATAGGAGCAATGCCGTTACCTATCGCACCTAATAAAGTTCCCTCTATGCCCTCTTGACTACCGACCCGAATCTGCGAAAGCACCCATAGAAAAACGGACACTGCCAGAATAATCTGGCCCGCTCGAGTCAGAAAATGCCGCATACGTAGCCACAGCCCCATCAAAATATTACGCACCGTTGGCCATCTGTAAGCTGGAAGTTCCAAAGGGGTAAAAGGGCTGGCAGAGGAATAAAAGCTGATAATGGCTGCGACAGCCAATGACGCAATCAATCCAAGCGCATAGAGTCCAAATAAAACCAACCCCTGCAAGCCAAAACCCCACACAGAAACGCTCGGAATCACAGCTGCTATCACCAAAGCATAAACAGGAAGTCGGGCAGAGCAGGGCACCAAAGGTAAGGCCATCATCACAGCCAGACGGATCCTGCTGTCTGGGATAGAGCGCACGGATATGATGGCAGGTATGGCACATGCAAAACCCGACAACATGGGAAAGACGGCATGGCCTCCCAGACCAATCCGTGCTAGAAGTGCATCGCAAAAGAATGCCAACCGAGCAATATATCCCGTTCCTTCCAAGATCAGTAGGAACAGACTGACAAGAATAATTGGCGGCAGAAATTCAAGCACCGCGCCGATACCAGGCAAGACGGCCAGTAACAACACCTCCGTCAGAAGATTCTGGGGCCAAGCGTGCGCTAGCGCTGTCCCTAGGTTATCTAAACCCGCAGCTATCCACTCACTAGGAGGCGCCGCCCACACAAACACGGCTTGGAAAAGCAAAAAGAGCGTCCCCAGCATGATGGCGGGGCCCAGTATCGGATTCAGGAGTATCTGATCCAACCGGTTGGATGCATGCGTTGACTGCCCGGTACGCTTCCATACCTGCTGCATGATGTCTGAAACAGAGGTCTGAATCCGGCCTGAGTCAATATTGGCAGGGATCCGTTCCAGCTTCAAAGACTGGCTCGCTTGATGCCGTTGCTCATAATCAGCCAAGGTAGTGAGCACCTGTGCGATGCCCTTGCGGCGGGTTGCTACAGAGCCGACGCAGGCACATCCCAGCAGCTGACTCAGCTGCTCTATATCGACAGATACGCCCTGTTTGCGCACAATATCCATCTGGTTCAGAACCACCACCATAGGAATATTCAGGGCACGCAAAGCTATGGCTAAGGGCAACTGATCCTCTAGCTGGCTAGCATCAATAACACAGAGCATCAAGTTGGGTTTTTCAACTGCAACAACCGGCGCAGCATCTCGGCTATTGCTACCTGCCTCTACTCCCTTGAGTACGGACAGCGCCAACAGCTGTTCTTCTGTGGATCCTGACAGGCCATAGATGCCCGGCAAATCAATGACTTGGATATCACGGCCCTGATCACGCAGCCGATGGGTACCCTGCTGCACCTGCACCGTAACCCCTGCGTAATTAGCAATACGTTGGAAGCTACCTGTCAGTAGATTAAAAAGGCTTGTTTTACCGCTATTCGGGCAACCTACCAGTGCAACGCTAAATGCACTGTTCATACCAAGTTCGCCTATTAATGGTCAGAGAAAAAGGCGCCCAAACCTTGGTATTTTTAATTGTCGATAATCTGCACCTGCACTCTGCGAGCCACATGGCGCCTGACTGAAACCAAACGACTTCCTACATAAACCGCTATGGGGTCCTGAAAAATAGGAGCGCGCTTAAAGACACGCACACTGTTTCCCGCATGAATGCCCAGCTCATCCAAAAAATCATGGTCCTTGCCTGCTACACCAACAGAGGTAATACGGGCAGGAACGTCCAGCTCCATCTGATCCAAGCTTCTGATGTTGAGATCGTTGGAGACCTGCGCCTGTTCTTCTAAAACAGCCGATTCGGAATGATCAGGCTCTACATTTGCAATCTGAGCGAGGCGCTTTGAAGGATTCATAATCGTGACACAGTGGCTTAAACAAGAAGAGACAGAGCATACGGAAGCTACGCTGCCTAAATTAGCAAGTACATATTATAAGCAATTGTGAATGAATCGCAATTACCAGTTACTCCTGTAAAGACTGATCCTGTGTTTCTCGATTAAAAGCCGCCACATTACTGCTGATGAAACGCACAGCAGGTAAAGGTCGCAACGAACCTGAGTAATTCCGATAATCTCTCTTGGGTCTATGCAAAGCGGGCATGGAATCATACCAAGGCAGATCCAAATCGACGAAATCTGCACCCGCATTAATGCCCAGAACTACGCGCCCAGTTCTGGGTTCGAAGCCTAGCATCTCCTGCCAAGGCACGTTTCCATCCCAAACAATACTGGCTAATTTGCCAGAACCTGCAATTAACAGATAACCTGCCCGAGCAAAATCAGGCGCATAACCTGAATGGGAGAATGCGTTGTTATGAATGTACACGCGATCCGGAAAAAGCATAGAATCATGCGCGCTGATCAATAGATTGGCCGTGCCGTGGTAGCTGATACTATTGGCAGAAACCTCTATATCTTTGCCACCTACAATCACTAAGCCCGTGCCCAAAGGCTCAACATAACGCCAATAATCTTCTATGGCAAAATTGAAATTATTGTTGTTGCTCACCTGGTTTTTGACTATCCGCACATGCTTGGTGCCCCGTGTAGCTTGACTGCCGTCGATAAAAATCCCGATACCATTGGATTCCACCTGATTGGAATCCAATTCAATCTGGCTACTATCCATCACATAGATGCCTACGGCGCTCTCTCGTGCTTCGCTGTTGCGAATGAGTACTCGAGCAGATTCTGTAACTGAAATCCCAGAG
This sequence comes from Gammaproteobacteria bacterium, assembly GCA_051008935.1. Classification (GTDB taxonomy): domain Bacteria; phylum Pseudomonadota; class Gammaproteobacteria; order JBPCXB01; family JBPCXB01; genus JBPCXB01. The sequence continues at coordinate 25,237 of JBPCXB010000110.1, read as the reverse complement.
CCCAAAGCGCCAAGGCTCCTGACCGATTCAATCAGGATATCCTGACTGTTACTGATCTTCAGCGCATCGTGCATGTGGTGCAGTACCGGCTCATCCAGATAGGAATTAATGCGCCACTGCCTGTCTGGCCATTCCAACCGGACATCACTGATGATAATATCCGTGCACCCCTCTAAGTGCAATGCTGGGCCTTGCGTTTTCTGCACCGAGAAACCAGACAACCGCACGGCACTGGACCGCACCAGAATGCCGCCGCCTTCACCCGCCTGCTCAAACAACAAAATGGTCTGGTCGCGGCCAGCACCCTGAAAAACCAACCCTTCGATATCCAGAGTCAAGCTTTGATGGAAGCGAAAAACACCAGCGGACAGGCTGATTTTTTCGCCCGGGCGCAACTGCTTAAGTGCCTGCTGTATCCTCCCGTCTACATCCAGACCCGGATATAAAACAACAGCAGCCACAGGCTGTAATAACGCCATGCAAGCCAATGCTGCTACCAGCAATGCGCCTCTATGTATTGATGTGCGACCCGTGTTCATGTGCCTACCAAATAGAACTAACAGTCTAGAGCAAGGATGCTATCTTTGCAACCAAAGCTCAATCTGATCTCATTCAGGACAAAACCGTAATAAACTGCAAACGCATTTTGATTCGCTCTAGCTGTTCCATATACTCTTCAGACTTGGCTTGATCCTGAATCTCCCCTATGCGCTGCTCCAACCCCTCAAGCGTCAACTGAACTTCCGTTAATTCCTCTCCCAAAGCCAGCTTGTTTTCAATTTCGAATCGGCGTCGAGCCGCAGTAGTTAAGCAATATTTAAAGTACTGAGCCCCCTCCTCTTCACCCATCTTGGCTATCAATTGCTCACGATATAAACGCGGGCTGTATCCAAACTGCCTCAGAGAAGGGTATTGCGCCCATTTCTGCCCAAGCGGCCGACACAACCTTGCTTGGACACGCGCTTGGCGCGTCTGATAGCCCCCTGAACCCCGCCTTGCTACGGAGGGTAGCTCCTGAATCCAACGATTGACCACAGAGAGAGTGCCTGTAACCGCCAGATTAATCAGATACAGCTCTGGAAGTATTAAGATGCGAACACCTGCATCCTGTCGGGCGTCTTCAAAGTAATAAGCTTCCCGATTCTGATCGATCAATTGTCTGTATACCAATTCCCTGATCCGTTGCTCAGGAATAGGAATTAGTAACTCTAGTTTGCCACTCGCCAAAGCAGAAAAACGAACAGTCTGTGCCCAACCGATAAAACTGTCGTTTCCTACCAGAAATAATTCATCCACCCCTGCAGGCCACTGCCACTGCTGGGCAAACTTATCGTCTTGCTCAGACTGTGTCAGATAGTAGAGGAGATGCTCATTGATGGCTTCCTCTAACTGCCCAATGTATCTCAAATGCTGTTCCGAAGCTTCTAGCAACTCAGCCACATTCACAGTAGGAGGCACGACAAGATCCCACGGGATCTCCAAAAAATTCAAGCGTTGATGCTTGTCGGCAATATACACGATCATTGCTATCAGACCGCAAAAGGCTGCTAATGTAAGTACCCAGTAACTGAATTCAGCCGACATTAAGCCTTTGTGACTACTGGGAGTACGAGGAGTACTACGGTTGTGAGTTATCGGTATTGAATGCACAGAATCAGGCATCTGGAGTGAAGGCGCCGAACAGAAAACTGTCTGATAGATTTCCGGGCAGCCGAGTCAGATAGGGAATTTTACCCTCAGCGGCCTCTGTGGCACAATTTATCCAACTCACCTAGAGGCAATACATACCAACTGGGGCGTCCATGGTTGCAATACGAAGTGTGCGGCAGGCGCTCCATCGCCCTTAGCAGAGCCTCCATGGCACTCGGGGTCAATTCTGTGCCCGCCTTGGTGGCTGCTTTACAGCACAGATTGCCCAATACATGAGCCAAGGATTCGGCAAACACATCCGACGGTGCATCCTGAGCCATATCCATCAGCAAAGTCGTTACTAAATCCGTGGGGTCTAGCTTCGACAACAGAGTCGGTACGGCACGCACTTCCAACTCTCTAGCCTCATTCACAGAGATATCCAAACCCAAACGACCTATTGCTTGGGCCTGCTCGGCAGCTACATCGAGTAAGTCAGCGCCCAGCTTCATGCGCACGGGTATGAGTAAAGGTTGTATCGTCAGCTGGCCCAAATCCAGCTCCGCTCTGACCTGTTCATACAAACAACGTTCATGAGCAGCATGCGCATCCACGATTACAAGTCCTTGGGCATTCTGAGCCAGTATAAAAACGCCGGCCAAATGCGCCAGCGGATGACCAAGGGTAAAAGGCGGCAGGGCGTTTGTCTGGCTAAGGGCTTCCTGGCTAAAGGCTTCTCCATGGCTAAAGGCTTCTCCATGGCTCTCAGTAGCGGCACCAGCATCCAGAAGCTCTAAATAATCGGATGACGCTGGTTGATCGCTAATACTGTCACCGATTTGAATATCTGCTCTGTCTGATCGGGGGGGCTGTTGCCGCATAACGTCACGTATGGCAGTCGATGCTGGGTATCGATCCGCTTCCTTGCCGGCATTGGCCCAAAAATCAAGACTTTTTGCGCCTGTTGAGCCCGGCTGCCTAGGCTGTACAACGGCTGCAGTCTCTCCACTGGGCTTTTTCACCCGCTGGACACTCAATTCCCGCTCTGGTACATATCTTGCCAGAGCAGACTCTAGGCTTGCGCGCACAATACCATACACTGCTTGTGCGTATAGAAAGCGCACTTCTTCCTTGGCAGGATGCACATTGACGTCCACCTGTGAAGGATCCATAGACAACCATAAAGCTATAACCGGATGCGCTCTACGCCCTACTACAGAGCCCAAACAGGAACGAATTGCACCTGAAATAGTCTTATCAGAGATCGGGCGGTCATTGATAAAAAAATATTGGTGCAACGGCTGCGTCTGGAGCCTATCCGGGTTACCCAACCAGCCATAGAGTTCAATGCCTCCGGACTGTGCCTGTAGGGGTATCAATTGATCCTGCCAATCAGAGCCGATCAATCCGATCAGCCGTTGGGGAATTTCCGTTCGGTTTGCAGTGCTCTGGAGATTCAATACCATCTTGTGATCGAGCAGCAAAGACAACCCTAAGTCAGGGCGCGCCAAGGCAAACTGTTGGCAAACCCGACGAATATGGCGGCTCTCGGTTGCAGCGGACTGCATAAACTTACGCCGAGCGGGCACATTAAAGAACAGATCTTCAACCTGTATGACGGTACCGGTTTCAGAATGCCCCCATTCATCCAGAGCACGAATCTGGCGTATCTGATCGGCTCTGGCTTCTATACCATGCGGAGTGCTCGACAGGGTACGGGTAGAAATTTTGATGTTGGAGACCGCGCGAATAGCCGCAAGCGCTTCGCCACGGAAGCCATAGGTACAGATACGCTGCAGCTCGTCGAGTCTACTGAGCTTGCTGGTGGTGTGTGACTGCATACAAAGCGACAGATCGCCACTGTGAATACCCGTGCCATCATCACTGACCCGTAGCCACTGCCGCCCCCCGTCTACGGCCTCTATTTTGATACTACGGCAACCGGCATCCGCACTGTTTTCAATCAACTCTTTGATGACAGCGGCAGGTCTGGTAATGACCTCACCGGCCGCAACGGCTTCCGCAACAGCCTGCGGCATAGATTGCACACGCCGGACCATGGTTACTTCCTAACGCGGTCAGGGCGAACGGGAATACGCAACAACTGACCCGGCTGTAAATCATTTTCGGCATCCTGCGGGATACCGTTGCTCTTCATGATCGAGGATTGCGTGACACCGTAGTCAGTAGCGATACGCAACAATTGGTCACCCTGTTTGACCCTATAAGTCAAAAAACGCGAAGATTGGCTACGAATAGTACCTGGATAAGGATTGCTGTGCACATAATGATGCAAGCCTCCCAATATAGCGCGAGCAATCCTGCGTCGAAAACGTACATTACTTAAAGAAGCGGCATCCTTGTTGTTGCTCAGATAACCAGCCTCTACCAAAACCGAAGGAATGTATGGCATGCGTAAAACTGCAAAATTAGCCCTTCCTGGAGTGAGCGAACGCACATAAGAGACTTGGCGCAGCTGATTAATGATCGCTTTGGCTAGATACTGGCTACGCTCAATGGTAGAGCTCTGAGCCAGATCAACGATAGTGGTGTCGAAAGACTTATCGCCTTCCAAAGCAATCTCTCCCACTTTCAATACTTCATTGTCTGCTTCATTTTCGCGCTTTGCCAACTGGCGTGCTGCCTCACTCGATGCGCCTGCCAGTGACAGAGTGTAGACAGAACCGCCACGTGCTCTAGAACTGCGCGCTGAATCTGCATGCACTGAAATAAATACATCTGCCTTGATTTTCTGGGCATGCTCACGCCGTTCGCGCAACTTCAGATAATAGTCTTGGCTACGGGTCATATGGGGCTGAAACCCCTCTAAAGGTAACAGTAAGTGGTATAAATGAGCGGCAATCTGCAGTGCTACTTCTTTTTCCTGCAACCCTCGGCGACTGATTGCGCCTGGGTCTTTACCGCCATGCCCGGCATCGATCAATACCACCAGATCACGCTTTGCAGGACCTGAGTTTGCCGTATCCTGTAAACCTTGCTCCGTTTGCGCTCTGGGTAAATCTATATCCAAATACCAACTGGCGCCGTCGGCATTGAAGCTGTAATCTACAGGCTTCGTTAAATCGAGAACCAGCCGCAGATGCTTTTTGTGGGTGCCTAAGCGCAAGCCGCGAATCCACTTCTGAGCGGGATAAGGGATATCCAGCTTGACAAGTTTCTTGCGCACAACCTGAGGCAGATCGATCACTATGCGATCGGGAAGCTTCAACGCAAAGTGCGAAGCCTGCACAGGCTGCTCGAGTTTGATTTCCAGCCGTACGCCTTGATCTACCTCATAAAGCATCAACTCCTGCAGTTCGATTTCAACAGGAACTTGCCCTGCAACCGGGGTAGAAGCCCAGGCATTGGCCAACAACAGCCCCGCAATTAACAGCAACCTCATCTCAGATGCTCACCAGCTTCCGACCACGCTGAGAGTAAGCCTCCAGACTGTAGCATCGCGCATCTGCACTCCGGTGCTTGAACTCGATTGCGAGATCGATATCAGGCAATGCCGTTCCTCCTTTCTCTGGCCATTCAACCACTAACACCACCGGCTGGCTAACCCCGCCTATAGAAAGCATCTCATCCAAACCTAAAGCGGCCACTTCGGATTCCTGCTGCAAGCGGTAAAGATCCAAATGCCAACAATGCAAATCCTGCAATTGATAGTATTCAGCCAGAGTATAACTGGGGCTCGGCACTGGGCCCTGATGGCCTAAAGTGCGTAGCATATAGCGCATCCAAGTGGTCTTACCACTACCCAAGCCGCCCTTCAGGCCCAGCACCCAAGCCTCTTGGGGCAGTTGCTGCTTGATGTGTGACAGCAACCGCCGAGCGACATCTGCCGCAAAAACACCTGTTTCCTGCTCTGTTTCAAGCAGGTGCCATTGAGGCTGTTCGGAAGGCTTCATCAGCACCAATCTTTGCTTACCTCAATGAGCCCAATGGTAATGATCGCGTATTAGCTGTCTGCAAGACCATGAATAATTCAGATATGCTACTGATCAAGCTTGATGCCGTTACCGTACCCAATGCGGCTACCCGATCGCCTGCTTCTGCATGCATGGCTGTCGCCAAGGCAGCTGCAGCATTCACCTCCATTCCCATAGCTAGGAGCGAACCTACTAGGCCTGTGAGTACATCTCCAGTTCCTGCGGTCGCCAATGCAATACTACCAGAAGGACACAGATCCAGTTGACCCCGAGAATCTGCCACTATTGTCCCCGAACCTTTTAATATTACCGTCGCCTGCCATTTTTGTGCTAGAGCTACAGCACTGCGTTGCCGATCCTGTTGGATCTGTGCAGTGGAACATGCCAAGAGTTGCGCAGCTTCACCGGGGTGAGGAGTCAAGACGGTATCTGCGGGAATCTTCAGAGCCGGGTTACTGGAAGCCAGAAGACGCAGAGCACCTGCATCCAGCACCAAGCGGGCTGAACCCGCTGAAGAGGCATTTGCCCAATGCAGCACTTGTTCCAGCCTATCAGCGCCTGTTTCATCCGCAGCCAAACCTGGGCCTACAACAACTGCATCCACATTTGACAACAACGCTTCAAGATCAGAGCGGCGCTGGATGACATGCCCCATCACTTCAGGGCGGCGGGCTAACAGAGCCGTCAAGGTCGTTCCATCGGCTATGGCAGCTGTCACCAAACCAGATCCAGACACCAAAGCTGCTTCTGCGGCTAGTATAGCGGCCCCGCCCATACCCGGGCTCCCCCCTAATACCAGCACACGTCCCTTACTGGCTTTGTGAGCATAAGCCGGAACTTGGGGGATATGAGAACTCAGAAAGCGCGTGCACAGCGTTTCGACTCCTTTATCCGGTAACTCTGACGCGTCTAAATCCTGCTGTATCAAACCCAGATCTGTCACAAAGATTGCACCGCTGAAGTGCCTGCCCTTACCCGTAAAAAGACCGAGCTTAGGGGCGATAAATGTGAGAGTCGCATCGGCTTTGACCGCCATATCGACCCTCTCTGCTTCAACGATCTCTTCTGCACAATCCCCCGTATCCGCATGCAGTCCAGAGGGGATATCCAATGCGAACACAGGAGCGCGCACCTGCTTCATCTGACGTAAAAGTGCACTGGCTTCTTCGGTTAAAGTGCGGGCCAAACCTGTGCCAAACAGCGCGTCAACAACCACATCTGCTTCCTCCTCACCGGCTTGCCAGCCCGACGCCTCTATTCGAGTCAAATGCTCGGCCGAACATTCATTGAGCAAGGCTTGAGCCTGCTGCAGCTGCTCCGATGGCTCGGTGCGGCCTTGATATTGAACCAGATTTACGGAATAGCCCGCCTGCACAGCCAAAGCTGCAAGCACACAACCATCTCCACCATTATTGCCCGATCCAGTAATGACGGTTAGTCGCCGGGCCTTGGGCCACAGGATGCCCAGCAGATCAAAAGCAGTCCGACCTGCACGACGCATCAACGTCCAATTGCTGATACGCTGTGCGTTAGCCAAAGATTCCAGTTTGCGGATATTACGCGCCGATTGAAGGCGCAAGGGCCGAGACAATCGGTCAGGCAAAAAGCCAGCCGCACCCGGGGTAATCTGGAGCCAATCTGTTTTCAAATCAATCCAGAACCAGTTTGAAACAGGGAGATAAATGGCAACAGGCCATGCGAGGATACAAATATTGCGCTGCACTATACTGCTGCATCACACTTTATCACAGGCACTCTTTCACTAGAGAACAAATGGCAATCACCCTACACAGAAACAACCTAGGGGCTCATGCGCATTAATAAAGCATGGATGCCTCCCCCACGCAATCGGTATACGCCTGTACTAGGCTCTCATATAATGAAGCGCATTCAAAAATCTTACCGCCTGCCAACTGGCAGCTTGCAAATGGACCTGTCCGCTTTAGACCAATCCCCCGTATTCAGCAACCAAACATCAGCCGAAGCGCTCCAAAACACCTTGGAATGTGCAATCGCCTGTGAAAAACTCGGGCTGAAACGCTATTGGGTTGCAGAGCATCATAATTCCAGAAGTGGAGCCCGAAGCTTTGCAGGCAATGCACCCGAAGTGCTGATGCCTGCTTTGGCAGCACGGACAAACACAATCCGTGTAGGCTCCGGCGGCGTTATGCTCAATCACTACAGCCCTCTGAAAGTGGCTGAATGCTTCAGCCTCATGGCCACTTTATTTCCAGATCGGATTGATCTCGGTATAGGCCGCGCACCGGGCGGCGACCCCTTACAAGCTGGCGCACTCGCTTACGGTTCTAAAACAACTGGGGCAGATTTTTACCCTACCAAGGTAGCCGATCTGACCGCATGGATCAATGGCGAAGCACCTACTACCGAAGCATTCCGGCGTATCCAGCTCGTGGATAGCGGCCAGCCTCGTCCTGAAATCTGGCAATTGGCATCGAGTCAGGATGGGGCACTTTATGCAGCTCATTTCGGGCTGCCCTTGGCTTTAGCCCACTTCATCAATCCAGAGTGCACAGATTATGCTCAAGAATATCGAAAAGCGCGCGCACATTACAATCAAGAACACAGCCCCGTAGATTCGAGCGACGACGGCAGAATCATACTGGCAGTGTTTGCCATCTGTGCTGAAACCGAAGCAGAAGCCCGGCAGCTTGCACAGCCTGCGGCACTCTGGCGCAACCAAATACAGCGCGGGCTTTTTGGCCAGTTTGCCACCACCGAAGAAGCCGCCATAGCTTTACAGAATAAACCGGCCGCCGAGAATGAACGCGCCCTGATCGGCACGCCCGAACAGCTTCGTAGCAAACTCCAAAAACTGGTTGAAAAGAGCGATGCCGACGAACTGATGGTCGTGACCATCTGCGAGCCGATACAGGCTCGCATCAAAAGCTATAGCCTGCTACAGGAAACGGTATCCGCCATTAGCAAATGAGCTGACTATATCAACGCGCCAAAGGCGCGCTTGCAATACGATCACCGGTAAAAGAACCCATCCATAATCGCCTCTCCACAGGAATAGCCACCGTTGCCAAGCCAAACGGCGGGCCGTCACCATAAAGTATCTGCTCACCTTCCAGAGTGACAGGGTCTATCCGGTAGATGCTGTAAGGAAGCGGGCACGTACTGGTCAGGTGAGCGCAGGCATCCGAACCACCCAACTCGATCTGGTGCGAAGCTACATAGGCTACTCCATCAACATAAGACACATTGTCCGGGAACTGAATCTCAAATGCCCCGAGGCGGTTTCCTGTCTCTAAGCTAAAAGTCTGCATCAGATTATCTGTGTAATAGTTCACTAGCAAGATACCCGCATCGGGGTCCAGGCTGATACCGTTGGGAAAGCTGCCATCTGAACCCGGCACCTTGTTGTAGCCTGTTGCTGGTGACCAAGACCACACAAAGCCCGTATCCCATGACAACACCAGTCGAGCAATCAGCCCAAAACCCCAAGCATCCCGATCAAACATATGTGTGAAATAAAACGTGCCGTCAGTGGTAATTGCCACATCATTCAGAAATGGCATACCAGGTGGGATCAGACAACCACGCCAGACCAAGTAAGGCCGACCGTCTTCTTGGTGCTGGAGGCTGAAAATTTCTATTGCTTCACGAGGGTAGTGACTGACTACCGCCAGCACTGGGTAGGGGTGTTGGGTCTGTGTCTGCAGATAAATACCATGCGGCGAAAAATCCAAGTGCTCGGGCGACTGACAGTTTGGGTCTCCCCAGCCTGGAGTCGCATCTAGCTCCAAGTCAGCAGTGATTCGCTTGCGCGTGCGAAGATCATAAAACGACAGCCGACCCGGGTCGAAAGTCGCATCAATGGTACCGTTCATCTCACTCACAATCAGGTAACTACCATCCGGCGTTAGCTCAAGATCTTCCGGCCGGTGAAAACCACAGACTACCTCAATATCGCCTACATCTTGGCAGGAAACTTCCGCCAAAAGCGGCTCTGGCTCTTGCGAGCAACCCTGCAGAAGTAGCATACCAGCAACGATCAGCGTACCCCCAAAAAACTTCTTACCATAACTAGCCTGATAGATAGTTGCACACAACATAAAAAAAATCTCCTAGTACCTCTCAACTGGCGTTAGCCGTTGAGAACTCTGGTTGCGGCTATTCTATACTAGTACTCTTTCTCTAAAGGCATTTTTACTCTTTTTCTAAAGGCGCCCTTCGTCAAGCTCAGGGCGCGTGGTAGTGTAGATAGGATTGTGTTTAAGTCTGTCTAGTACACAACGTTGCCTGAACTTGTTTCAGGCAACCTTTAGTAATAAAAAAAGTCAGGCGGACTAGTACTCTTTCTCTAAAGGCGCCCTTCGTCAGGCTCAGGGCGCGTAGTGGTGTCAGAGAGGGGTGTGTTTAAGTGCGTAGTGGAGTAGAGGGAATTGTGTTTAGAGTGCGTAGTGGTGTAATAAGAATTTGTGTTCAAGACTTTCTAGAGTTCCACGTTGCCTGAACTTGTTTCAGGCAACCTTTAGAAATAAAAAAGTAAAAAATGCCAGCGGCTATCTCAGGGCGCGTGGTAGGGTAGATGGAATTTGTGTTTAAGGCTGTCTAGTGCACAACGTTGCCTGAACCTGTGATTTTTACTCTTTTTCTAAAGGCAACTGGTACTCTTTCTCTAAAGGCGCCCTTCGTCAGGCTCAGGGCGCGTAGTAGTGTCAGAGAGGGGTGTGTTTAAGTGCGTAGTGGAGTAGAGGGAATTTGTGTTTAAGTCTATCTAGTACACAACGTTGCCTGAACTTGTTTCAGGCAACCTTTAGTAAAGAGCACTAGTCCAGCCTTTAGAAATAAAAAAGTAAAAAATGCCAGCGGCTATCTTAGGGCGCGTGGTAGGGTAGATGGAATTTGTGTTTAAGGCTGTCTAGTGCACAACGTTGCCTGAGCTTGTGATTTTTACTCTTTTTCTAAAGGCGCCCTTCGTCAGGCTCAGGGCGCGTAGTAGTGTCAGAGAGGGGTGTGTTTAAGTGCGTAGTGGTGTAGTAAGAATTTGTGTTTAAGGCTGTCTAGAGTCCTACGTTGCCTGAGCTTGTCTCAGGCAACGTTTAGTAATAAAAAATACGGATTCCACTTAAAATTTTGTTTAGAAACTCCCAGCACTACGGCAGATCATGCTTTCTTTGATCAGTCTGCTCTACTTATTGACAGGTACAGTAGCCGGGTTGCTGGCGGGCCTATTTGGAATTGGCGGTGGGCTGGTAATCGTACCCCTGCTCATTTTCGTATTTTCCTTTGACCCAACGGGCTTCCACCCCGACCGAGTTAGTCATGTGGCCATTGCATCCTCTTTGGCGACCATCTGTTTTACCTCAATCGCATCCGCACGCCAACATATCATTCAGAGCCCTATCGACTGGCGGGATGTCCAATGGTTGGTACCGGGGCTTCTTGTGGGCGCCGTGTTAGGGGCATTGATTGCTGGCCAGTTGGACGGGAAAACTCTGAGTATCGCCATCGGCGTGTTTGCAATTCTGACAGCCCTGCAAATGAGCCTCCATCGAATCAAAGAGGAGCAGGTCATGCGCTATGCCGGCCCGCGTCTACTCCCTATTGGCTGCACAATAGGCGTTGCTTCCAGTATTTTCGGTGTAGGTGGCGGCTCAATTACAGTTCCTTTTCTCAGTTGGGCTGGGCGCTCCATTCATCAGGCCATTGCCACTTCAGCCGCATGCACTGTACCCATTGCTTTTGCCGCCACGCTGACCTATGCTCTTCTTACGGACCCATCGTACGACCAGCCTTTCAGCACTGGCTATATTTACTGGCCTGCTGTGCTGGCCATCGTGCTGACCAGCGTGCCCAGTGCCTGGGTAGGTGCTCGGGCTGCAAAAAAGCTGCCACCTGTATTGCTGAAGCGTCTATTTGCTGGGTACTTGTTGATTATCTCTATATACCTGATAGGACCCGCCTATGCACCTGCCTTATATTGATCCAGTCGCCCTGTCTCTAGGGCCCTTGTCTGTGCACTGGTATGGCATCTGTGCATTTACTGGCGTGTTAATGGCTTGGATCACAGCGATGCGGGTAGCGCGCAAGTGGCCTAGCTGGAACGACGAGCTGGTAGAAACTTTTCTACTATACATCTTTGTAGGCGCACTGCTCGGAGCACGGCTTGGGTATATATTGTTCTACAATGCTGCTTACTATTGGCAAAACCCTCTAGATATTTTCTTCCTGTGGGAAGGCGGGCTCTCTTTCCACGGCGCTTTATGTGGCGGACTGATCACCATCTGGCTGTGTTGCAGACACTATCAAAAAAACTTGCTCCAAGCTATGGATCTAGCCGCCCTGTCTGCACCTCTGGTCATTTTTTGCATGCGTATTGCGAACTTTATCAATGCAGAACTCTGGGGCCGACCAACCGATGGGCCCTGGGGTGTGATCTTTGCAACTGACCCTGAAAAACTGCTCCGACACCCCTCACAGCTCTATGAAGCTGTCTTGGAAGGGCTGGTGCTGTTTTTTGTTCTGAATTGGCTGGCGCTCCGGGACAGAAAAAATCAGCCCGACGGGCTATTAGCCGCTCTCTTTCTGGTCGGCTACGGAATCTTCCGTATTAGTATCGAGTTCGTCCGTACCCCAGACACTCACATAGGCTTTGATCTGTGGGGCTGGGTCACGCGCGGCCAATTGCTGACACTCCCTGTTCTAATTGCAGGAGTCGGATTATTCGTTTATATCATGCGCTCTAGTCTGCTGTTGCACTGGGATAGGGCAATCAAGCGTTTCTACCGCTAAATCTGGGCAAAGAGCAGGTTCCATGCGCCAATATCTAGATCTGGTCGAGAATGTTCTGAACCACGGCGAACGCCGAGTTGATCGCACTGGAATAGGCACAATGGGTCTGTTCGGTGCGCAATGCAGGTACGATTTGCAGCAAGGCTTCCCCCTTGTTACGACTAAAAAAATCCACTTCCGATCAGTGGCATACGAGTTGCTGTGGTTCTTGCGCGGAGAAACCAATGTCCGGTGGTTGCAGAAACACGGTGTGACGATATGGGATGAATGGGCAGACGCTCAAGGCGAATTGGGCCCTGTATACGGTTTTCAGTGGCGAAAATGGTCTCAGCAACCTGAAAAATCAATCGACCAGATTGCCAACCTGCTCCAAGGATTGGTAGAGCAACCCTATTCGCGAAGGCACATCCTTAGCGCTTGGAACCCTGAATCCATCAATGAAATGGCCTTGCCGCCCTGCCATTTGATGGCGCAATTCTATATCTCTGACAATAAACTGTCCTGCCAGCTCTACCAACGAAGCGCCGATTTGTTTTTGGGCGTACCCTTTAATATCGCCAGCTACGCTCTATTAACACACATGATTGCATACAGCTGCAAGCTAGACGTCGGCGAATTCATTCACACCATAGGCGACTGCCATCTGTACCTCAACCATCTCGATCAAGCTCGGGAACAGTTGCAGCGTAACCCGAGGGATTTGCCACGCTTATCGATCTTAGCACCTGCAAACAATCAGCAGAACCGCCTAAAGCAACTGCTATCGCTTGAATATGAGCACCTGAAGCTAGAGGGCTATCAGCCTGCCCCTCACATCGCTGCCCCGGTCGCAGTCTGATAAATCACCCCTAACGACACATCTGATGGTTAGCGTGCAGGCAAAGAAAAAAATATCGCTCATCGTCGCCGCCGCTAAGAGCCACCATGCCGACAGATGGATCATTGGGGCGGACAACAAAATGCCTTGGCACATTCCAGAAGATTTAAGGTACTTCCGCGACATGACACTTGGAAAAGTGGTACTCATGGGCCAGAACACTTTTTCCAGTATCGGAGCCCCCTTGCATCAACGCATCAACTTAGTCGTTAGTTCCAAACAACCGACTGAACTCAAACAGCATCTGGTAACCGATGTGCCAATTTATCACAACGATGCTGACAAGCTGGCACTAGCTCAAGCGCAGGATGCACCCTGCCTGTACCTTTTCAACCAGCTGGATGCTGCTCTGGAAACCGGATTGAACAAAGCCCAGTCTCTTGCCGAAGGCAAGCGCGATTTGATGGTAATAGGGGGAGCAACGATCTACGAACAGACGGTGGCTCAAGCCGAAAATCTCTATATCACCTGGATCGATCAAACGGTCTCGGGCAACACGTACTTACCAGATTTCAAGCTAAAAACAGACTGGATTCTGCAACATGAAAGAGCCGGTACAACAACAGCGGCAGGTGAAGCCAGCATCCGCTTCTGCAGCTATACCCGCCCGGTGCGCTAGTCTTTACCGAAGCTCCAAACTAGACAGAATTTCCCGCTCTTGAGCTTTATAAACATCAATAGCCGCATTCATTGCATCAATGGCATCCTGCTGAGTAGCAGCATATTTCAACCAACTTTTGACCCGAGATTTCGCCTTCTCGCTTTCACTGGCAATATCATTAAAAATCTCGAGGGCTTGTTCGTATTCGCCAAGTTCCAATAAAGACTGAGCCATCAGAATACGCACGCTTTCCAAATCATCGATGCCGCCCCTTTTATAAGCGATCTCTGCTGCCTTATAGGCCTCTTCTATCTGATTTTCAAGAAACAGAATTTGCGCCATACGAAAGTGCATTTTTCCACTATCGGTCTCTTCGCTCGCCTTTTCAAAGCTCTCTAGGGCTTTTTTAATTTCCTGCGCACGCAACCAGTAATTTGCAAGCAGCGACAGCTTATCAAAATCCTCTTCCACAATCTCCTGATCGATGCCATCTGTCAGGACTAAAGCTGCCTGCAATGGATCGCCTGCCAACTGCAAATGCTGAGATAAAGCCACAAACTCACTCGAACGTTCTAGCAAACCTTGCCGCCACGCCAAATCCAGAATCGCCAGCTGGTTCTCGCGTAATTCCAGTTCGCCGTAAGTACCCTGCAGCTGTATCCAGTATTCTCGCTTGGGAAATAAAAGCACTAAGGCCTCTAAAGGCTCGCGGGCAGCTGTGAAATTTTCTTTCACAAAATAAGTAGCAACCAAAAGGCGCAACCAGCCCTCTCTAAGAGGTATTGCTTTCGACAAGGCCAACTCGATAGCATCATTGATGCGCACAATCACTTTGTCATATTCCGAGAGCGCATAGTAGCCCTGCGCTAAGAGAAAATGGTCTCCTGGGCGGATGGGCTTCTCCAATTCGCGCGCATAGGCATACCACTGCTCTAAACGCTTGACACCTTTCTGATACTCTTCCAGAACCATAGACAGTTGACCGCTGGAAAACATAGCCTGTAAGCGCAGGTTCGGCGCCACTTCGCTTTCTTTGAGCAGATTATCATACGCCCTTCGTGCTCCTCTGTAGTTTTCCTGAAGGGAATAAATATAGCCATAGTAGTTCCACATGGCTGCCCGATCTTGACTTTGCAACTTGCCTATATTGGCCCGCATCGTATCTAGCACTGGCAAAGCTCTGCCTACTAATTTCAAAGAAGCTGCGTTGAGTGCCTCGCTGGTTTTAGGGGCACTGGCTATCAGTTTTTCTGCGTCTTCAATCTGCGCTCGGAGTTTTGCGACTTTTTTGGTACTGAGATCGCCGGCCTTAATTTCTTCTTGCCAGACTACGATATCTTTCTTGGCCTGTTCAGCGCTTGCCAGGATGTTGCTAGCCCGCTCCCCCAATTTTGTCGCTTCGCCAAAAATACGCGTGACCTTGATGACATAGCCCTGTGCGACTAGGCTCAGCGCCTTCACTTTTTTAACCACACGCTTTTTGGCAGGTTTTTTACTCTCTTGCGCATGGGCAAAAGTGGGTGCAAGTAGCGTCATAGCATGCACCGAAATCCAACCGAAACCGAGAACAACGGTTAATCCATACACAGGCAACTTGAGCAAGGTATTTTGTGACATTTCCAAACCTCCAATTCCAACTATCCCGATACCTGCCATCTATACTTCTAGATCATAGCAAGATCTCGGGACGCTCTGCAAGCCCCTTCAGAAACCGATTAAAACAAATTACGGCTGCTTTGATTTGTCCCTTTTTCCAACTCAAAAGTCAGTCTTACCTGAACCCCTTCTACTTCTTGTGGCTCCCCATCTATAATACGGGGCCTATAGCGCCATTTGGAAATAGCTTTGATAGCCGCACCATCAAAGATGCTACTGGGTTCACGCCGTATGACGCTTATATCTTTGGTGCGTCCATCGCCATTAATGGTAAATTCCAACATCACCCAGCCTTCAATACCACGTGAGACTGCACGCTGCGGATAGACCGGATTAACGCGCACAATGGGGATCAATTCCGAATTCTGACCCAAGGCAGCCCCGGTAAAAGATACCGCATTATTAATAACCGGCTTGACAAAAGAGGTGTTGATTGGCTGGATATCTGCATCGTTCTGCGGCTGAGGCACTTCAGGGGGATTTAAAAGATCCGGCGGCGGTTCGGGGTCTGGAATATCCACCACTTCAATATCGCGCTGAGGCATGACAACATCTTTGATCTTATAGCCTTTAAAGATCTCTCTGTGCTGATCGCCAGCCTCAATCAACACAATCATCAATAGAAATAGACTAGATGTCACCCCCAAGCTGAAGAGGGTGGGCAAGGCCCAAGACCTGATGGTATAGATAGAAACAGACCACGACAGTCTGCCGAGAATTCTCTCTGCATCTAGATTGAGTTTGGCAAACATGATTATTTCGGATCAGCTGCCAAAGAAATGTCTCGGACACCAGCAGCCCGGATACCATCCATGACCTCGGTGATGATATCAGCAGTCGCAAGGCTATCTGCCCGGATGACAACAGCTGCATCTGGCCGTTCTGCTCGCAATCTAAGCACATTCGCCTTGACCTGACGCACATCAATGCGTCTACCATCCATATAGACATCCCCTTGCTGCCCAACTGCAACCAAAATGCCGGCATTTTCTTGCTGTTCGGCCGTTTCCGAATCAGGTCGAGAGACTTCCAAACCTGGCTCCTTGACAAAATTAGCCGTGACGATAAAGAAGATCAGCATGATGAACACCACATCCAGCATGGGGGTCATATCGATCTCATTCTGCTCTTCTACTGCAGCCTGAATCAGGTTTCTTCTCATCCGTATTCTCCTAAACCTGTCTATGCCGGTTCATCTTGCCCACACAAATCCCTGATTCTTCTTCAGGATGACGGCAGGTTAAATTCCAGAATTCGCTCTCTGCGCCTAGCCTGAGCCCGAACAAACAACAAAGCAATATATCCTGAAAGAGCCCCTACCATACCAGAAAGAGTCGGCAAAGTCGCTCTAGAAACACCACCCGCCATGGGCTTGGCGTCTCCCCCTCCAGTCACTGCCAACACTTGAAAAACATCTATCATACCGGTTACTGTACCTAAAAGCCCCAGCAACGGACACAACATAAAGCAAGATTCAATGAGGCTGATGTTGCGGTTGATTTCCATCTTACCCTGAGACAGCAAATCTGCCCTGATATTCTGCGCATACCAAGAGACCAACTCGGTCCGTTGCGACCACTCCTCAATCAGATCGCGATGTAATGCGCGATACCCAACTGAGTAATACCAGAAGCGCTCAAAAACCAAAAACCACATAAAAAAAATGACGATTCCTATGTAGTTAATAATTGGCCCACCTCTTTCGCCGAAATCTACAACTGCGTCCAGCGAATTGTAATAAAAGACTAAAAGAGTGTCGATCATTTATTACTCCTGGTTTACCAGTTGAATTCCTTCTTGGCTTCGGAAAGCGAACTAAGCGCTTGCCTCAGCCTCAGCTTTACGCGCGACCAGACCAATACTACGTTCTTCCAAAATGGTCAGCACGGATTTGACTCTTGAAGCCACAATAGCATGCGCCAACACCATTGGAATAGCTACAACCAAGCCTAAAACGGTTGTTACCAAAGCAACCGAAATACCACCCGCCATGGTTTTGGGATCACCTGTTCCATAGATAGTGATCTGCTGGAACGTAATAATCATGCCGGTCACTGTACCTAATAGCCCCATAAGAGGCGCCACAGTGGCAATAATTTTCAAGAACGGCACAAAGCGTTCGATCCGCGGCCGCTCACGCCCAATCGCCTGAGCCAAATGCGCTTCAAGCGCATCCAGCGAAGCATTCTTATGCTCATCGTAAACTTTCAGCACGCGGCCCAGAGGATTGCTCTCAGACACTTCTTCTCTGCGCAATTGTCCCCTCAGCTGAATGCTGATATAAGTCATCTCAGCAAACTTAGCGAGTGCTAGAAGAATACCAATGCTCCCCAGCATAAGGATCAGGCGACCTATAATGCCGCCGTGTTCAATACGCTCACCTAAAGTGGGGCTACTGATCAAATTTTTGAGCAGCGTATTGCCTTGAGGCCCAGTGGGGTCTATACCGAAAGGCACGTACTCTTTGCTGCCTAGATTAGACGCAGATGCATGAAATCTGCTGGCTGGCTGCGCTTTTAACTCAGACAGATGGCCTGCTCGCTGCAAAACTACATAGTTCCCATCGCAGACAATGTTGTAAACCGAAATGCGGTGTGCATCGCAAGGTCTAGCAACACCATCCAGACCAACGACCTCTGTTTGGAAAGAGACAACACGTCCTGCTTCATACAGCTCTTCCTGCAACTTAGCCCAGAGCTCCTCGATTTCGGAGATGTCTGGCAACCTATCGGTATTCTCCATACGCAAAGCGAGATCTCGCAAGTACGCAATACGCCCAGTACCTAATTGAGCAGTCACCAAAGAAGTCTGCATCAACTCCGCTGCCGCTGAAGCGCTGGCTTGGAGATTACCAAATACTTCCTTCAGGCTCCCTTCGCTACGCTCTTTTTGCTCACGCAACCGAGCAATTTCCAGATTATTCTCGTTGCGTTTATTCTCTAGGCGCGTACTATCTTCACGCAACTCGTTCAAGCGGTTCTTCAACGAATCAACCCGAGCCTTTTGGCGCGACACCTGACGCGTAAAGGTCTCTTCTCGACGGGATGCTTCGCGGTCTTCTCGAATTTTTCCCTGACGAACGAGTTCAAGCAACTGTTCCAAAGTGCCAGCCTCTTCGCCTTCAGCAAGCGTTTCTTCAGCTTGGGCAGAAACGACTCCTGCCATAGAGAGAGACAGAAGCAAGCCTAATAAAGGAAGCTGTAATTTCAAAGGGGTTTCTAAGTAGCTAAAAAACATTCTTCTCTTCTCCCTCTACTTGGCCAATTCAGGGGCTTTGACAGGCAATAGCAACATATCGATGCTCGCCTGCTTACGTGCCATTCTCAACCCCTGCCGCACGGCGTTTCGGTATCGAATCGGCAGCGATCTCCAGCTTTGGGTATCAGCATCGTATATTCCAACAGCACTTTCATCCAAGCTCAGATAAATCAAAGCCATCCGCCCCCAGCGAAGCACATTGACCTCTCGCTCTACGCCTTCCACTTTAATAAATTCATCGTATGTATCGATGGTACTACTGTACTGAAGCTCTATATCATACAGTTCAAGAATCTGGCGGAGCTGTTCAGAAGGTTTGATATCAGCTGAAGTCATGCTTTGCCTGACACGCTCTACCCTCTGACGGCGCTCATATAAATGGAAAGGCAAATCCAACTCAACGGCTCTAGCCAAGCTTTCCAGCATTTTGTATGAAAGCGGCGATACCTGACGTTGCAATTCGTCTACTTTACGGATGGAAAGCTGCAACTCTTGTTTTTTAGCCTCCTGAACATCAATCTGCGCTTTGATCTGATTGTTGTATAGAAGCTGTATGTCTATTTCTTTCTGCAGGTTGCGATATTCACCCAGCAAAGTGGTGCGAGTACTGGCAAGATTGTCAATTTGCTCTTGTGATTTGACAGCCACATTGCGCAGATCGCCCCCTGCCTGAATAACAGGGTCAAGGGTCTCTTCCGGATATGCGTCTGCCTCGAAAGCTTCCAATGACTGAGCTGTGCCAATCGATAGGCCTACAAATACCAACATTCCCAAGAAGTATTGGGGGTAAGACCAAAGCTTGAACATAGAGCTATTCACCAGCTAACCTCATCTGAACTCTTGAATTAAGTGATGTAATTTTATTCCAGATTACCAAGACCCTTAGCATCTATGTGGCACAATAAAAACATCACCTACCGACCGCTGTGATTTTAGGCGAGTGTTAGCTGTTCTGAAAATATCTGCATAAAGGACCAATGATACAACTTTGATATACTTTCTCCATGCGCGCATCTACATGTTGCGACACGATCTGCACAACCTAACTGGTTACCTAAACTACCTGACTTTCTCCTACATGCGCCACTCTAAAAGTACAAATTCCCTAGGGCCAAGCACCCATGTCCGCACTCATACCATTGCCAGGTTACTAAATCAGAAGTTTAAATCCGCCATCTGGATGCTTATCTTAGTAGCGGCTGCATCCGCACCTGTTCCAAGCCAAGCCACCGATCTGCTGACTAGCTACCGTATGGCGCTGGAATACGATCCCGATTTTCGAATTGCGCTGGCCGATCTAGAAGAAGGCAATGCGTCCAAGGCAATTGCCCGATCAGTTCTGCTTCCCCAAGTCAATGTGTCATGGAACATACGCCAGATAGACCGCACCAGCAACAATAACTCCGAAGCCTACGACAGCGACCAGGTTGCTCTGTCGGCGCAGATGCCTCTTGTCAATGTTTCAGCTTGGCACCAGGCTCGATCTGGATCGTTTGTAGCAGCTTCTTCACAAGCTACGTATCGGGACAAGGTCCAAAACCTGATGCTGAAAGTTGCGCAGCTGTTTGTGGAAGTATTGCGCTCAAAAGACGCACTGGATGCAGCCAAGGCGCTGAGAGCTAATATGAAACAGCAAGTCAGCCAAGTTCAGCTACGCTATTCAGCAGGTCTGACAACCATCAACGAACTGGAAGAAGCGCGCTATGGTGTCGACAATGCAGAAGCCATTTTTCTGGGCGCACAATCAAATTTTGATATTGCCAAGCTCAGCCTCTCTACAGTTACTGGCAAAATCGAACACCAGCTGTACCGCCTAGATCCGAATTTCTCTGAATGGCCTGTCGAACTCGAATCAACCGAAATGATCGCACTAGCTCTAACCAATAACTTCAGCATACAGGCTCTGCGTATGAGCAAGCAATCCGCCCTCTCTAACCTGAAAGGTGCGCGCGCGCAAGCACTGCCAAACTTGAATCTGGACGTGTCACATACCGAAACCTCGACCAATCAGTTTGATAACATTCCCGCAGCATTCAGTGCATTTGCCTCAAACGAGAGTAGCGACACTACCGTCACGCTGTCCGTACGTCTGCCTCTATTTACGGGGGGTAGCTTGCACGGGGCAAAAAAACAAGCCAGCGCTCAATATAACCGGCTGAATCATCAGGTAGAACGAGCGGAACTGAATCTGCGGCAAGAAGTGCTGGCACTACACTTGCGCATACGAAACTCAGTCGCTACTATTAGAGCCAACAAACAGGCGCTGAAATCTGCCACCTCAGCGGAGCAAGCAACACGAGTGCGTTACGAAACTGGAACGCGCAATATCCTAGATCTATCTAATGCTTCCCAAATTACCCACAATGCCAAAAGGCAGTACCAAGACAGCCGTTACGACCACTTGCTACTACGCCTGCAACTCGAACAATTGACGGGTGATCTGGAGTTGAGCGATCTGCAACAAATCAACCAATGGCTGTTGTCGACTCCATAACCGCTTGAACGGCAGTTCGCTGCCTGTCTCTAGCCAGCATGCCCGAGCTACCCGAAGTCGAAACCATCCGGGCTACGCTCGACCTGCACTTGCCTGGCAAAAGAATACGAGAGGTATCGGTACTTAACCGCAATCTACGCTGGCCCGTACCTGAGCAACTTGAATCCAAGCTCAAGGGCCGGATATTCCAACGCATCAAACGGCGGGGCAAATACCTGCTCATCTGCACCCTGTGCTCAGACACTCAGTCTGAAGGCTGGGTTCTAGCCCATCTAGGCATGACGGGTACTTTCAGGCTGGAAAGCGCTCAGAGTCAGACACACGCCGCACAAGATGCGCACTCAAATGCTTGCCTCACAGATAAACACCACCATATCCTCTTCGAACTGGATCAAGGCGACGTGCTGATATTCCGAGACCCGAGGCGGTTTGGCGCCATACTCTGGACTGAGCAAGACCCCCTGCAACACCGCCTGCTGTGTCATCTGGGACCCGAACCTCTATTGCCCGACTTCACCCCTGAATATCTGCTCACACAATGCGCTAGCAGAAGTATGAGCATCAAATCAGCCTTGATGCACGCCCCTATCGTAGCTGGCATTGGCAATATCTATGCCTGCGAAGCATTATTTGCCGCCAAGATATTGCCACAGAGACCTGCCAAAACATTGAACTTGCAACAGCTGAAGCGACTGGTTGCAAGCATCCGCACCACCCTAGAAAGTGCGATCGCATGCGGCGGAAGCAGTATTCAAGATTTCCGGCATATAGGTGGTGAACTAGGGTATTTCGCCCAAAAATTGCAGGTTTATGGCCGTGAAGGGAAGGCATGTGTGGTGTGCGGAAGATTGATTGAAAGAGCAAAAGAGAACAACCGGTCAACCTATTTCTGCCGCCACTGCCAACAGTAGCTCAGCTGGGTATGGCTAACACCGTCAAGAGGCTTTTGTACCCTTTTGGGATCGAAATTTATCCTTAAGTGCCTGAGCAACTGCTGGATGCACAAAGGGTGTTAAATCGCCATTTAAAGACGCAATTTCTCGGACTAAGGTAGAGGAAATGCAAGAGAATGTATCTTTGGGCGGCAAAAAGACACTGTCATAATCCGGCTCCATCAAGCGATTCATACTGGCCAACTGCAGTTCATACTCAAAATCACTCGGACTACGCAGCCCTCGAAGCAGAACAATGGCCTCGTATTTTCTCATAATGTTCACTGTCAACTCGCGCTCATAGCCGATCACTTCAAGATTCTCGATGCTCTCGCTCTTACACACCAGACGTAGCAGTTCCATACGTTCGTTGAGATCAAAAAGCGGGCTTTTGAATGTTCCCCGTGCAACGGCCACAACGACTTTGTCAAACAACTTCGACCCGCGGGTAATGATATCTAAATGCCCTTTCGTCACAGGGTCAAAGGTGCCAGGATACAGCGCGATCTTCATAACTCAACTACAACTTTCAGTGGGTAAGAAACAGCAAGCATGCTAACAGGCAACCGCATGGGAAACACATGCCGCTGAAACACAACACACCCGATGATACATATTCCAAATTTTATGAAATTCGTACTGGTGCTGTTGCTGGCAATCAGTCTCTTACAATTAGCATCCCTATTTACCCAACACCCAAAACATGCCAAACGCCCTGTTCTGGCGGTAGCATCCAGTCTATCACCCTGGGTGGAACGACAGATTGCCAACTCAGGGGATCTAGAACCGCTAGCACAGATTCATCTAGTCTCTGGATCCAGCGGCACGCTCTATTACCAGCTTGCCCGCGGCGCCCCCTACGATGCAATCGTATTTGCAGATCAAAACTGGATACAGCGCGCTCAAACGCTGCCCGATGTACAACAACCATCTCACACACAATGTATTGCGCAGGTTCCGGTAGCGCTTTGGGCCCCCAATAGCGCACTCCAACCGGGTGAACTGGCAACAATATTACGCACAAATCCAACGAATACAGCGCCTGATGCATTACAGCGGATGGCTTTGCCCGACCCACAAACAGCACCTGCAGGAAAAGCGGCCCTAGAGCTAGTAGAGTACTTAAAGCTACCCTTCGACCCGAGCCAGCTACTCTATGCCGGCAGCGCCATACAAACCGCCAGATTAGCTCTGACGACCACCATTTCGCTGACGATTCTCCCTATACCCTTGATACAGATCGCTGCAGAGACACATCAAATCCAAGGAGTCATTCTGGAAGCGGATAGCAATACCTGTTGCCAAGTGACCTACCACGCCCTCGCTTTAAACACCACTGGCATTGAGCTGTTGACAGCACTCCAAAAACGGGTGCATGCCGACCAACAATATAGACTAACGCCCTGTCAGCACATTGATCGATGAGCCTCGCAGACTACCATTCTCTGCTGCTGAGCTTGGAACTAGCCCTCCTAACCAGCCTACTGCTAATCACGCTGTGCACCCCGCTGGCATTTTGGCTGACACACACACATAGGCTAACCAGACAAGCGGTACAACTGGGGGCGTTGCTTACCCTAGTGCTACCTCCTACCGTACTCGGATACTATCTGGTATTGGCAATGGGGCCGAATTACTGGCTCGGTAGTATTTGGGCGGCAGTGTTCGGTTCGCCTTTTGCCTTCAGCTTCGCTGGACTGGTCATGGGCTCTGCAATTTATTCTTTCCCCTTCGCACTACAGCCTTTACTGATGGGTTTTCAAACCATGAATCCACATTGGAACGAGGTGGCAGCTACCTTGGGGCTCTCTCCCTCTCAAAGAGCGATGCACATCTGGCTACCTCATATGCTCAAATCCATCAGTCTGGCTCTGGCGTTGGTATTTGCACACACTATGGGCGAATTTGGCATAGTGCTAATGATAGGCGGATCCATTCCACAAACCCGGACCGCGTCCATCGCATTGTTCGAACACTTCGAGACCTTTAATGTGGCGGCTGCAAACGAGCTGGCTCTGTGGCTTATCCTGAGCGCACTGCTGCTACTGATTCCTCTATACAGCTTCAGACAAAAGCAAAAGGCTTCGTAGACTAGCAAACGCAATTGTGTCGCAATCAGTATCAACATACAGATCCGAAAGGCTAGCTGACAAATCAAAACGGAGATCTATAATTGGGAGTCAGATCAACCGCACTGATCTTCATCTAAACCCCCTAAATCTAGCTACTTGGAAACTACATCATGGAACTCAAAGGCAGTCAAACTGAACAAAACCTCAAAGATGCTTTCAGCGGCGAATCCGGCGCCAATCGAAGGTACCTGTATTTCGCACAGAAAGCGGATATCGAAGGCCATGCAGATATAGCCACCGTATTCCGTTCAACGGCGGAAGGCGAAACTGGGCATGCACACGGCCACCTAGAATATCTCGAACAATGCGGCGACCCAGCTACTGGCAAGCCCTTCGGTGAAACCAAGCAAAATCTAGAAGCTGCCATCGCTGGCGAGACCCATGAATACACTGACATGTATCCTGGTATGGCCAAGACTGCCCGCAGCGAAGGCTTTGAAGAAATTGCCGACTGGTTTGAAACCCTAGCAAAAGCCGAACGTTCTCACGCCGGCCGATTCACTAAGGCGCTCAAAGAGATGGGCTAATACTGGTACTCTTTCTCTAAAGGCGATTTTTACTCTTTTTCTAAAGGCACTTCTCGACAAGCTCGAAGTGCGTAGTAGGGTAAGAGAAATTTGTGTTAAGAGCGCGTAGTAGTGTAGATGGACTCGTGTTTAAGGCTATCTAGGGCACAACGCTGACCAAGCTTGTGACTTTTACTCTTTTTCTAAAGGCACTCCTCGTCAAGCTCGGAGTGCGTAGTAGAGTAGTAGAAATCTGTGTTAAGGGCGCGTAGTAGTGTAAGAAAAGTTTGTGCTCAAGTCTATCTAGCGCATAACGTTGCCTGAGCTTGTCTCAGGCAACCTTTAGTAATAAAAATAGTCCAGCCTTTAGTAATAAAAAAGTCAGGCTCAGGGCGCGTAGTGGAGTAAGAGGGGTTTGTGTTTAAGGTGCGTAGTAGTGTAGATGGACTGGTGTT
>JBPCXB010000109.1:0-2145 GCA_051008935.1 Gammaproteobacteria bacterium | reverse complement strand
CGATTTTGACACCCCTGGCAATTCGCAACCGACAGGCCCCATAGATCTTGATGAAATTCAATCCCGCCTAGACAGGGACGAGTATCGCATCTGGTTAAGATGAACACTGCTCCTGCATTCATCCCCTCTCACTGACTTCTCAGTTCACTACATTAGAACTGCACTGTTACCCCATTCTTATGCGTACTTTCGACCAATCTACTCATATCCAACTCCTCAACCAGCCAACCAAGCCCCAACACCAGAATCAGGGTACAGCCAGCCATTTTCAGGCGCATGCTGCTGAAAGCTGGGGACTACTCGCTACAGCGGCTCGAGCGGCTTTAACCTAAATGGCGCATCATGATCCGCTAGTAGCAACAGGTTATTACTATCTGCCCGTTACACCTGACCCCGTCTCCATCAACACCAAGAATCTCAACCAGACTCGAAGCGTCTCTCCAGCCACGGCGGAAGTGTCACAGAATGGAGCAAACAATTGCCTCTTCATATTAGGCGCCACAGATTTTGCACATCCACGTGGGCTGAATTATGAAAAACGCCATCAAGAAATCCTGACAGC
Source organism: Gammaproteobacteria bacterium (assembly GCA_051008935.1). Taxonomy (GTDB): domain Bacteria; phylum Pseudomonadota; class Gammaproteobacteria; order JBPCXB01; family JBPCXB01; genus JBPCXB01. The sequence continues at coordinate 1,583 of JBPCXB010000109.1, read as the reverse complement.
ACTACATCCACGCAAACAATAATACATTCATGAATATATTCAAAACTTGGAGGCGCAATATGCCTCTACGGAAAAACCGAACGCCCGACCTAACTGGAACCTGGATGACTCAAAGCGAAAGCGCTATCTACCGAAACTTACCTAAATGCGGTTGCACCACCATCGGGCAAATTCTTTATTACACAGACCATGGGCACTTTTACAACGGCAACGTGCATCGAACCAGTACTGGCATTCACCGATGGTCTACAGCAGATCGCCGAACGCGCGCCCAAATACAGCGCAAAGTTAAGGAGCAAAACATTTTCACCTTTAGCTGTGTCCGAAACCCGTACACACGGGTGTTATCGTGCTTTTTTGATAAGATCTGCAACGTACAGAACAATGGCGAGTATCATCTCAACCACTTACTGCAATTGCCCATGCAGAAATACGGCATTGATCTACAGGCTGCAGAGGACGCTTCTGAACTCGATCAGATCAAGCTATTCCACAGATTCCTGCTATTTGCTCGAGACACCGTTCATTGGCAAAAGCCCATGTCGGCTGACCCACACTGGCAACCTATGTACAGACTGTTAGCCAGCATCATCGTCAACGGCGGGCGCTACAACAGTGTCAGTCACATCGAAACATTCCATGCAGATATGCCGCTGATTCTGGACAGCATCTCGCCCAGCAATCCCATACAGCTCAACAAGATACCGCAGTTTAACAGTGCAAGCGATAAAAAAATCATGCAAAAATATCCAGTAGCTGACTATTTTGATGACCTATCCATGCACTTAATGCACGAAATGTACCATCAGGATTTTGACCTGTTCAAATACGATTTTGACACTCCTGGCAATTCACAACCGACAGGCCCCATAGATCTTGATGAAATTCAATCCCGCCTAAACAGGGACGAATATCGCACCTAGTCAAGATGAACACTGCTCCTGCATTCATCCACGCAAACAATAATACATTCATGAATATATTCAAAACATGGGGGCGCAATATCCGTCGACAGGAAAACCGAACGCCCGACCTAACCGGAACCTCGAAGCGCGATATCCATCGACAGGAAAACCGAACGCCCGACCTAACTGGCACCTGGATGACTCAAAGCGAAAACGCTATCTACCGAAGCTTACCTAAATGCGGTTGCACCACCATTGGGCAAATTCTTTACTACACAGACAATGGGCACTTTTACAACGGCAATGTGCATCACAGCAGTACTGGCATTCACCGATGGACTACAGCAGATCCCCAAACTCGCGCCCAAATACAGCGCAAAATTATGGAGCAACACATTTTTACCTTTAGCTGTGTCCGAAACCCTTACACACGGGTGCTATCGTGCTTTTTTGATAAGATCTGCAACGTACAGGCCCGTGGCAAGTATTATCACAGCCACATACTTCGACTGCCCATGCAGAGATACGGCATTGACCTACAGGCTATGGATGACACTTCTGAACTCGATCAAATCAAGCTATTCCGCAGATTCCTGCTATTTGCTCGAGACACCGTTCATTGGCTAAAACCCGGGGCTGCTGACCCACACTGGCAACCTATGTACAGACAGTTAGCCA
>JBPCXB010000108.1:0-4989 GCA_051008935.1 Gammaproteobacteria bacterium | reverse complement strand
TCAACAGGGGTGCGTTGGCGCTGACGCCGGCATTGGCAAAGACAAAATCCACGCCTTGGGTTAGCTCCCATGCCTGATCCGCCAGAGTGTCAATGGACGCAACATCAGCTGCATCAAAGTGCAGGGCGTGCGCTTGGTCGCCTAGTTCAGCGGCTGCTTTTTCAGCGCCTTCCAGATCCCAATCGGCCAGGATCACTCGGTACCCACGGCTGGTCAGCTCGCGCGCGATCGCCAAGCCAATACCGCTAGCTGCTCCGGTTACAACGGCTGTTTGGTGTTCAGCTTTCATGATGATGGGCTCCTGTCGGTTTGCTGATATTATGCTTGATTGGTACTCTTTCTAAAGGCGCCTTGAATCAAGTTCAGGGCGCGTGGAAGCGTAGATGCGGCTGTGTTTAAGTGCTGGGAGTGCCCCCACCGCGTCATTCTGCGCGAAGTGAAACGAAGTCGCAGAATCCAGCCAGCCTTTAGTAATAAAAAAAAGTCAAGCTGCTATCTTTCTCGAATGCTTTCGTTTTTGGCCCTGAGCAAGGGGGCCAGAAAAAACTCAATGATGCGTCTTTGGCCAGTTTTAACTTCAGCGGTTACAGCCATTCCGGGTTGTAGGGGTATATCTTTGCCGTCTACTTGGATTGAGTTTTTGTTCATGCGCAATTGCATACGATAGATTAGCCCGCGTTGTTCATCGACTATAGCATCGTCAGATACGTTAATGATGGATGCATCAATCACGCCGTATTTAGTAAAGGGAAAGGTGTGTACTTTGATTTCTGCATCCATACCTTGGTGTATAAAGCCGATGTCTTTGTTTTCTAAGAAGACTTCAGCTTCAAGGCGTTCGCCTTCTGGTACGATCAGCATTAATTGTTGGGCTGCTGTAACTATACCGCCTACTGTTGTGACGATCAGGTTTTGCACATGGCCATTAACTGGGGCGTAAAGCGTTTTTTTAATGTCGTCTTCGCGGGCTTTTATGAATTCTTCACGTAATATTGCAACTTGTCTTTTAAGTTCAGTAGTTTCAGTGATCAGATTGGCTGTAGTTTGAGCTTTATAGAGGTAGATTTGGTCGTTTGTTCCTAATTCTGCGGCTATAAGTTCTTTCAGCCGTTGACGTTGAACTCTTAGTTCGTGAAATTGTCGCAGTCGTTCTTCTTCTGGAGTTAAATAGTCCAACTCTGATCCGAATCCTTTATCGTAGAGCTCTTTTTCTGCTTCAGCTTTTTTTGTGGCAATGGGCAGAGTACTTTCTAGGCGTGCGATGGTTTCTCTGGAGGCGGCCTGTTGTGCACGGATTTGTTGCCAGTTGCTGTCTAGGGTATGTAATTGTGCCTGATACTCCAACCATTTTTGTTTTAATAAGTTTTTGTTCAGGGGGGTGTTGTGGAACTGAGAGGTGTCAGGTAGTATCAGTTTGTGTGAACGGGGATGTATTTCGGCTTCTTGATGCTTAGCTTGCTGCAGTAAGCTAAGCATTGCTTGATGGGTGGCCAGCTGCTCTTCAGAGTTTTTAAGTTCTAGTACAGCGCGCTGCAAATGAACTTGAGTTAGCGTGTGATCCAGCACAATCAAAGGTTGGCCTTTATGTACATGCTGGCCTTCTTTCACCTTTATTTCTTCGACAACTCCTTTTTCTAAAGGTTGGATCACTTTGACTCTGGAACTAGGGATTGTTTTACCCTCGGCACTGGACACAATATTGACATGCCCTAGAGAGGCCCAGACTATGGAAAAGGTCACAAGGGCTAGGAGTGTCCATGCTAGCCATCGGATCAAGGGGTTGGGTGGTGTTTCCTGTATTTCTAGAACCGCCGGCAGAAAAGCGGCTAATTCTTGGGTTTGGTTGCTGTTGCCGAGTGTGGAGCGGTTTCCCCAGCGCTTTTTGAGTACAGAGAACAAGTTCACGGTGCTGTTTCTTTTTTGCTGAGGCTGTTTACGGTAGCTTTCTGAGCTTGATCTGGCTGGCTTGTAATGCGGAAAGAGCCTTTTTCGGGCTGCGATGAGGCGACTCTCAGGGTTGGGTTGGGGGCAACCTTTTCAGAGGTGTGAGCACGGGCTTGGTCGTTTTGATAGCTGTGTAGCTTGGCGTAATAGCCGTTTAGTTTCAACAGCTCGGTATGACAACCCTGTTCCACAATACGCCCTTTATCTATCACGATAATGGAATGGCACTGACGAACAGCAGTTAGCCTGTGGGCGATGATGAATACCGTACGGTTTTTGCAAATACGCGCCATGTTTTGCTGAATTAAGCGCTCAGATTCATAGTCCAGCGCGCTGGTAGCCTCATCAAAAATCAGGATCGATGGGTTAGTGATTAGAGCTCTGGCAATGGCTATACGCTGGCGCTGACCTCCTGAAAAATTGCTGCCTTGCTCGCCGACTAAGGTGTCGTAGCCTGCTGAGAGTTCCGTAATAAAATCGTGCGCTCCGGCCATTTTTGCTGCATTAACCACTTGTTCCATGTGGGTGGCCGGGTTGATCAGGGCAATATTTTCGCGCACACTGCGATTAAATAAGAAATTTTCTTGTAGTACAACGCCGATCTGTTGTCGCAACCATGCGGTATCTACCATGGACAGATCCACGCCGTCAACCAGAACTCGGCCGCCTTCAGGTACATACAGCCTCTGGATTAATTTGGTGATGGTGCTTTTGCCAGAACCAGAACGGCCAACAATTCCTATAATTTGGCCAGGTGTGATGTTTAGGTTGAATTTTTCCAGCACTCTGGGTGTATTCACCTGATAACGGAAGTTCACATGTTCTAAGGAAACGGCTCCTTGTAACGCTGGTAACTGAGAGCGGTTGGGGTTGAACCCCTGTTCTTTAGGTGCGTTCAGGATATCGCCTAGGCGTTGCAGAGAGATCCCTGCCTGTTGGAATTCTTGCCAAAGCTGCACTAGCTTGATAATAGGTCCGCTTACGCGGCCTGCCAGCATATTAAAAGCCACTAGTTGCCCAACTGTAATCGCGCCTTGAATCACTAGATGTGCCCCCCACCAAATGATCCCTAAGGTCATCAGCTTATTTACAAGCCCTGCTATCTGATTGGCTATATTGCTTAGATTCTGGCTTTTGAAGGAGGAGTGCACATATCTGGACAGGTGGTCTTCCAGTTTTCGTCGCATCTGAGGCTCTACAGATAATGATTTAACGGTGCTGATGCCAGTGATGGATTCTGTCAGAAAGGCTGTATTGGCTGCTCCGTGTTTGAATTTTTCGTTCAGTCGATGGCGTAAGATAGGTGTGATGAATAGTGATAGGATCACATAAAAGGGGATAGTTGCTAGTACGATCCAAGTCAGCGTAGGGCTGTAGTACCACATAACTGCTAGGAACACAAAGACAAAGAACAAATCGATAATCAGAGTGAGAGCCGTGCCAGTAATGAAGTTGCGGATGGTGTCAAGTTCGCGTACTCGTGCCACGTTTTGTCCTACTTGGCGCGCTTCAAAATAGCTAAGTGGTAGGGCCAGCAAATGGTGATAAAGCCGTGAGCCCAGTTCTACATCTACCCGGTTAGTGGTGTGGCTGAACAAATAATTGCGAAAACCGCCAAGAAATGCCTCAAAAACCACTACAGCAAAAAAGCCGACTGCTAATACATCCAAAGTGGTGAAGCCCCGATGAACTAACACCTTGTCCATAACCACTTGGAAAAATAAAGGCGTGACCAGAGCAAATAATTGCAAGAAAAACGAGGCAATTATTACTTCTCCAAAAAGGCTGCGATATTTGAGCAGCGAAGGGATAAACCAAGAGATATTGAAGGTTTGCTGCAGGTTTTCTGCAAAACCCAAGCGTCGGGTCAACAAAATTAGTTCTCCGCTCCACAACTTCTCAAACTGTTGCAGAGAGATAGAACGTGGTGCTTGCTCTCTTAAATCATGAATCAATAAATTATGAATAACATCAGTATTTTCTGTATTTCCGGATGGATCGCCTTCTGTTGCTGGTTTTTGTTTAGCTAAACGAGCCAAGATGATGAATTGGCCGTCTTTTGTTTTGGCTATGGAAGGTAGCGTATTCTGATTGAGGTCACTGGAGGAGAGCGTGAGTAATCGGGCTTTTAGTGACAAAGATCTGGCCGCTTGCAGAATCTGCGTGGTGCCGAATTGTTTTCCGGCTTCTCCAAATTGATGCGTCAGCTGTGCAAGTTCCACAGGCAGTTGGTGAATGCGTGCTATTGCAGCTAAAGAATGTAAACCCGTGTCCATTGAGAGCTCTTGATTGCAGGAAAAATAAGCAGAGATAGGGGTGACGAATAAACCTAAACTTTGCATCTCGTCTTATTTTAGGTAGTTGAGATTTGTCTAACGTGTATCTGCATAGGCTCTGAAAGCAAACGGTTGGTAGCGCTATCAATTGGTGATTTAATTTGGATCAGATACTTATTGCTGTTTTCGACTGCGCTGCCCTACCACTGAAGTTTGTTTAGTTAGCCTGTTGTAGGCTGATTGAAATTAGCTTGCAGTAGTGTGGCTACCTTCAGCTGGTCTGCCAAGTCTGTGCCAGCACAGAGGCCAACTCTTCTTTGGTTTCTTCCGGGATAACGCTGCCGGCTCCGCTGGGTATATCGTAAGCAGCCATTGCGTTCACTAGCTGATCTATCTGAGAATTAAACAGAGTGTGCTCACCTGCTTCAATCTGATCCAATTGGTAGTAGCTGCTTTTGTACCAGTGACTGATTGTGATCTGGTCATCTGTACCAGCTATGGTGATTTGCAGGTGACTGCCATGGCGGCTGAACCATAGCTCTTCAATAGAGGTATCGTTGAAACGAGCAATGTCGATGCTGCTTGCTTGCGTATCGTAGTTATTGACGGTATCGGATCCCGAGCCCGGGTTGAAGATATACATGTCATTGCCATCTTGGCCGTATAGGTAATCATTGCCCTCGCCACCCTGTAGAGTGTCGTTGCCATCTTGGCCTTGTAGGCTGTCATTGCCTGTGCCACCGCTCAGGGTGTCATTGCCACTTCCGCC
>JBPCXB010000107.1:0-1409 GCA_051008935.1 Gammaproteobacteria bacterium | reverse complement strand
CCGTTGGACGAGCCAATGGCCGTATGGTGACGATGCAATGGCTGTTTTGTCTCAGATGGTCAGATGGTGCGCAGGAGAACCTGTTGTTCCAGCCGGCGCTATTCGATTTTGGGTCAAGCATCGGATCCGTTTGCGTGACCCTCTGACCATTTTCTTGAAAAGCGGTTATCCAAAAACGGTTTGTTGCGTCAATTGTGGTCGTCGGCTGTCCCATGAAGACTGTCGATGGGAGAAAACGTCACGAATCTCCGGGCCAGCTTGTTCCCCAGAGTGTGGAGAAACCTGATAGGTGACTGAATCATGGTAGAGCTTAAAAGACCGCCAAAGATGCTGAGCATGCGGAACCCCCCGGAGGTTCTGAGCTATCGGCTGGATGCAGCCAATCGGTGCCTTGCGGGTTTCTCGAGTGCCACGATTTCTCGAAAGAAGCACGGGTGGTACGTCTCATGGTGGTCCCGCGCTTCACGAAAGGACAAGCTGATCACCAAGCGATGGACCGCGATGCCAGGGAATGACCTGTATCCGCGCTGGGCTGGTCGATGCCCTTTCGGGTCGACCGCTGTGGCGGCGCTGGGCCAGCTCATTCGATGGTGCGCGGACAAGCCTGTAGTCCCGATATCGTCTTGGGTATGGTGTGAGGACAACCCTGTGCTCCCGATATCGTGTTGGGTAGGGTGGTCGAGCAAGGACGAGGGATTGATCGATGCTGAGGTTGTGGCGGGCCTGGCCGCTTCCGGCTATCCGCAAAAGGCATCTTGCGTGTGCTGCGGGCGCCGGTTGGACAATCTCTGGAGTTGGCACAGCCTGGACGGAATATCCGGACCAGCGTGCGTACCAGAATGCCCTTCCCGAGCGAATGCGATGCTAGTGGCCAATGCGCTCAAGCCAGATGTTCTAGCCTACCGGATCGCGGCCGCGAACGAATTTCTTCGAAATAACTGCTCTACAGAGATACACAGGCAGCCAGACGGCTGGTACGTCACATGGTCTACGCCTGGAAATGATGACAATAGGCGGATACGAAAGCGCTGGTGTTCAAGGTCTGGTACAGATCTCCAAGCACGCTGGATGAGGCAATGGCCGCATGGTGAACGCGCAATGGTGGTGTTGTCTCAGATGGTGAGATGGTGTTCAGGGAAGCCTGTAATGCCAGCCAAAACTATTCGTCGGCTTTGCACAGTTGAAGATATTCACGATTTGTTGCAAAGCGGCTATCCACAAACTGTTTCTTGCGTCAATTGCGGACGACCCCTGCCCGATTTCCGGTGGCGATGGAAGAAAATGTCACGAATCTCCGGGCCAGTCTGTTACCCGAAGTGTGGAGAAACCTGAAATGTCATTTGGATATGCGCTCACGCGATTGTGCCAAGAACGCAATATAGACCTGCAGAAATTCGCCAGGCTTTGTG
>JBPCXB010000106.1:0-35760 GCA_051008935.1 Gammaproteobacteria bacterium | reverse complement strand
TGTTCATTAATGATTTAGCCGCCAGTGCTTATGCACTGCAAACCTTACCCAGTACAGATTACAACTGGCTGAGCGAGCATCAACCGCAAAACGGCCATGTGAAACTGATGGTGAGCATGGGCACCGGGCTGGGTATGGCGTTGATTACGCCAGACAACAAAGTCCTTCCCTCCGAAGGGGGGCACAGTAGCTTCGCTCCTCATAACTTACACGAATACCAGTTGCTGCGCTGTCTGATGCAGCGCTACAAGAGAATATCAGCCGAAAGAGTACTGTCTGGGAACGGGCTGGCCAACCTTTACTGGGCGCACACTAGCCTCCACCAGACCCCTGTCGACATCACCCCAGCGGAAATCATGGCGCGAGCCAATCAAGGTGAATCTGTTGCATTAGCTGTTATTAGAGATTTTTTCAGTATTCTCAGTAGTTTTATCGGTGATATGGCCCTCATCAGTCTTGCCGAAGGGGGCATTTACTTAACAGGTGGAGTGCTGGACAAAATTTGGCCTTTCTACGATGCTGAAAGTTTTATGGCACGTCTGAGCAATAAAGGCCGCTTTGCTGATTTTTGCGCACGTATTCCTATCGCCAAAATTACTGCTGAACATATCGGTCTTCTGGGTTGTGCCAGTGCGCTTCAATTGATGGCAACTGACCGAAACATAAGGAAAATTTCCAACCTGTAATAACAGCAGATGCTGAGGTTGCAATAAACCCCGCATTTACGGAAATTGTTCGATACCTGAGCTTGACTGGTCTTTATGCTAAAATTCGGCCTGTATTTACAGAGGCTTTAGCTGAATCTTTAAATTCAATCTCAACTCTGTCTTACTTTCCCCTGCTTCAAGCACCCTAAACACCCCAGTCTCAGAGGATCTCACTATGTTTACTGCTCTTTATCGGACCCTATACCGATTCTTATTTGCTACCAGTTTGGTGGCATTTGTCAGTGTGGCAACACCAGTATCTGCACAGACAGGCGAAGAAAATATTGACCTAGAAGTCGTTGAAATTGAAAGCAATATTCCTGCAATTGGAAGTGAAGAAGAAACCACTGAATCTGAATCAGAAGTCGCTGAAACTAATGAAGATATTCCTGAATCTTCATTCGGATTTGATGACATTGAAGAAGTGGTGGTAACCGTTGAGCGGCGCGAACAATCTCTGCAAGATGTAGCAGGTACGGCCGCTTCCTTTGATGGTGAAGAATTAAAGCTCCTGGGCGTACAGAACATCAATGACTTAGACGGTAGCCTGCCCGGCCTAGCTATTGCCAATAACTCTGGTAACATCGAGGTCTACATCCGAGGAGTCGGCTCCGACAACAACACTGAACTGGGCGACCCGGCCGCAGCCACCCACTTAGACGGCGTGTACGTACCCCGTCCGGCTGGCTTTGGTGCTGCCTTTTTTGATATAGACCGAGTAGAGGTCAACGTGGGCCCACAAGGTACCCTGCGAGGCCGTAACGCCACAGCCGGATCCATCAATGTCATACCCTTCAAGCCCGGTATCGGCCAGACTGATGGCGCGGTAGAACTGTCGCTTGGCACCTACAACGAGCAGCAAGTATCTGGCGTGGTTAACATATCGCTCGGCAACAATACGGCCATTCGCCTCGCGGGGTTTGCCATGCAACACGACAGCTACTACAACATCATGAACCCTTCTGATGCCATTGGTAACGGCATCGCTACCTCTGAAGCAGAAGGAATTGTAGGAGCTGAGGCTGCGGACGATACTGGAGTCCGCTTAAGCTTTCTCACCAACAATCTCTTTGGAACAAGCGGGCTCAGCTTGGGCATTACTTTGGATGCTATTACCCAGCAAGGAACGGGCTACACTGGCACCAACTACGCCAGCGCCTTGGCAGCTGGCATTGACCCAGACAGTGTCAACCCACGTGATGTCTACGTAAGGCCCATTACCCCCGCAGAAGATACATCGCACTCAGGGGCAAAAATACAACTGACCTACGCCACCGATGCCTTGACCTTTGAATACAACCTGTCGCAACGCGATCTGGTCTACGATTACCAATGGGGAGGGGCGGCAGATACAGTCGTCTATGATGGTGCACTGACTACCAGTCTAAATAACGGCACCGCCCAAGAAGATTTTGACTTCGACGTCTTTTCACGGGTGGGTCAGATAACGGACTCAGTATCCAACATTCACGAGCTGCGCCTATTCTCTGACACCTTACCGGTGCAATGGACAACAGGGATCTTTATTTTTGAAGAGACACAACGTACCTTTCTTGGCAGCGCAGGCGACAAGAACGTCTATTACTTCGGCAACGAATTCAATCAGCGTACGAGTACTGACAGCCTGTCTTTCTACGGCGATGCGACCTACTGGGCCAACGACCGCTTTCGGGCTACTGCCGGACTGCGTTTCACCAACGATCAAAAAGAAAGAACCGGTATCAACATCCGCTACAACCGCTTTATTGGCCTCGGAAACGCATTCTGGGGTAATTATTCTGGGGCACCGCGCGCAGGCTCCGACGGCTTTGAATTTGCTGCCTTCGACCGCCCGCATCTCAACCCCGATACCAATGGCGATAGTATGCTCAGTACTCAGGAAATCGCTCAATTCTACTTGGAAGGTATTGCCGCAGCTGGTGAGCGCGACACCATCACCAGCTACGCGTCATACTTGATTGAACTGCACGATGCCCTCAACGCCCTGACTCCTGATGGAGGCACCTTGGTCACAGCCATAGGCGGTGGCGATGATGGTACTATTGCAGCGCATGAATACCAGGCACCTAGGGCCGCAGGCTCGCTGCGCCTCAGTTGTGCGGATCTTGCTGCCTACGTAGTAGACTTTGCCTGCCCAACAGGTGCTGGCCCTGCTGCTGGTTACTTGGCCTACACATTCGCCAACGCCTCCGTTTTTGCCTTTCAAGATGGCACGCTGGATAACAGCTTTTTCGACTGGAGGATGCGTGGGGAATACGATATAACAGACGACAGTTTGATCTATGGGCTGGTAGCAACGGGGCACAAATCAGGCGGCTTTAACGACAACCTGCCCAATGTCACAGTGACAGCCGCTGATTCTGGGGATCCGAACACCCCACCGGTAGTTACCGTAACCTTCAACGGCGATGGGCCGGTACCCACTTACAGAGAAGAAAGCCTCATGCTCTTTGAATTGGGCTCGAAGAATGAATTCCAAGCCGGCGAAATGCGCTACACCTTCAATGCATCGGTATTTGTCTATGACTACGAAAACCTGCAGTTGACTAACTTAGTCTCTAGTGCGCAGATTTTGGATTTTGCTAACATTCCCAGCGATGCAGGCGAGGATGCTGATAGGCAAGCAATTGATGCTGCTGGTGCCACAGACAATATTGTTTCTTTCACCTTCAACGCCGCCGATGCTGCCATTTCGGGGCTACAACTCGACGGTGACTTCCGCTTTCCAAACAGGATGACGGTAGCATACAACCTGCTGTGGTTGAATCAAGCAACAGTACAGGATTCCGTGCAAATTCAGGACAGCCGCTTCGGCCCAGAAGTGCAACAGGATGAATGCCTGCCCAGAAACGGCGATGGTGATTTACTGGAACCTTTGGAAACCTGTAATGCCAGATTGCAGCCCATTGAAGGGCACCGCCTGCCGCGCACCCCTGAAATTCAGGCTAAAATTTCGGTCAGCCAATCCATTCTGCTGGGTAACGGCCATCTGGACTGGATCACCTCTTTGGGATACCGCTCGGACCAATACATGACCATCTTCAATAGCAGGGTCTACAATGACAGCCTGTCCGACTTGGAGCGCTTGCGCTTGAACGACGAAGTCTCAGGCTACTGGACCTTAGATGTCGGCGCCGGCTACACCTTGCAGACTGGTTCGACTGAGCTCAGATTTGAAGGCTACATCAACAATCTGACCGATGAGCAAAAGGCGCAGGCAATCACCATCACCCAGCGCGACAACAGACGTTTCTTTTCCCGTCCACAGACCATTGGCTTCCGCGTGCGGGCCCTTTTCTAGGCGAAGGAATATATTTGTATCCCCGAGTACAGCGTAAAGGATACAAACAGGGGCAACGTTGCAGGATGATTCATGCAATCGACCTCAACATCAGGCACCGAAGGTCTATGATCCTCGGTGCCTGTGTCCATTATTCCAAACCAACTGAGCCCCCAGCCTCCGCATGCTGACCATCGGCAATTATCAGGAAATCTTTATGTTTCACCTACACAGTTTGACCCCTCTAAAAAGCCGCACAATAGCTAGTATTGCCTTGATGGGGGTGTTGCTGACCATGATACCGTCTCTATCAGCAGCAGATACCTCCCTATGGCCTACAATTCGACCCACCATTGCGAAAGACTCAGCGATTGAAGCCAAAATTGATCGATTAATTGGCAAAATGAGCTTGGAGCAAAAGGTTGGGCAGATCATTCAAGCTGAAATCCAATCGATTGCCCCCAAGGATGTCGCTACCTACCACATCGGGTCTATCCTCAACGGGGGTGGTTCATGGCCCACTGGTGAAAAACCGGGCCCGCTGGGCAGTTGGTTGAGTATGGCCAATCTGTTTTACAAGGCCTCAGTTAAAAAAGGGTTGCCTATTCCCATACTCTGGGGAACAGATGCCGTACACGGCCACAACAATGTCGTCGGTGCGACCCTGTTTCCACACAATATTGGCCTTGGCGCTGCTAACAATCCAGCACTCATGCGCGATATCGGCACTATTACCGCTCGCGAAGTCGCCGTTACTGGCATCGACTGGACCTTTGCACCGACCATAGCAATCGCCCGTGATACCCGTTGGGGGCGCACCTACGAAAGCTATTCTGAAGACCCCAAACTTGCGGCAGAACTCGGGAAAGAATTGATCTTGGGACTGCAAGGCCATCCAGCGCTGGATAATTTCCTGAACCAACAGAAAATTATCGCTACAGCCAAGCACTTCGTCGCCGACGGCGGTACAGTCATGGGAACCGGCAGAGATGGCAAACTGGATCAGGGCGACGCCATCCTTGCCGAAAAAGACCTGTACCAAATCCACGGTCGGACACATGCTCAAGCTGTTGGCGTGGGTGCGCAGACTGTAATGGCCAGTTTCACTAGCTGGAACGGCGACAAAATGCACGGACATCGCTACCTTCTAACCGACGTGCTGAAAGAGCGCATGGGTTTTGATGGTTTTGTCATAGGCGATTGGAACGGACACGAGCAAGTCCCAGGTTGCAGCGCTCAATCTTGCCCTGAGGCCATCAATGCTGGGGTCGATATGATCATGGTGCCCACAGACTGGAGAGCATTCCGCGACAATACCATCAAGCAAGTTAAATCTGGAGAAATTCCAATGGCTCGCTTGGAAGACGCTGTCAGACGCATCCTCAGAGTGAAATTCAGAGCAGGTATGTTTGACGACGGAAGCCCTCGGAAACACAGCCTAGCTGGAAAAGCCAAGCTACTGGGACACAGCACACACAGGGCAGTTGCCAGACAGGCCGTGAGGGAATCGCTGGTACTGCTGAAAAACAACGGTGTATTGCCTATTGCCTCTGACGCACGGATTCTGATTGCTGGAAGCGGTGCCGATGATCCTAACATGCAGTGCGGCGGCTGGACCGTAACTTGGCAGGGACGTGAATACCGTAAAGGGTATTACAAAGGCACAACGACGATTCTGAAAGGCTTCCAACAAGCCGCAAAACAATCAGGCGCCGAAATTTACACAGATACCGACACAAGCACACCAGATGTTGCAGTGATTATTTTTGGCGAGACGCCCTACAGCGAATTTGAAGGCGATTTGAAATCAAGAAACTTCAGCCCAAAATCTTCTGATCTGCGCCTAATGGAAAAATTCAAGGCCGAAGGTGTACCAGTAGTTGCAGTATTTCTGACTGGCAGACCGCGTGGTATCGATGCTGTAATCGAACTTGCCGATGCCTTTGTGGTAGCTTGGTTACCGGGTAGCGAGGGTGCCGGCGTTGCTGATGTGTTGATGGACGCCCCTCAGGGATACAACTTCAAAGGCCGCCTGCCCTTCTCATGGCCCGCTACTGATGCTCAGGACTATGATGATGATAATCCTGCGAAATACGATCTAGGCTTTGGGTTGGCCTATTAGAAGCCACGCCCCTCCTCCTTCCTGCCCTCGGTATCTGCTGCTCCTACAATACTGGGGCTTAATGAGGATTCGCACCGAGGCTGTAATTGCCTGTCTGGTATTTTTCAGCACAGGTGTCGCTGCAGAGGATACTGCTCAAGATCACACCCACACCACTTTCGCGCCTGAAGTTGCGTGGGCAATTAATATCGGCGGACAAGCCTACACCGGCATTGATGGGGTAGCCTACGACAGTGATACACTGTCGACCAACGGTAAAGCAAAGCGCAGTAGAACACTGTCGACCAACGGTAAAGCAAAGCGCAGTGGTACACTGTCGACCAACGGCAAAGCGGGGCATGTTGATGGAGTGCAAGGCTCACAGACTAATCGAGTCTACCAAACGTACCAAGAAGGCATCTCGCACATACAATATCCCCTCCCTAATGGCACCTACGATATCACTTTCAAATTCGTCGAGCCTCGGGCAATAGGCCCAGGCAAACGAATCTTTAATCTGGTTGTGGAAGGGCAACAGGAAATAGCCAATCTGGATCTATACCGCGCTGGTGGGCGATTAAAAGCCATTGACCGTACGGTTCCGCAAATTGAAGTGCGAGATGGGACGCTGGATATCTTCTTACAAGCAGTCGTCGGTTTTCCAATCCTCAGCGCTATCCAAGTACGTAAAAAAAGCCGCATCACCAAGAAATGGCTGATGATCTGGAACGATGAGTTCAATACCGGCAGTGGCCCAGATACCTCTAAATGGAACATCGATATCTGGCCAGCCGGTAAAGTCAATTCAGAACAACAGGCTTATACCAGCCGCAACAACAATGTCCGCATTGAAAACGGCAGGCTGATTTTAGAAGCCCACCGAGAAAAATACCAACGGGCCCGCTATACTTCTGGACGCGTCCATTCCCAAAACAAAGGGGACTTTCTCTACGGGCGTATTGAGGTACATGCCCGTTTGCCCAAAGGGCGCGGCACTTGGCCCGCTATCTGGATGTTACCGAGCGATCCATTCAAGTACGCCAGCCAATGCAATAAAGGTGACAATTGGCAAGGAAACCCCAGATGCGATGCTTGGCCCAATTCGGGCGAGATCGATATTATGGAACACGTCGGCTACGACTTAAACCGAATTCACAGCACCGTGCACAACAAAGCCTACTACTGGGCTAACGGCAAGCAACGCCATGGCAGTATCGAAGGGGGCAATGTCTCTGAAACTTTTCACAGCTATGCCCTTGAATGGGCTCCTGACCGTATCGACGCGTTTTTTAACGACAGCCTTTATTTTTCGTATATACGCGAACCACATAAATCCAAGCACTGGCCCTCTTGGCCCTATGACCACCCCTTTCACTTGGTTCTCAACTTGGCCATAGGTGGGGATTGGGGCGCAGCAGGAGGCCCTGTCGACCAGCAGATTTTTCCCGCGCGTATGGAAGTCGACTATGTTCGAGTATACAAACCGGCAGACTCAGCAAATCATGCCCTCAATGACTGACCGGCAAAAAAGTCAGTAGCAGTTATGGCCGCTACATGAGGTCTCTAGCCGCACTCTCGTACCAGGCCCAGATTTAAGGGCTGACGATCAACCCTTCACTCGGTGTCATATCGCCGCCGACTACTGCATCATAAACCTTCGAAAAGGCCTCCAAGCCATGGATTTCACGCACCTGCATCCATGTGCTTGCATGCTCTGTCGCAGCAGCCAGAAAGGCATCGGCCTTTTGATTGAATACAACAGCGCCCCATTCGGCTGCGCGATTCTGGATATGGCTCGGTGCAAAAAACATGGCGCTACGCTCTTGGATGATACTGCCAGCTTTGGGGTCGTTTTTGGTAACGCTATCATCCCAATGGGTCAGACCTACATTGTGACAGTAGCGCATATTGTCGCCTAAAAGCGCGTGCACCTGACCGAGTACAGCGCGATTGCCAGACATATCCACCAATACAGATGGCCTATTGGCCAGACGATCCAGTGCACCGTAGCCTAATACCCGATCGTACAAGCCCGTAGATTGTACAAATGCCACATTAGCGTCAGACGTAAGCCCCACAATCTCGGGGCGCTTACCTGTAAGCTGTGACAATCCATAGGCTAACCCAATAGCCGTCTTACTCGACGCAGAGACAATGACCACCTGATCGGCGCTGTAGTAGCTTTCTTGCTGTAGCGCATCACATAGGCAAAAAGAAGTTACATAAAGCGGTTTCAGCAGGGCACGAAAATTCTCAACCTCGCTATCACCCAAGCCACTGCCGAGCCGATCGTAGTTGTTGTATACCGGCGGCAGCTGCTTGCGATGCGAGGCGCCGTCCATCAAGCGCTCGGGCGACAGATTCGTAGGTTTGATTTGCAGGTAGTTAGCTATGGGTAAGTAGCCATAGAGCCGCTCTCCTTCTTGCAAATCAGGGTTTCGGCTGGCAACGATACGTGCAAACCCCCACACTGGAACTATGCCCCAGTCAGCATCATCGTCGGCAGTTAGGTGTGGCGGGAAAAATTGCCAATAGCCAATTTGGTGGCCAACCGCACCGTACGTGACATTATTAGCAGTGAAGGCAAAACGCTCAACGGCAACCAGAATATCACCCTCTGTAAGTTCAAAATCAGCAGGATTGCTGCCGGCTGCAACCAACCTAGTGCTAGTAATGCGATTTTTACTCGTTTGAAACTGACTCATGCCTACCACCAAGTAGCGTACAGAGCCACCAAAATCAGCACAACAGCCAGGGCTGCTACATTGTAGCTAGTCGTTGTTTTGAAGTTGACTGATGCTAAATCCACGCTACCAGGCTGATTCTCTGGCAGGCTCAGCGGGCGCCATTTCAAAGACAGCAATACCGCTAAAGCTGTGCAGATCAAAAACACCAGACCCACTCGGTCTATAAAGGGTAACTCAGGCCAAGCCAACTTAAAGATCAACGACAGCACGGCTGACCCTATTGCTGCAACTAGTGCGCCGGTAGCGGAAGTTCCGCGCCAGAACATACCCAGTACAAATATGACCACAATACCAGGTGTGAAGAAGCCTGTGAACTCTTGAATGTACTGGAAAGCCTGATCAAAATTGCCCAACAACGGCTGAGCACAGACCATAGCAATGACCAGAGCGGAGAAGCTGACGGTACGCCCTACGGTCACCAGATGCTGGTTATCCTCTGCTTTCTCTGGCCTGAAGCTGCGATAAATATCCATGGTGAAGATCGTAGAGATACTGTTCATCATAGAGCCGACTGAAGAAACGATCGCAGCGACCAAAGCAGCAAACACTAAGCCCAGCAAACCGACCGGCAATAACGTCATCATCTGTGGATAGGCCTGATCGGGTTTGCCAAGGTCAGGAGCCAATATAACAGCTGCTATACCCGGTAATACCACCAAAACTGGCATCAACAGCTTCAAAAAGGCAGCCAACACGATGCCTTTTTGGGCTTCTTGCGTATTTTTGGCGGCCAATGCACGCTGAATAATGTACTGGTTGAACCCCCAGTACGAAACATTCATCACCCACATTCCCCCTATCAAAACGGAGATGCCGGGTAAATCTTTGTAAAACGGGTTGTCCTTACTCAGGATCATATCAAACTTGCCTGGCAGTTCAGTAACTACTGTGCCAAATCCAGCCAAAGCACCTTGGCCTCCACTAATTTGATCCATGGTCAGATATGCAATGACCAGACCACCTGCAACCAGCAGTACCACCTGTATGATATCGGTCAAAGCTACTGCCTTAAGTCCGCCATATAGCGAATAGGCCGCGGCAATGCCACCCAGTATCAAAAGGCCATAGATCAAGTCCAGACCGGTCACCGTTTGAATCGCCAGTGATCCTAGCCAGAGTATGGAGGTCAGGTTAACAAAAATGAATACGCCCAGCCAGAAAAAGGCCATCAGCATTCGCACCTGATGGTTGTAACGCAACTCAAGAAATTGCGGCATGGTGTAAATGCCGTGCTTGAGAAAGATAGGCAGGAAGTATTTGCCGACAATGATCAGGGTAATTGCTGCCATCCACTCATAAGAAGCAATGGCCAGACCGATAAGATAGCCCGATCCAGACATACCGATGATTTGCTCGGCAGAGATATTGGCTGCGATCAAAGAGGCGCCAATAGCCCACCATGGTAGGGCTTTACCAGCTAGGAAATAATCTTTTGTGTCCCGCACATGGCCTTTGACTGGCCGCGACACCCAAAGAGCAATACCAATGATTAGGAATGCATAGGCAATTACAACAGTAATATCAATGGCATGTAGGCTGTTGGTCATAGCTGATACTCAGTCCCGTTTTAAAGTATGTTGGCTACTACCGAATCATGAATGAACCGATAAGCTGACGGTCATTTTATCAGTATTCCCCATGCAAGGAACGCATTCCAGTTCCACCATTTATAATTTATCCTTGGCTCTTCTTCAACAGAAACAAAGGACTGAAATGACAACAATGACTAAGACACTTTGCACCTATAGTCTGAGTGCGATTTTTGCTGCTCTTATACTTTTGCCTGCATCCGAGGTTGCAGCAAAAGAATACCTTGTCAGAGACCAGAAAGCCTATAAAACAGCCGTTAAAATGGCGCGCCCCGGCGATACCATTGTGCTGGCTAATGGCCAATGGAAAGATTTTGAGATTCTCTTTCGCGGCAAAGGCAAGAAAAACAAGCCTATTCGTCTGACCGCACAGGATAAAGGCAAGGTACTCTTAACCGGGCAGTCTAACCTACGGCTGGCGGGAGAGTATCTAGAGGTCTCAGGCCTGGTTTTTAAAGACGGATACTCTCCAACGCAAACTGTCATCAGTTTTCGGCGCACTAAAGAAGAATTTGCCAATCATTCCCGCGTAACCGAAGTGGTCATTGACAACTACAACCAACCTGAGCGGCAGGAAACCGATTTTTGGGTATTGATCTTTGGCAAACACAACCGCTTTGATCACAATCACCTTATTGGTAAGCGCAATAGAGGAGTGACCTTAGCCGTACGCCTCAACACAAAAGCCAGCCAAAAAAACCACCACCGCATCGATCACAATTACTTTGGCCCGCGACCCATACTGGGATCCAATGGTGGTGAGACTCTGCGAATTGGCACCAGTCATTACTCCCGTACTGACAGCAATACCATTGTTGAAAACAATTATTTCGACCGTTGCGATGGTGAGCTTGAGATTATCTCAATTAAATCGGGCCGAAATACCGTACGCAACAATACCTTTTTTAGGTCACGCGGCACTTTGACCATGCGCCACGGCAACAATAACCTGATCGAAGGCAATGTCTTTTTTGGTCAAGGGGCAGATCACACTGGAGGCATACGCGTAATCAATGGAGGCCAGACCGTACGCAATAACTATATGGAAGGCTTATCCGGAACGCGTTTTGGCGGCGCGTTAGTGGTCATGAATGGCGTTCCAAATTCACCCATCAATCGCTACGATCAGGTCAAGGATGCAACTATAGCGTTCAATTCCATTATCAATAGCGACCATATACAGCTCGCTGCCGGCAGTGATGATGAACGCAGCGCTGTACCCGTCGACAGCACCTTCCAGAATAACCTTCTGTTTAATAAGCAAAAACGCGATACCTTTACCATTTACGATGATATATCTGGTATTCATTTTGCAAACAACCTAACCAATAGCCCCACCCCCTTCAAAAAAGGCTTTCAGTTCATAGACCTGAAAATGGAGCGCGCAAAAAACGGCCTGCTCTACCCCATAGGTGACTATAAAGGCGGTGTACCTCGCAGTCTGAAGGTCACGCAAAAAGCCGCAACAGGTGTGGGCTGGTATAAAAAAGCCAAGCTGGTTACCCCTTTTGAATCTGGATCACGGCAACGGATCACCAACGAGGAAGGCGCGCTCTATGCCGCTGTCCAGAAAGCAGCTTCAGGAGATACTATCGTACTGGCGCCTGGGCACTATGTGGTCAATAAAATCATACGTCTGAACAAAGCGATCACCCTTAAGGGAGAAGATGCGAGCATTTCTTACACCCGCTCTACTCTGTTCGAAATCCAAAGCGGTGGCAGCCTGCAGCTCATCAATCTATCTATCTCAGGAGCTGACAGCCCAGATTACGCAGGAAATTCTGTGATTCGAACGAGCCGCTACTCCATGCTCGAAAACTTCCGCATAGATATTGACAACAGCCGTTTTACACATCTAGACAAAAACCGTGCCTTCAATGTTATCGCAGCTGCTAAAGGGACTTTTGCGGACTATATCCACATTAACAATTCGCAATTTTCTGATGTCACTGGCTCTATTGCCCAATTGAACAAAGAAGATGACGATTTTGGCATCTACAATGCTGAGTATCTGGATATTCGCCAATCAAGTTTCCAAAATATACAGGGCAGTATTGTCGATTATTACCGTGGCGGCCGCGATGAAAGCACCTTCGGCCCTCATTTCACCCTACTAAATTCAAAGCTCGATAACGTCGGCTTAGGAGCCAATAACAAATCGGACGCATCACTGTTGCTGCATGGGGTGCAGGTCACACAAATTAGCCAAAACAATATCTCCGATGTGGCAGCTTTTAGAATCAATCACACCGTTGGCGAACCTAAGACCAAAATCACCGACAACCAGTTTGCGAATACTCCGCCTTTCCAAATTGCAGAGCTGAACAGCCTGAAAAAGGATACAGCCCTGCTCAAAAATAATCACGGCCTCTCACAATGAAGTATTTTTCAATTGCCTTGCCAGCTATCCTGGCGCTAAGCCTTATCACGCCGGTACAAGCTGATTTTTCTGACACGCTCAAAGAAGCGCGCGCTGTTCTTGACGAGCAGATGGCGCTACCAATCACCATTCCAACGCCTAAAGATGCCGGAGGAGGCTACACCCACGAAAAACACAAAGAAAATGCCAAGCTCATCTATCAGGCCGGGGCACTCTATACCTTAACGGGCGATGCACGCTATGCGCGCTTTGCAGCGCGCCTGCTGGAAAGCTATGCAGATGTGTATTCCACATGGGGTCTGCATCCCGCCAAAAAAGAACAATCTCCCGGGCGCATGTTCTGGCAAAACCTCAATGAAAGTTGGTGGCTTCTTTATGTCGCACAGGGTTACAACGCCATCCAAACGACCCTTTCAGATCGCCAACGGGACAATATTGAGACCAACCTGCTGCGGCAGGTTGCAGAATTTTTATCTACAGGGTCGCCTAAAACCTTCAACAAAATCCACAACCACGGCACCTGGGCCACTGCGGCGGTGGGTATAACGGGTTATGCACTGGACGACCAGACTTACGTAGAAAAAGCTCTTTTCGGCCTTGATCGATCAGGCCGCGCTGGGTTTTTGAAGCAACTTGATCGGCTTTTCTCTCCCGATGGGTACTACAACGAAGGCCCCTACTATCAACGTTACGCTCTGATGCCATTTGTGCTGTTTGCACAAGCCATTGAACAGAACGAGCCCGAACGAAAAATTTTTTCATACCGTGACTCCATTCTAAAGAAAGCAATCTATGCCACCATCGAGCAAAGTTATAACGGCTTGTTCTTCCCTATCAATGACGCCATCAAAGATAAAGGCATTGATACCACGGAATTGTTATACGGCGTTGCCATTGCCTACGAACTCACCCAAGACCCGACTCTACTATCAGTAGCACAGGCTCAGGGTCGATTTGTGCTTACCCCGCAGGGGCGTGCTTTGTCTGATGCCATTGATGCAGGTAAGGCTCAGCCTTTTGCCTATCGCACAATACGCCTACGTGACGGCCCTGACGGCAACCAAGGGGCGCTGGATATTCTGCGTAGCTCTTCTGACCCCAAAGACTTGACGCTGGTCATGAAAAACACCTCGCAGGGAATGGGGCACGGCCATTTTGATAAGCTGGCCCTACTGGTCTACGACCAAGGTGAAGAAATCCTACGGGATTACGGGGCAGCCCGCTTCCTTAATGTAGAAGCCAAATACGGTGGACACTACCTGCCTGAAAATAACAGCTATGCCAAGCAGACTGTTGCCCACAACACACTCGTTATTGGTGAGACGAGCCATTTTAAGGGCAACGGAAAAACCGCAGAGCAATATGCCCCACAAGCAGGGCTGTTTGTCAACGAAAGCACCCTCAAATTGGCTACAGCCGAAATCGATTCTGCGTATAAAGGGGTCCGTCTGGTGCGCAAATCTGCCATCATCAAAGATGCAGCCTTGCTCAAACCAGTCATCATTGATGTGATACAGGCACACACCTCCAAACAACAGGTATACGATCTACCCTTTCACTACAACGGCCAGCTAGTGGAAACCAACTTCCCACTCAAAGCCGAAACAGCGGTACGTAAGCCTTTTGGCAGCAAAAACGGCTATCAGCACCTGTGGAAAGTGGGTCAAGCCAACCCTAAGCAAGACCTCTCGCAGGTGACTTTTCTACTCAATCACCGCTTCTACACCGTATCCACTGCCATACCTGCACAAACCCAGGTGATTTTTGTAGAGACAGGGGCCCAAGACCCAAACTTTAACCTGAGGCGTGAACCGGGCTTTATCTTGCGTAGCCCTAAACGCAAAGGGGTTTCATACGTCTCGGTGATTGAACCACACGGGGAATACAACCCACGACTGGAATATACCCTGAACAGCCACACCCAAATTAAACAGATTCGCCAATTTCAACAGGGATCTGAACTGTTGATTGAGCTGGAAACCGTCAAAGGCGATACGCTGATGCTGGCTCTGTCTGACCAAACTGACCCAACTAAAACGCATCAGGTCAGCTGGCAGGGTCGCAAAATACACTGGCAGGGACCGTACCATCTGTTTGCTTCCGGCACACAGTAGCACTCCGTTGTAACACCTATTTTGGGTGGTATGCAAAGACTTTGATTCAAAAGCGCCAGAGGTGGCGCCGTTAAACCCTCGTCACCTACTTGCTTCCAGGGTCACCTCCAAACACCCAGATTCGTCAATTTCAACAGGGATCTGAACTGCTGATTGAGCTGGCATCCGTCAAAGGCGATACGCTATGCTGGCTCTGTCTGACCAAACTGACCCAACTAAAACGCATCAGGTCAGCTGGCAGGGTCGCAAAATACACTGGCAAGGTAGTTACCATCTATTTGCTTCTGGCACACAATAGCAAGTCGTTTTCCGCGCCCCTATTTTGTGGTGCAATACGTTGGGGCGGCATAAATTCCAGCAGATAAACCCAAGCACTCACTGACTTCCAGAGTCACATCCGAAATTATAAGGAGCAGGCTATTTTTCAACAGGGATCTGAACTGTTGATTGAGCTGGAAACCGTCAAAGGCGATACGCTGATGCTGGCTCTGCCTGACCACCCTGACTCAACAAAAAGGCATGCATATCAGCCGTCAAGAGCGCGAAAACCAGCGGCAAGGCATTGCACCATCTGTGTGCTTCAAACGCACAATAAAACGCCGATTAAGGGCCACTTTTTACGGGTAAGCAAATATTTTGAGTTAGGGAACGGCATACTAAGGTTCCAAAGGCGCATCGCGTTATCCCTTAATACGCACTTGCTTCTTATAAAGTCACACCGCTTGCTTAAAGCCAATGCGCAGAAAGCAATCCCCTTAAAAGCGTAATGGGTGCTGTCTTGCTTAAGACAACACCCATCACTGAGTACACCAGGGTTACATAGCCTGCTGATTAGAAGCGTGCGGTCACACCCATGAAGTAACGCTGTCCATAGACCGATTGTTGGCCAAAGTGATTGTCCTGATAAAAGGTATCAATACGTGGCTCATCAAACAGGTTGAGTCCTTCAAAACGCAACTTAACATTCCGGTTGATCCGATAGCTTGCACGAAACTCCCACACTTCGTTGGCGCCTACATAGCGGATACGCGTACCATTGCTGGTATAAGGCTGAAAGTACTCGTCTCGGGACTTGTAATACAGAGAAAGGTCTACCCCTCTCCACTGCCAATACAATTGTGCCGATAGCACTTGCTTAGATAAGCCGGGCAGGTTGGCCGGGCTTACTAGTGCCACACTGGTCGCAGTAAAGGTGCCGTCTAGATTTCGAATTCCTTTTACACCGTAGTTGCTATCTTGGAATTCAAAATTAGAGTCCGCAAAGCTATAGCTAAACTTCACGCCTAGCCCGCTCAATGCCCCGGGCAGACCCGAAAACCGATCGGTATAGGTGAATTCAATACCGGTTATGGTGGACTCATTCTCATTGGTGGAATTAATGACTAGCGGCAAGACAACCGATTCACCATCAATGACAAAGGTTTCCTCTACTTCTGCATTTTCAAAGCCCCCGTTGAATTCTTTATAGAAAATACCAACTGCCAGCAGGCTATCATCTGAACGATACCATTCAAAAGAAGCATCCAGGTTCCAGGATAAAAGCGGCTTGTAAGACGGGTTGCCACTACCTGAAACTACTAGCAGGTCTTCCAGAGTTTGTGGGTCAGTATTGTCTGTTGAGGCAGTAAATGTGCGGTTATAGCTCATATCCGCAGGATCTACTCGGGTCATTCCACGGAAAATTCCTCCTCTAACGAGCATATCATTGTGGACATCCAACACAAAGTTGAAGCTGGGCAACATTTCTGAATAGTCCGTGCCGCCAACAGCACGCTCCAGTATATCGGAATCCGATTCAAGAGTTAAAGTGCCGTCCGCAGCTGTAACAACGGTATAAGTGGAGCGATAGCCAACGGATTCGACCTCTGTATCCACAAGCCGTACCCCAAAATTACCATGCACGGGCAAACTCCCTAAGTTGAATCCAAAATCCAACTTGGCATATGCTGCAAAGGTAGTCTCAGTTACATCAGTAACTTCAGCATCGTTGTCAGGCAAAGCTGGGTAAGCCAAGCTGCCATCTGCATGAGCCGCGGCAATTACCTCCGACAAACACTGGTTATCAAAAATAGCCCAGCCATTGCTGCTACCAAGAACATTGCCATCGACATCTACGTTGGTGACTAAAGCTCCATCACTGACAGAGCCTAAAAAATCACTTTCAGGAAAGCTTCTGGCACAAGCATACACACCATGATCTTCCGAACTAGAAACGTCGGCAAGGGTAAACGTGTTGCGCGCCGCCCCCAGATTGACATAGCCCAACTCAGAGCTACGAACACCAAAGTCAATCGCCCGCACCCACGAGTTGTCAAAGCTGTATTCACCGTCAACCCGATAAGCGTCAACTGTGTTGGTGCGATCAACATCGTTGTCAACCCGCAATCTGATGTCGTCATCAAAGTTTGTGATGTCGGTAATATCAAAGTCCAGTACTCTATATTGAGGAATACCGCTGGCAATTGAATACACCGTTTCTACCCGCCCGCCAGACTGCAGCCGCACGATGAACTGTTCCTCCGTACGTTTCGTTTCCGAAGAAGACCAGTCAGCCGAAAGGCGAAAGTTGTCAGAAAAATGGTATTCTACGTCTATACCGAAACCCAAGTATTCTTCTTTGCGCTCATAAATTTCACCGCCTGAGGCAATCTCAGTCTCATAGGCAATGCGAAGGGCTTCTCCATTGCCATCGTGTAGCAACGAATCTACAGTACTGGTGTAGCCATCTATCGTCAAGCTACGTGAGTTGCGGCGCGAATTATCGAACGACAAGTCGTATCGGTCTTCATTCTGGGTACGCACGGACCATTGCATATCAACATTGATATCCCATTTGTTATTTGGCTGGTACTGAAACGCACCGAAAACAGCATCCCGCGTATCTAAAGTGTCATTCTGACGATAAATTCTCTGACTCATCGCCCAGATATATTCTTGACCGGCATCTACAGCTAAACCTGTGTTAGGGTCAATGGCAGTGTCGTAGCCATCATTACTGCCTCCAGCCGCATTATCGTCTTCACAATCGTCATCTCTGGAAGCATCTTCTGTAAAGCCCTGATCGGCATTGTCACCAGTACCGTTAAGCAGACAAGCCCAAAGCGACGAACCCGTTGGGCTGGAGCTGCGGATTTCCTGCTCAGGCTGCGAGATGTAGCTGGTCTGCACACCCACTGCAACTCCGATATTTGAGTCACCGCCAACCTCAAATTGATCTACATAAGAAGTAGTGATGCGGTAGCCATAATCGCCCGCCATACTATCGTCAATTTTCTGTTGATCTGGATTGTAATTTCCTTTCACATCAAGCTGTATCCGCTGTTTGCCGAAGTCCAACGGTTTGACTGTCTCCAGTTGAATCTGACCCGATATTCCGCCTTCAATTAGCGCGGCATTCTGGGTTTTATAGATAGCCAGCTTATTCATCAATTCCGAGGGGAATTGTGAAAAGTTCACAGATCGGTCTCCTGAACCATTGGTAGCTTCGCGGCCATTAAATACTGTAGTACTCAAATAAGGCCCCATGCCTCGGATCGAAATCTCTGTGGCTCCGCCGTTTTCACGGTGAGACGCAGCGCCTGTTATTGTCTCTAAAGCTTCACCGATTGAGAGCGCTGGAATCTCACCAATATCGGCTGCTGATAGGCCGTCTACAACCTCTGTGGCATCACGCTTGATAGCAATGGTGCTCTGTAATACTTGACGTGTGCCAGTGACCACCAATTCTTCAATTTCTTGTTCTAGCCCTTGTTCTTCGTCTTGATCTTGCTCCTCAGTAGTTTGGCTCCAAGCGGTAGGAGCCGCTACGACAAAACTCGCTATTATGGCAAGTAGTCGCATCTGTTTGCCTGTCCAGGCGTTCAATATCATTAGCATGTTAGCATCCTCTTTTGCTGTTGATTTTTTCAAGATTTATCTGCTGGTTTTTACCAACTTAGTCCCTTACATATACTTCAATTACTTCAATGAGACTCTTATTCTTTTTCAAACCAATTAGTTTAGTTTTCGAGCTGTTCTGTGACTTATTTCTAGTTTATTTGGTGCATTTATATGCATAACCTGTCGATAAACCAGCGCTAATTATAGATAGCAACTTCCTTCTGTCAAGCGATCCATCATGATTAATACCGAGCTTCTATGCAGCACTCCCTTTTAAGATTTATCCGCTAAAATCTGCGCTAGCATTGTCTCATCAACCGTTATAAGCGTAATACTTGATTTTTCAATAATAAGTTACGAATGTGCTTGCATATTTTTATTTTCGAACGGCAGAAATATAGAGTATTAACTCATGCAGAGCCCCCATTTTTTATTCGGCGATCAGATTCCTTGCGAAGATGTATCTCCGGGTATAAAGCGCCAGATCCTAGGGCACAATGATGAGTTGCTCTTAGTCAAGGCGATCTTCGAGTCGGGGGCTGAAGGGTACGTGCACGAGCACTACCACAGTCAGGTTAGCTATATAGAGAGCGGCGTATTTGATGTCACCATAGACGGCGTAACCAAACGCCAGAAAGCAGGCGATAGCTACTTTATTCCGCCCAATGTCCCACACGGTGCCCTATGCATCGAAGCAGGCTCGCTACTGGATATGTTTTCCCCTATACGAGAAGACTTTTTTGAAAACTACACTAAAGGAGACAACCTGTGAACAATAATTTTCGCTGGATCATTGTCGGTCTAGTTGCTCTTGCAACCATCATTAACTATATAGATAGAGGGGCACTTGGCTTTCTTTGGCCCGAAATTTCAAGCGATCTGGGTCTGACTAAAACCGATTACGCCATCATCCTCAATGTCTTTACGCTATCCTATGCTTTCGGACAGACTCTGTTCGGCAAAATCTTTGACTGGATAGGCACCCGGCTGGGCTTTGTACTGTCTATTGCTATATGGTCTGCAGCCACCATACTACACGCCGTCGCTTCTGGCCTAACCAGTTTTGCTGTTGTTCGCAGTTTGCTTGGACTCTCTGAGGCAGGCAACTGGCCCGGTGCCACCAAAGCGAATGCTGAATGGTTTCCTATTAAGGAACGTGCCTTAGCGCAGGGCATCTTCAATTCAGGCGCAGCAATTGGCGGAATTGTATCGCCTCCCTTTATCGCCTTGCTTTTTGTATTCTTGGGCGGATGGAAGGCGACATTCATCGCTGTAGGCGTCATCGGTTTTCTGTGGCTGGTACCTTGGCTCATACTCTACCGTTCAGAACCCAAATCCCATCCGTGGTTATCAGAAAAAGAACGCAACTATATCATCTCAGGGCAGAAAAACCCTGAAGCGGGTGAACACGCAAGCTACGCCCCGACCTCCTCTGAGATACTATCGCGCAAAGAAAGCTGGGGGGTAATTCTGGCTTCTTTCTTTCTTGACCCAATTTGGTGGCTTTTTATCGGCTGGTTGCCTCTATATTTGGCAGAGACTTATAACTTTGGCGTTAAAGAAATCGGTCTCTATGCTTGGGTCCCCTACGTGGGAGCCATGTTAGGTGCTTGGGCAGGAGGCATTCTGGCTCAAAACCTGATCGCTTCTGGCTGGACAGTCGACAGGACGCGAAAATTTGTGATTACGCTAGGCGGTGCGATCATGCTCGTGTCATTACTAATGACCATTGGTGCTTCTACAGCTGGAGTCGCGGTGAGCCTTATGGCAATCATCTTGTTTGGCTTTCAAATGGCAGTGGGCAATATCCAGACACTGCCCAGCGATTTCTATAACGGCAAGTCCGTGGGAACGCTTGCTGGCTTTGCTGGTACCGCGGCCAAACTTGCAGTTGTCGGTTTAAATTTCTTGATCCCGATTATTACCATGGACAGCTACGCTCCCGCCTTTGCCATAGGAGCCGCGCTGGCAATCTTGACAGTTTTGAGCGTATGGGTGCTATGCGGTACAATAAAGCCGCTAAAGCCTCTGGCATCGCCTCCTTCTACTAGCACATAAGAAAAGCAATGTTAGAAAGGATAGGCTTTTTTGTACTGTTTCTGGTCCTTACAGTCATCACATTTGGGCTGTATGCACTGTATTTCACGATAACCAGAGTCTATGAAAGTGCTGAGTTGCAAAGGCAAACCGTTCATTTGCTAGAACAAATCAGAGACCGACAATAATAAACTAGGAGAAATGTATGACTAATCTAGACGGGAAAATCGCCATTGTTACCGGCGGAGCCCGTGATATCGGCCGTTCTTGCGCCGTACAACTGGCACAACAAGGCGCCAAAGTCTGTATCAATTACTGCAATAACCAACAAGCAGCTGATGAGACTCAAGCCATCATTGCACAAGCAGGTGGCACATCCATCATTGTTAAAGGCGATATGACTCAAAAAGCCGACGTGGATCGCCTGGTGACCGAAGCGCGCAATGCTTTTGGCAATGAACTGCATATCCTAGTCAACAATGTCGGCGGGCTGGTAGCGCGCAAAAAATTAAAAGAGATGGATGAGGCTTTTTTAGCCCATGTGATGACGTTGAATATGACCTCCATCTTTCTGGCGACGCAGGCTGTGGTGCCCCACATGCCTGCTGGCAGCGCCATTGTCAACTTGGGCTCTCTAGCAGGGCGCGACGGGGGTGGCGCAGGGGCTTCAGCCTATGCTGCTGCCAAAGGCGCCGTCATGACTTTTACGCGTGCTATGGCTAAAGAACTGGGGCCGCAGGGTATTCGAGTCAACGGCCTTTGCCCGGGTATGATCGACACCACATTTCACGACACCTTTACCCCAGATGCGGCCAGGCGCAATGTAGAAGCAACAGTACCTCTGCGCCGCCAGGGCAGTGCCGAAGACTGTGGCAAGACGGTGACTTGGATGGTATCAGATGCGGCTGCTTACATCACTGGCGCCAACATTGACATTAATGGCGGCATGGCTTTTTCTTAAGTTGCCATGAGTGCGTATATCGCCCTAGGCGAAATGATGTTGCGTCTTAAAGCCCCAGGGCACGAAAGGCTATTGCAATCTCCCTCTCTGGAAGCCAGCTTTGGCGGTAGCGAAGCCAATGTGGCTATTTCACTAGCTTACTTTGGCTGCCAAACGAGCTTTGTCACGGCGCTGCCCACGGATAATTTACTAAGCGACGCTGTTATAGCTGAACTCAGAAAATTTGGCGTAGACACACGGCATATTGTGCGCCAGGGCAGCAGGATAGGCACCTATTACATGGAAAACGGTGCCAATCAACGCCCGTCCATCGTCATGTACGATCGAGCCGGATCTTCCATGTGCGACGCTAAGGCAGCCGATTTCAACTGGCATGCAATATTTAAAGAAGCCAAATGGTTTCATATCTCTGGTATCACACCAGCGTTGAGTGCCTCTGCAGCGGAGCTGACACTGGCCGCAGTTAAACAGGCACAAAAACAAAATGTGCGCGTGTCCTGCGACCTGAACTACCGCAGCAAGCTCTGGAAATATGGTGTGTCCGCGTCAGAAGTGATGCAAGAACTGATGCAATACGTCAATATTGCTATCGCCGGCCATAAAGAGGACTGCCGCCAATTACTGGGGGCTACTACTCAGGTCTCACAGAGTCAGGGGCAGCTAGATATTGAAGGCTACAAAGCTTTATCAGATGAAGTATTGACCGCTTATCCCAAGCTAGACGGACTTGCGGTGACCCTACGTGAGCACCATAGCGCCCATCACAACACCTGGGCAGCTTGCTGGCGCGACAAACAAGGGTTTGCGTACTCACGTCAATACAACATCACCGATATTGTTGACCGTGTGGGAGGGGGAGACAGCTTTACTGCAGCATTGATCTATGCACTAGATACCTATAGCGATCGACAGCAAGCTTTAGAATTTGCTGTGGCCGCCAGCTGCTTGAAACATAGCATACCGGGCGACTTTAATCGAGTAACTGTAGCAGAAGTTGAGCAATTGATTGCGGGTAACGGATCAGGGCGTATTCAACGATAACAAAAACTCTAACATTCTCGAATAGTTAGCAGCTTAATGCGAATTGCAAGCTGGATAAATTCTTCAATTTCAACTTATTTCCGTATAATTCCGCATGGAATGTTTCAATAACTAACTAAGCAAAGGCAAACACTATGTACACATCTTCTGTATTAGCTTATCCCGCCAGTTTGGCACAATCTTGGTCATGGGCTTGGCTTACCTCAGTGGTAGCTATGCTAATCGTAGCCATGCCACAGCTGTCTCAAGCACAAACTCCTGAGACCGAAATCGAAGAGGTAGTGGTAACCGGCATCCTTGGAAGCTTAAAATCGTCCACCAACCTGAAACGCAACGAAAACCGAATCGTTGATGCTATTGTGGCAGAAGATATCGGCAAGCTTCCAGACAACAACATTGCAGAAGCACTACAGCGCATTACCGGTGTATCTATTTCCAGAGATTTCGGTATTGGGGATACCGTATCTATTCGAGGATTGACACAAAACCGTGTAGAACTCAATGGGCGTACTACTTCAGGCGATGGCCGCGGTGGCATCAGCCTACAGGATTTCCCCTCAAGCTTTCTAAAACAAGTAGAGGTGATCAAGTCTCCAACAGCTGACATGATTGAAGGAGCCCTAGGTGGCACTGTGCGCATGAGCACAATCCGCCCCCTGGATTTGGATAAATTTACAATTGCAGGCTCACTCGACTACGAATTTGCCGACAAAACCGAAGAATGGGCCCCCATCGCCAACATTGCTGTTGGGCAAAAATGGGAAACCGCTAGTAGTGGCACCTTTGGCCTATTTGCTTCCTTGGCTACTCAAGATCGCACCATCCGCCAAGACGAATTTTTTAGCCGGATCATTTTCTCAAGTGATGAGGATTTCGCAGGTAATGCACCTCAAGGTAACTTCACGGTGCGTGATCAAAACACCGTGCAGCAATTCGTTGAGAATCGCGATCGTACAGCATCTAACATTACCTTTGAGTATGAATCACCATCGCAAAATGTAAGAGCCTATGCCGATCTAACAAGCACTGACCGTGCGGGCTATCAGGATGGCAGCTCCATCCTGGAAGTAGGTGGTGCCGTTGGTGTGAGCGCCAGCACCACACAAGATGGTGGTGGTCAAGTTAGCAACTACACACTGACCGATGCCTTTGCCATCCCGAAATCTTGGAACGGTTTCCGTGAAACGGAATTCTCTTCCCAAGCGTTTGGAGCCGAGTGGGAACTCAATGACCAAATGACAATCTCAGGCGAGTTTTCGACCTCATCTTCCAGTACCCACGACCCCATGTCAGAATTCAACCTGCGCTCAATCAGCCAAGCTGCATGGCAAACATGGCATGACCAATACGATCAAACTGACGACACGACTACTAGCTTTGATGAATCCTGTGATGGATTGCGTCATTGCATCACCGGAACGATCACTCAAAGCGGAGACAGCATCCCCAGTATTATTTGGGATGACCAAAATGCCTTTACAGGAAACGGCCCAAATGGCGACCAGACCTTGGCAATCCGCGCTTTTTATCATGATGATGACCGCATAGAGAATGATGAGACTGCTTATCGTTTTGATTTTGAATATTCCGAGGTGGCGCCATGGGTAACATCTTTGAAAGCAGGTGCTCGATTCACCTCTAGTGGGCATTCTTTTGACCGATTGCGCTATAGAGCTAATAATCTGTATAAAGATGCTTATACAGACGCAGGGACTGCCAGCGAAAAACCACTGGCCTACTGGCTGGATGACTGGGAAGCGATGTTCCCCGGTACAATCCGCACTATTAACCACCCAAACTCGTTTAGCCAAACGGGATTGACTGGCACCTTAGACCATCTGAATTACCGCATCTTTGATGCGCGTCAGTTGAGCAATCCAGAGAGCGTGTTCCAAATGGTGCAAGAAGCTTTTGCGGGCACGGGCTTTGCAGTAACCGGCAGTTTAGCTGATAACCTAGAACGCCAACTCGGCTCTTTTAGGGATGTATCTGAAGATACCACTGCTCTATACGTTTCGGCGGAAATGGAAACTGGGGAATTGACTGCTGTGGCTGGCTTGAGATTTGTGGGAACAGATATCACTTCAAGTGTTTATTCCAATCACGATGCGGATTCAGATACCCCGGAAGTGCTGACGACTGGTTCACATAACTATTCTGACCTTCTACCGAGTGTCAATATTGGCTATAACCTGACCAATGACCTTAAGTTACGCTTTGCTTACGCTGATGTCATGCGCCGTCCTGATTACAGCGAATTGAGCCCAGCTCTCGAAATTGACAACTCATACGTCACAGCTACACAAGGTGCTATTGATCTTGACCCTTATCGTACCAGCCAAATTGATTTTTCGCTTGAATGGTATTTAGCTGAAGGGGCCTTGTTGTCGGTAGCTTCTTACAGCAAAGATGTGGAATCATTCCTGACCTCCACCACAACTTGTGAAGCCAGCAACCTAACAGTAGACAACCAGAATGTGACCGAATGGGAAAATGTCTGCTTGTTGACTACAGCAGGCCAAAGCACCAGTGCGCTTAACTTTGCTACCGCAGCACAAGGCGAAGCTCATGTAACAGCTGAACAAGCTGCAGGTCGAACGGGTATCCGCACCAGTCGCACAACGAATGGCGAAAACGGCACCGTTGATGGGCTAGAAATTAGCTACCAACAACAATTTGTGCATGCACGCGGTCGCTTTCTCCAAGGTTTAGGAGTCATTGTAAACCTTACAACAGCAGATAGCGAACAGCCAAATGGCAATTCCCTACTCGGCATCTCTGATACTACTTACAACCTGCAAGTGTACTGGGAAAACGACAAGTTTCACGCTCGGTTTGCCTATAACTACCGTGACAGCTACTTGTTTACCGAGGAAGAAAAGCGGGTGGAACGCGTTGGGGCACTTGGGCTAGGTAGCGCAACTAATGACACAGCAGATGCTGCTTACGACCGTACTGCTGGTAATAACTACCGCAACGCGAGAGGGCAACTCGACTTTTCAGGAGCTTGGAATGTCCAAGAAAATGTGACTGTGGTAGGGACTATCACCAATCTTCTTGGTGAGCCAGAGAGCTTTGATTCCCAACTGGGAAGCCCGTGGCGCTATTACGAATCAGACCGGCGACTGGCTATTGGTTTCCGGGCTAAGTATTGATGCCCCGAGGCCTGGTCTGAATTGATGCTACAAAGAGCCCTTTGCAATTGTAAAGGGCTCTTTTTTTTAAACTAAATAGCTCTTCAGAAGAGCGCACACGGGCTAATAACCAACTAGGCGACTTCTTTATATACAAGTTTGTACTTAGAGAGCCACAAGATCAAGATAGAGGCTGTTTTTAGCCTTCGACGCTACCCCGCACATGTATTTGGCAAGGAACCTCATGCCTTAGCCCTCTAGCTCGGC
Organism: Gammaproteobacteria bacterium; assembly: GCA_051008935.1. Lineage (GTDB taxonomy): Bacteria > Pseudomonadota > Gammaproteobacteria > JBPCXB01 > JBPCXB01 > JBPCXB01. The sequence goes on along the minus strand of JBPCXB010000106.1, from coordinate 9,523 downwards.
GGGCTAGTAGCGCGCACAGAGCTGGATGGGCTTTTGTCGCCCAAGGCATGACACTGAATAAGACCTCAATCCTTCTAGCGACTCAGTCGGTAGTAACCCATATGCCTGCTGTCAGTGACAGGACTAACTTAGCATCTCTGGCAGGTGCGACGGTGATGGCTCAGGCGCCTCTGCCTGCGTAGCTGCCACAGGCGCCAACATAACCTTTACCCGCTCTATGGCTCAAGGATTCTGTGCCTAAGGACTTCGGGTCCATTCCCTATGCCCGTCATGATTAACCCCACCTTTTACGATAGCTTTACCTCAGCTGCAACCTGGCAAACTGTAGAGAGACAACTGTACCACTGCGCCGCAAGGCAGAATTGAGGACTGCGGTCAGACGCTGACGTTGTGGCATCAGATACGGTTGCCAAGATCACTGGCACCAACCTGGACATTAATGCCGCCATGGCTTTTTCTCTAAGTTGCCATGAGTGCTTACATCGCCTTAGGCGAAATGATCGAAGTGCTGTAGTACCTCAAAACCCCGGAGCATGAAAGGCTACTGCAATCTCTCTCTAGAAGTCAGCTTGGGTGTTAGCGCAGCCAATACGGCTATTTCACTGGCTTACTCTGGCTGCCAAACTAGCTTTGTACGATACTGCCCAATGACAATATAGTAAGCGTGTTATAGCTGAACTCAGAAAATTTGGCGTAGACACTCGGCATATTGTGCGCCAGGGCAATAGAAGCCAGTGCTAATCAGCGCATTGCTATTGTGATGTACGACCGGGCTGCTTCCTACATGTGTGATGCTAAGGCCACCGATTTTCATTTGGATGCAATTTTGAAAGAAGCTAAATGGATTCATATCTCTGGGATCGGATCACACCAGTGTTGAATGCCCCAGCGGTGAAGCTCTCACTGGCTACGGTTAGCTGTAGCAGGCCCAGAAACAAGCAGTGCGCGTGTCCTGCGACCTGAACTACTGCAGCAAATTGTAGAAATATGGTGTATCAGCATCAAAAGTTATGCAAGAACTGATGCAATACGTCAATACAGCTATCGCCGGCCTCAACAAAGACTGCCGCTAATTACTGGGGCTACTACCCTGATCACTCAGAGTGAAAATCGGCTGGAGATAGCAGGATACAAAGCTTTATAGGCTGAAGTTTTGACGCTTACCCCAATCTTGACGGACTTGTGGTGACCCTACGTCAGCACTCCAGCGCCCATCACAACAGCTGGGCAGCCTGCTGGCACGATCAACAAGAGTTTGTGTACACAGGTCAATCTATCTATAGCATCCTGATATTGTTGACCGTGTGGGAGGGGAGACAGCTTTACTGCAGCTTTGATCTATGCCTTAATCTAGGCGCTGGATACTTATTGCGAGCGACAGCAGCCGCTAGAAATTGCAGTGGCCGCAGGCTGATTGAAACATAGCATGCCAGGCGACTTTAATCGAGTCGCTGTAGCAGAAGTTGGGCAGTTGATTGCAGGTAACGGATCAGAGCGCATTCAACGCTGAACGCAGGCTGCTAGCTAGGACCACTACTGCGTACCTACAGATCAGCCATTTGACACAAGCTTTGGTAAAAAGCAGCACTCAATAACATGAATGCACATCAACTCTCACAGCGTCGTAGTTGTCTGATTCGATAGGTAGGGCTCTATCTCTTCAAGAGCGGCCACATTACGCTTAATGTGCATCGAAAATTCCCCTTCAATAGTTGAACTTGAGAAGTTTCAACCCGCAGCTATTACCCAATCGCTAGTTACGCATTTCCTACTTCATGCATAACGTTATATACACGTCATTGAGTTTCCACCAGTACATAAGCACAGTTATCTTCTGCATTAATTTCATAGCCTGAAGTGGGCATGCACGCAAAGAAATAGGCAGATAAACTTCCAGTAATATCTATGGAACCTGGCGCTGGGTATGAACCATTTGGGGCCAATGACGGAATTGCACCTGAAGATAGCACAAAATCCTCTGCATCTAGTGTGGCATCAGTAGATACGTAGAGAGTTAGGATACTGTTTGCTGGCGTAGCAGCGGTGGCATCAGCCCCATTACGGACTTCAATAGTTAGATCAATCGTGTCGCCTACAGCTGGAGTGGTGTCACTCGCCTCCATAGAGACTTGAAAATCCCAGCCGCCAGATACATCTACATCTACATAATGGCAGTTATCACTAGCATCTGCTTCACTACCCGTAGCTGGCACGCAAGCAAAATACGTATAGACGCCTAAAACCGCTGGACTTTCTGTAACAATGCTTACAGTGGTGTTCGCACCAGCCGTCACTACGGGAACTAACTGAGTGTCAAGAAATACGTCTGTAAATAGATCCAGCGTTTCATCGGGGGATCGGTAGAAAGTCACTGCGGTTTGCGGCGTATCAGCGGCGCCGGTATTACTGATGGTAGCAGTCAATGTAAAGATGCTTTCTGGACCAATTACAGCAGCGGTAGAAGCCAATGCCATCGAAAAATTCCACTGGCTAAGCGTCACCACCACATCCACAGAGTCACAGTTATCACTGGCGTTCGCTTCAGATCCCGCAGTCGGCATACAGGCAAAGTAAGTATATGTGCCTGCTGTAGATGGAGCCGTGACATTCACATATGCATCAACGTCTGTACCCGCTTCAAGCACTGGTACTAAATCGGTACCCAGTTCGATATCAGTGTCCACATCTAAAGTCGCATCACTGGATTGATAATAGTGCAACCCCTGAGCCGGGCTACTAGCTGTAGCACTGCTGGCATTGCTCACCACAGCATCGAGGGTAAATAGTTGATCAGTAGTACTAGACGCTGGGGTAGCAGTCAATGCCACCGAAAAGTCCCACTGGCCAGCCGACACGACTACAGCAACAGAACCGCAATTATCGTTGGCATTAGCTTCATCCCCCGTAGTCGGCATGCAAGCAAAGTAAGTATAAGTGCCTGCCGTAGATGGAGCCGTTGCAGAATAGCTGACACTGGTATTGCCGCCAATGGCCAGAGATGATACAGCATCAGTATCCAGCGCAGTATCAGTGGCAATATTTAAAGCAGGATCAGTGGACTGATACCAGGTCAGTGTACTAGCAGAGCTGGCTACTGTGGCACTGCTGGCGTTGTTGACTGTTGCAGTCAGCGTCAAAGCATCGCCTACCACTACAGATGATGAGCTAGCCAATAGGGTCACCGAAAAGTCCCACTGGCCGCCCGATACGACTACTGCAACAGAGCCACAGTTATCACTGGTGTTGGCTTCGGACCCCGTAGTCGGCATGCAGGCAAAGTACGTATAAGTACCCGCCGTAGATGGAGCCGTTGCAGAATAGCTGGCACTGGTACTGCCCCCAATGGCCAGCTGTGAAACAGCATCTGCACGCAGCGCGGTATCAGTAGCCGTATCTAAAGTGCCATCAGAAGACTGATACCAGGTCAATGTACTAGCAGTGCTGGCTATAGTGGCACTGCTAGCGTTGTCGACTGTTGCCGTCAGCGTCACAGCATTGCCTACAACGACAGATGATGGATCAGCCTCTACGACCACCTGAAAATCCCACTGGCCAAGCGATACGACTACAGCAACAGAGTCACAGTTATCACTGAGGTTGACTTCATCTCCTGAAGTCGGCATGCAGGCAAAGTAAGTATAAGTGCCTGCCGTAGATGGAGCCGTTGCAGAATAGCTGACACTGGTATTGCCGCCAATGGCCAGCTCTGATACATCATCAGTATCCAACTCAGTATCAGTGGCCGCATCCAAAGTGCCATCAGAAGATTGATACCAGGTCAGTGTAGTAGCCGGGCCGGGTACTGTGGCGCTGCTGCCGTTGCTGACTGCTGCAGTCAGCGTCAAAGCATTGCCTACAACGACAGATGATTTGTTTGCCGTCAGTACCACCTGAAAATCCCACTGGCTAGGCACCACCTCTACTGCAACAGAGCCACAGTTATCACTGGCGTTGACTTCATCCCCCGAGGTCGGCACACAGGCAAAGTAAGTATAAGTGCCTACTATAGATGGCGCCGTTGCAGAATATCCCGTATTGATATTGTGACCAGGGACAAGCGCATGTATATCAGCATCATCCAGCTTGGTATCAATGACTGTATCTAAAGTGCCATCAGAGGACTGATACCAGGTCAGTGTACTAACAGGGCTGTTTACTGTAGCAGTGCTGGCGTTGATGACTGTTGCATTCAACAGAAAAGTACTGTCTACCACTACAGATGATGGGTTAGCCGCTACAGACACCTGAAAGTCCCACTGGCTGGGCAACACAACTACTGCAACAGAACCGCAGTTATCGTTGGCATTGGCTTCAGCCCCCGTAGTCGCCATACAGGCGAAGTATGTAAAAGTACCTGCCGTAGCTGAAGCCGTCGCAGAATAGCTGGCGCTGGTATTTCCACCAATGGCCAGCGCTGATACAGCGTCAGTACGCAGAGCGGTATCGGTGGCCGCATCTAAAGTACTATCAGAAGACTGGTACCAGGTCAATGTACTAGCAGTGCTGGGGGCAGTAGCTGTGCTGGCATTGCTCACTGTTGCATCCAACGTCAGAGCATTGCCTACAACGACAATTGATGGGGTAGCCGATACCGCCACCTGAAAGTCCCACTGGCTAGGCGATACGACTACAGCAACAGAGCCACAGTTATCGCTGGCATTGCCTTCATCCTCCGTAGTCGGCATGCAGCCAAAGTAAGTATAAGTACCTGCCGTAGGTGGAGCCGTCGCAGGATAGGTGGTACCGGTATTTCCACCAATAGCCAGCTCGGATACAGCAACAGTACCCACCTGGGTATCGTTGGCCACATCCAAAGTGCTATCAGAAGACTGGTACCAAGTCAGTGTGCTAGCAGGGGTGGGTTCGGTAGCAGTGCTGGCATTGCTCACAATTGCATTCAGCGACAGAGAACCGCCTACCACTACAGATGGTGGGTTGGCAGCTGCCGTGACTTGAAAATCCCATACAGCCGTCACAACTACAGCAACAGAACCGCAGTTATCGTTGGCATTGGCTTCTGACCCCGTAGTCGGCATGCAGGCAAAGTAGGTATAGGTACCTGGCGTAGATGGAGCCGTTGCAGAATAGCTGGCGGCAGCACCGCTACTAACTGCCAGCCCTGGTATATCATCAGTATCCAGCTCAGTATCAGTGGCCACATCTAAAGTGGCATCAGAGGACTGATACCAGGTCAATGTACTAGCAGTGCTGGGGGCAGTAGCTGTGCTGGCATTGCTCACTGTTGCATCCAGCGTCAGAGCATTGCCTACAGCAACAGATGATGGGGTAGCCGCTACGGTCACATGAAAATCCCACTGACCAGTCGACACAACTACAGCCACAGAACCGCAGTTATCGTTGGCGTTGGCTTCGCTACCCGTAGTCGGCATGCAGGCAAAGTACGTATAAGTGCCTGCTGTAGATGGTGCCGTTGCAGAATAGCTGGCACTGATACTGCCACCAATGGCCACCTGTGATACAGCATCAGAACGCAGCGCGGTATCAGTGGCCGTATCCAAAGTGGCATCAGAGGACTGATACCAGGTCAATGTACTAGCAGTGCTAATTATTGTGGCAGTGCTGGCATTCTTAACTGTTGCATTTAGCGTCAGAGCATTGCCTACCACTACAGAAGATGGATTAGCAGTTACAGCCACCTGATAGTCCCACTGGCCAGGCGATACAACTACAGCAACAGAGCCGCAGTTATCACTGGTGTTGGCTTCAGACCCGGTAGTCGGCATGCAGGCAAAGTACGTATAAGTGCCTGCCGTAGATGGCGCCGTTGCAGAATAGCTGGCACTAGTATTGCCACCAATGGCCAGCCCTGATACAGCATCAGAACGCAGCGCGGTATCAGTAGCCGTATCTAAAGTGGAATCAGAAGACTGATACCAGGTCAATGTACTATCGGAACTGGCTATTGTAGCACTGCCGGCATTGCTGACTGTTGCATTCAGCGTCAAAGCACCGGCTACCACTACAGTTGATGGAGTAGCCGATAACGTTACCTGAAAGTCCCACTGGCTAGGCAACACCTCTACAGCAACAGAGCCGCAGTTATCGCTGGCATTGGCTTCTGATCCGGTAGTCGGCATGCAGGCAAAGTACGTATAGGTACCAGCAGTAGATGGCGCCGTTGCAGAATAGCTGGCACTAGTATCGCCACCAATGGCCAGCCCTGATACAGCATCAGAACGCAGCGCGGTATCAGTAGCCGTATCTAAAGTGGCATCAGCAGACTGATACCAGGTCAGTGTACTAGCAGAGCTGGCTATTGTAGTACTGCCGGCATTGCTGACTTTTGCATTCAGCGTCAAAACACCGGCTACCACTACAGTTGATGGATCAGCAGTTATTGCCACCTGAAAGTCCCACTGGCTAGGCAACACCTCTACAGCAACAGAATCGCAATTATCGTTGGCGTTGGCTTCTGACCCAGTAGTCGGCATGCAGGCAAAGTACGTATAGGTACCAGCAGTAGATGGTGCCGTTGCAGAATAGCTGGCACTAGTATTACCACCAATGGCCAGCCCTGATACATCATCAGTATCCAACTCGGCATCAGTAGCCGTATCCAAAGTGGCATCGGAAGACTGATACCAAGTCAATGTGCTATCGGAGCTGGCTGTTGTTGCAGTGCTGGCATTGCTGACTGTTGCATCCAGCGTCAGAGCACCGCCTACCACTACAGATGATGGATCAGCAGTTATGGCCACCTGAAAGTCCCACTGGCCAGGCGATACGACTACAGCAACAGAGCCACAGTTATCACTGGCGTTGGCTTCAGACCCGGTAGTCGGCATGCAGGCAAAGTAAGTATAGGTACCTGCCGTAGATGGTGCCGTTGCAGAATAGCTGGCGGCAGCACCACTACCAACTGCCAGCTGTGATACAGAATCAGCACGTAGCTCAGTATCAGTGGCCGTATCTAAAGTGGCATCAGAAGACTGATACCAGGTCAGTGTACTAGCATTGCTGGCTATTGTGGCATTGCCGGCATTGCTGACTGTTGCATTCAGCGTCAGAGCATTGCCTACCACTACAGATGATGGGGTAGCAGATAATGCTACCTGAAAGTCCCACTGGCTAGGCAACACCTCTACAGCAACAGAACCGCAGTTATCACTGGCGTTGGCTTCAGACCCAGTAGTCGGCATGCACGCGAAGTAAGTATAGGTGCCTGCCGTAGCTGGAGCCGTTGCAGAATAGCTGGCACTAGTATTGCCACCAATGGCCAGCCCTGATACATCATCCGTATTCAGCGCTGAATCAGTAGCCGTATCTAAAGTGGAATCAGAAGACTGATACCAGGTCAGTGTGCTATCGAGGCTACCTGCTGTAGCACTGGCAGCATTGCTGACTGTTGCATTCAGCGTCAGATCACCGCCTACCACTATAGTTGATGGATCAGCAGTTATGGACACCTGAAAGTCCCACTGGCCAGGCGATACGACTACAGCAACAGTGCCGCAGTTATCACCGGCATTGACTTCAGAGCCTGTAGTCGGCATACAGGCAAAGTAAGTATAGGTACCTGCCGTAGATGGAGCCGTTGCAGAATAGCTGGCACTGGTATTGCCACCAATGGCCAGCCCTGATACATCATCAGTATCCAACTCGGTATCAGTAGCCGTATCCAAAGTGCCATCGGAAGACTGATACCAGGTCAATGTACTAGCAGTGCTGGGGGCAGTAGCAGTGCTGGCATTGCTCACTGTTGCATCCAGGGTCAGAGCACCGCCTACCACTACAGTTGATGGATCAGCAGTTATGGCCACCTGAAAGTCCCACTGGCCAGCCGATACGACTACAGCAACAGAGCCGCAGTTATCACTGGCGTTAGCTTCAGACCCGGTAGTCGGCATGCAGGCAAAGTAAGTATAGGTACCTGCAGTAGATGGTGCCGTTGCAGAATAGCTGGCACTAGTATCGCCACCAATGGCCAGCCCTGATACATCATCAGTATCCAACTCGGTATCAGTAGCGGTATCCAAAGTGGCATCAGAAGACTGATACCAGGTCAGTGTACTAGCAGAGCTGGATGCTGTAGCAGTGCTGGTATTGCTCACTGTTGCATCCAGCGTCAGAGAACTGCCTACCACGACAGATGATGGATTAGCCGATACGGCCACCTGAAAATCCCACTGGCCTGCCGATACGACTACAGCAACAGAGCCGCAGTTATCACTGGCGTTAGCTTCAGACCCGGTAGTCGGCATGCACGCGAAGTAAGTATAGGTGCCTGCCGTAGATGGAGCCGTTGCAGAATAGCTAGCACTGATACTGCCTCCAACGTCCAGCCCTGGTACATCATCAGTATCCAGCGTGGTATCGCTGGCCGTATCCAAAGTGGCATCAGAAGACTGATACCAGGTTAGTGTGCTAGCAGGGCTAGCCAATGTGGCACTGCTGGCATTGCTCACTGTTGCATCTAGGGTCAGAGAACCGCCGACAACTACAGAAGATGGAACCGCCGCCACAGTCACCTGAAAATCCCAGCTATCAGCAGGGGGCGTTATGATCATGGTGCTGCCGCCACCTCCGCCACCACCGCTACTACAGGCTACAAGGGTCAGCGAAACTGCTGTAACCAACAACCCTCGTACCATGAAGGTTGATTTGGAACACACCTCAGACAGCGTAGATAATATTCCGTAATACATAGAAACGTCCCCATAACATCAAAACCAGAGCCACTATCATTATAGGTGCTTGCATTTGACGCTTACACAATCCAATAGTTTTCCACCATCTGGCGACTATTTCAGTAGATTTGCTGTAGGTCGGAAAAGCCTATAGGGAGCAATTTCTAGTAATAAGGTTTAAAAAAAATACCCCTGCACTTTAAGAAAACACAGGGGTATATGTTGCATATGCAACGGTGAAGGGTGCCTGACGACGACCTACTCTGACACGGGGAGAGCCCCGCACTACCATCGGCGCTGCCCGGTTTCACTTCTGAGTTCGAAATGGGTTCAGGTGGTTCCCAAGCGCTATGATCATCAGGCAATAATTGTGCAATATCAGACTGTGGCAAGTAAAACAAACCATCCGTTTCACTTATATGAAGTATAAAAATTCAACTATTACTTTTCTTTTTTCTGCTTCTGCTTTATGTCCATGCTTCGATGGCTCCAGTATTCTCTGCAACTGCTTTTAGCTAGTTACATTTGGAGTCATGCGATCAAGCCTCACGAGCAATTAGTACGGGTTAGCTGAATGCCTTACAGCACTTACACACCCCGCCTATCAACGTCCTAGTCTTGAACGGCTCTTTAGGGGGCTCTAGGCCCCAGGGAAATCTTATCTTGGGAGAGGCTTCCCGCTTAGATGCTTTCAGCGGTTATCCTGTCCGAACGTAGCTACCGGGCAATGCGTCTGGCGACACAACCCGAACACCAGGGGTTCGTCCACTCCGGTCCTCTCGTACTAGGAGCAGCTTCCCTCAATTCTCCAACGCCCACGGCAGATAGGGACCGAACTGTCTCACGACGTTCTAAACCCAGCTCGCGTACCACTT
>JBPCXB010000105.1:0-2274 GCA_051008935.1 Gammaproteobacteria bacterium | reverse complement strand
CCGGCGCTGTTACCGCAGAACGTTTGGCCGGATATCTGGCGCGCAACGGCGAGCGTTTGGAAGAAGAAGGATTGTGGGGGCTGCTGTCTACGCAGGGCTTTAGTTCCTCTACCGTGCGAGGCGATGGCCTGCCAGTCTCTATATGGATCCGCGGTGCAGTCCACGATATGTCTTATGCAGCGGATGCGGCAGCTGCTACCAACCTGAATTACGACGGCGACCTGCGCAACTTGCAACTCGGTGTCGACAGCTTTATCGGTGAGAACGTGCTGGCAGGTATGGTCCTGTCTGATTCTTCCGGAGAGTTCGATTACGGTGCCGACTCTACCTTTGGTTCCAGTTATGACAGCGACCACCTGGGGGTTCATCCTTGGCTGGGTTGGAAGATGGGCTCGTTCAATGCTTGGGTAGTGCTGTCGTTCGGTTCGGGTGAAGTGAATATTCAGGATGCTAATAGCACCGGTTTGAATGTGTCGAGCGATACAGAATCCCAATCGCAGAATGTGGGGCTGAGCGTCGATCTTGCCAGCTGGTTCCGGTTGCGCTATGAGTCGGAACAGAGCGATTTTGAGGTGTTGGGGTCACAATTAGTTCAGGCCATGCGCACAGAAACTGCGCAAACACGCTTTTCTGTCGAACTGTCTAAGACCTATGCGGACAAGGCCGGTAGCAAATGGGTGCCTCAGATTCGATACACTGTGCGCGATCGTACCGATGATCTGGTATCTGGTGATGTCATCTTGAGCAGTTCAACGGACTACTCGGGCAGTGAACTGGACTTGAAATTGCTGTACCATTCAGCGGTTGCAGGGGTGACGGTAGAGCTCGGCTTGCGTTCTCTGGAGGCCGATTTGGTGGGCTACGAAGAACAGGGTAGCTACGTGTTGGTACAGGTAGATCCAGGTATCAGTAATCGCGGCTTGGCTTTCAGTCTGCGACCATCCTACGGTGACTTGGCCGACAAATCCGATGCGCTTTGGAATGATTCAATCGAAGATCTGAACAGCCTGAGTGCAGGTACACAGCGGGATACCTCTCGGATGGTAGCTGAATTGAGCTATCCAGTGGGTTGGGGTAACTGGCTGATCCGGCCCTATACATCGTTGGATTCAACTTCTAGATATGCAACCAGTGAATGGGGTGCACGACTGGAACTGAGTTCTATGATCGAATTGGCCTTAGTCAGCGAGACCATACAGGGGCAGACCGGTGATGATCAGCGCTTGAACTTTGAAGGGCGTATTCGATTCTGATAGCTGGGATAAACTGGCTGCGTTAACCGCTAGCATTAGTAGCTAGCGCCACTCAGCGTCCCAGTCCAGTTTGATTTCGCCCTTATCGCGCCTGACAGCTGGGATAACTGGCTGGGGTAAACCGGCTGAGTTAACCGCTAGCACTAGCAGCTAGCGCCACTCGGCATCCCAGTCCAGCTTGATTTCGCCCTTATTTCGGTCCACTTCACTTTTTAAGTGGCTTACGGGATTGGCTTGCGGCTCAGGGATCAAGAGTTTTGGCTCCGAACCGTCGCGGATGACCAACACATCCTGGGCACCTGTTTCGATCAGGTTTTCAACGGTTCCCAATGCAATGCCAGCATGCGTCAATACTTTCAGGCCGATTAGCTCGTACCAGTAATACTCACCGGCTGCGGGTTTGGGCAGATCCTGTTTGGCTACATGGAGCCAATGGTTGCAGAGCAAAGATTCGGCCTGTTCGCGGACTGGTACACAATGCGAGAAGGCAGCTAGGCAGCTAGGCAGCAAGGGGCACTGGTTAGCAGGCGATATGAGATTATAATTATCGACTGTCTCTGGTTTTTTAAACCTTTAAATATGAAGTCTGAACATCAGGCATTTTTGGGCATCATGTTGATAGAGAGTGATGTACGGATATACAACTGGCTCATGCAGGCAAATGCAGATCATTTGAGTCACAGTGAGTGGAGAAGCTGAATGACAGCGCCTAGATTAAATAGAGCAAATAGTTCAACTAGTTCAAATATGTCAACTAGATCAAATAGATCAATCCGTTGCCCGTCAGGGCAAGTGCAGAGCAATGTTTTGGGCTCGGTTTATAGCTGGATGGCTCGACCGATAGCGGCTGTTTGCGGCGGTTCGCGCGGCATTCTGGCAATAGGCGCTCTGAGTGTGCTAGCTGTGTTGCCCCCAAATGCCTATGCAGCGGCTCCGACTGTTGCAACAGCTATTGCCGATCAGGCGGCCACTGAAGATGAGGCAGCAGTAACCCTAGATGTAGCCGATTCTTTTACAGACT
>JBPCXB010000104.1:0-3018 GCA_051008935.1 Gammaproteobacteria bacterium | reverse complement strand
GCAAACAGCGTGCCTGGCATCCTCAATATCAGCTTTGCCTATGTAGAAGGCGAATCCTTGATTATGTCGCTCAAAAACATCGCTTTATCTTCAGGTTCAGCCTGCACATCTGCCAGTTTAGAACCGTCTTATGTATTGCGAGCACTGGGTTTGAGCGATGAATTGGCACACAGTTCACTGCGTTTGTCGATAGGGCGTTTTACCACCGAAGATGATATCGATCAGGTAGTCGCCCGCATTCGTCACGCAGTAGACAGATTGCGGGAAATGTCGCCTCTTTGGGATATGTACAAAGAGGGCGTAGACCTATCTAAAGTAGAATGGACAGAGCACTAAGGAGGCACAGAAATGGCTTACGGTAAAAAAGTATTAGATCACTACGAGAACCCTCGTAATGTCGGTAAATTGGATACAGACAACTCTCAGGTCGGCACAGGCATGGTCGGTGCCCCTGCTTGTGGAGATGTCATGAAACTGCAGATCAAGGTCAATGATGCTGGCGTTATTGAAGATGCCCGCTTCAAAACCTATGGCTGTGGCTCAGCCATTGCCTCCAGTTCGTTGTTGACTGAATGGGTCAAAGGGCGGACACTGGAGCAGGCTGGCGAAATTCGCAATCATGATATTGCGCAAGAGCTGGAGTTGCCACCGGTCAAGATTCATTGCTCGGTGCTGGCTGAAGATGCCATTCAAGCAGCGATTAAGGATTTCAGATCCAAACAGCCAACTTCGGAGGCTTCATCTGTACAGCCGGCGGCAGTCGACCAAGATGCAAGCCACTGAAACAGCGCCAGTCCGGGTTACCCAAGAGGCCGCCACACACATTCAGCGCCAGCTGGCCGTGCGCGGCAAAGGGCTGGGCATACGCTTGGGTGTGCGCGAGTCTGGGTGTTCCGGTATGGCCTATGTGCTGGAATTTGTAGACGAAACGGTTGAGCAGGATATTGTTCTGGACCAATTTGGCGTGCGCTTCTTTATGGCGCCCGACAGCCTGATTTATCTCAATGGCGCTGAGCTGGATCTAGTACGCGAAGGGGTCAATGAAGGGTTGCGTTTTTCCAACCCCAATGCTACCAGCGAATGCGGCTGCGGAGAGAGCTTCAATCTATGAGTTCACTCGGGCGTTTGGACGGCGCAACTAAGACCGGAAACGACTATTTCTCGGTCTTTAGCATCGCCCCAGCCTTTGACCTGAACCTTGAAGAGTTAGAAGCACGCTTTTATGAGCTGCAACAGCAGCACCATCCAGATCAGCAGCATCGCGATTTAAGTGCGCAGCAAGCTGAAGAGCGTCAAGCTCTGGAATCGGCGCGTTTAAACGAAGCCTACCGCGCTTTGCGTACCCCTGTAGGCAGAGCGCAATGCCTCCTCAGAGTGGCCGGCATTGACCCCGAAGAAAATCGCTCAGAGCTGAATCAGGAGCAACTGACCGAGCAATTCGAATTGCGTGCGGAATTACAAGAAATTAGCACCCTTCAACAGTTGGAGGCCTTTAGAGATAAAAGCCGCCAATGCTTTCAGCAGATAGCAGAAGCGTTCAGAGCAGCTTGGACACAGCAGGATACCGGAGCCGCCACACTGCATTACCAGAGATTATTGTTCACAGACCGCCTGCTGTCTAGAATTTCTGAACGCGAGGATGAATTGTTGGATATCCTCTGATGGCCAGCGCATTACTCCAAATCACAGAACCCGGTCAAGCGGCCCTTAAAGAATCTAAAAAGCAGCCGCCAGTGCGTCTGGCCGGCATTGATTTGGGCACCACCCATTCGTTGATTGCACTGCCTCAAAGCGCCGATAGCGCTGACATTTTGCCTATCGACGGGCATCCGCTCATGCCTTCTGCGGTATATTGGTATCGCCCCGATCCGCCGTTGGTCGGCCGACCCGCTCTGGAACAAGCCGAGAGTACGAGCAGGCCCTGTTTCGTCTCATTCAAACGGGCCATGGGTAAAAGCGCAGGCGAACTGCAGGCAGCATCTTTGCCTTTCGCTATTACCAAGGCATCGGCGCAACCAGATGCCCCGGCCCTTTTGAGTATTGCCAATCAGCTGGAATCGGCGCAGGCCCCGGAGGCTTTATCCGCACAGGTGCTGGCCAAGCTGGCCCAACAAGCTCAGGAACATTTGGGTGGCCCGCTGGAAGGGGCCGTGATAACAGTACCAGCCTATTTTGATGACAACCAGCGTCATGCCACCCTCAATGCAGCTAAGCTGGCCGGCATCCCAGTATTACGCCTGATTGCCGAACCCACAGCTGCTGCTTTGGCCTATGGGCTTCACGAGCAAGCTGTTGAAAAAGTGCTCGTCTATGATTTGGGCGGCGGTACCTTTGACTGTTCGGTATTAGTGCAGCGGCAGGGTGTTTTTGAAGTGCGGGCAACCTCAGGCGATACCGCATTAGGCGGCGATGATATCGACCGTGCCCTGGCGCAAACAGTGCTAGAGCGGCATCAGCTACAGCCCGCCGATTTGCAGCCGCAACAGGCCCATGCGCTGATGCAGAGGTGCCGTGCAGCTAAAGAGCAATTGTCGGATCAGAGTACCGCAGACATTGTGTTTGAAGCCGGAGCGCCAGATTCTGTGCAGAGCTACACTGATAGATGTGATCGGCCAGAGCTGGCCAGCATCTGTCAGAGTTTGATTCAAAGGACCTTGGCATTTTGCCGCCGCGCCTTGCGTGAAGCAGAGATAGAGCGCGAAGACTTACAAGCCGTCGTCCTTGTGGGCGGCTCTACGCGCCTGCAACCTTTGATCGATCAAGTTGCGGAATTTTTCCCCTGCCCCTTGCACCAATCCATTGATCCGGATCAGGCTGTTGCTCTGGGTGCAGCCTTACATGCCCGTGCGCTCTCTCAGCCCAGTGCCGGCTCTTTGCTAGTAGATGTGGTACCGCTGTCTTTGGGTATTGAAATGCTGGGCGGGCTGACAGAAACAGTGATTCCCCGCAATACGCCTATTCCTGCAATCAAGGCGCGCGAGTTCACGACAGCGCAAGACAATCAGAGCGCTATGTCGA
>JBPCXB010000103.1:0-1914 GCA_051008935.1 Gammaproteobacteria bacterium | reverse complement strand
GAACCTAGCTTCAGGCAAACACCTCTGCAAAAAAGGTGTTCATTGCCTGCCACGAACGCCTGTCTGCATTGGCATCATAGCCTGTACCCAGTTCAGGATTATCGCTGTCAGGGTCGGTAAAGCTATGACGGGCGCCGCTGTAAATGTGCATCTGCCAATCGGCCCCTGCGGCATCCATCTCAGCGCGGAATGATGCAATTTGTTCATCAGGCACAAAGCCATCCAAATCGCCATGCAATACCAACACCGGGGTCTGGGCCGGTTGAGTCGGCAAACCTTCTGCCCCTACCAGAAGGCCGTGAAAGCTGACCGCGCCATTGAATTTTGCGCCGGAACGCACCAGCTCCAGAGCGCACAGCCCACCAAAGCAATAGCCCATAACGCCAACGCGGTCAGTATCAGCACCCGCAAGTTGACGAGCAGCCTGAAGGGCCGCATCCAATCTGCGCCTGAGCAACGCCCGATCGTCCAGCAGGGCCTGCATCCGCTGTGCATTGGTTGGGATATCACTCGATACCTCGCCGCCGCCGTATGCATCAATCGCAAAACCGATGTAACCCATATCGGCTAACTTGCGAGCCTGCAGTTTGACAAAATCATTGCAACCCGCCCACGTATGCGCCACCAATACCACAGGGTGTGGACCAGCACCTGATGGCCGCGCAACGGCACCCACCAGCTCCACGCTGTCTTCAGCGGCTCGATAAGAAATACGCTCTAAAGTCAACGTCCTCTACTCCTGATGTCTGAAATACTGCAACAGCCAGCAGGCTGTTGGCTATTTATTAGGCGGTGTGTTCCCCTTAGGGGGGTTGTTACCTCTGTCGCCACCTGAGGGGTTACCTGTTGTGGCAGGCCCATTGGGTGGGCGAGGGGGTTGCTGCTTACTGTTATTCATCTCTCAGTCCTCTTTTATGACGATACCAAGTGCAATCCTCGGCGAAATTTTTTGCTGTTGTCAATGTATATCTGGGCGGAAAGCCTCAGCCCTTCTACCTGTTCATCTGAAAGGGTACGCACCACCTTGGCAGGTGAACCAACTACCAGACTACGAGGAGGAATTTTAGCATTTTCCAATACCAGAGCTCCAGCTCCAATCAGACATTCTGCGCCTATCTCTGCGCCATTCAAGATAGTAGAACCCATGCCAATCAGGCTATATGCGCCGATAGTGCAACCGTGCAATGTGACCCTATGCCCCACAGTCACCCCCTCGGCAATAATAAGCGGATAGCCGATATCCGTGTGGCAGACGGATTGATCTTGAATATTGCTACCAGCACCAACAATAATAGGGTCATTGTCCCCTCTCAGCACTGTCCCAAACCAGATACTGACATTTGGGGCCAACTCCACATTGCCAATTACTGCCGCATCTGGGGCTACCCAGTATTGATCATCTGCAGGCACTTTGGGTGCGACATCTTCCAGTTTATATAGGCTCATGCGCGGTCTCCAAATTCAAAGCACATCCTTTGCTGACATCCATATTGTGATCCTTTGCCATTGCCTAGCGATTACCAGTTCGTCAACGTGCGCTGATCGCCACAAGCTTGGCGCAGAAACTCCACGGTAATTCGAGCAGTCAGGCCCCAAATTTCCATACCCTCTGCACTACGCCACCTAGGCACAAACATTTCCTGACCCTCTTTGTGAAAATGATCGACTGAATCGGGTTCGTCATGCAGCAAGCGTTCGATGGGCATAGTAAACACTGCTGCTACTTCATTGGCAGCAGCTTGCCAATGCTGATCACTGACCAGAGCTACACAGGGCGTCACTTCCAGTCCAAAACGAGAGGTAAAACGATCCAGTTGACCGATCTTGCTTGCAGTCTGAATCTCTAGGCCAATTTCTTCATTACTCTCGCGCAGAGCCGTCTCCCAAATATCGTCATCTATCTGCTCACGCTTG
>JBPCXB010000102.1:0-1893 GCA_051008935.1 Gammaproteobacteria bacterium | reverse complement strand
GAACCTAGCTTCAGGCAAACACCTCTGCAAAAAAGGTGTTCATTGCCTGCCACGAACGCCTGTCTGCATTGGCATCATAGCCTGTACCCAGTTCAGGATTATCGCTGTCAGGGTCGGTAAAGCTATGGCGGGCGCCGCTGTAAATGTGCATCTGCCAATCGGCCCCTGCGGCATCCATCTCAGCGCGGAATGATGCAATTTGTTCATCAGGCACAAAGCCATCCAAATCGCCATGCAATACCAATACTGGGGTCTGAGCCGGTTGAGCCGGCAAACCTTCTGCTCCTGACAGAAGACCGTGAAAACTGACCGCACCTTTGAATTTTGCTCCAGAACGCACCAGCTCCAGAGCGCACAGCCCACCAAAGCAATAGCCCATAACGCCAACGCGGTCAGCATCAGCACCCGCAAGTTGACGTGCAGCCTGAAGGGCCGCATCCAATCTGCGCCTGAGCAACGCCCGATCATCCAGAAGGGCCTGCATCCGCTGTGCATTGGTCGGGATATCGCTCGATACCTCGCCGCCGCCGTATGCATCGATCGCAAAACCGATGTAACCCATATCGGCTAGCTTGCGAGCCTGCAGTTTGACAAAATCATTGCAACCCGCCCATGTATGCGCCACCAATACCACAGGGTGTGGGCCAGCACCAGATGGCCGCGCAACGGCACCCACCAGCTCCACGCTGTCTTCAGCGGCTCTATAAGAAATACGCTCTAAAGTCAACGTCCTCTACTCCTGATGTCTGAAATACTGCAACAGCCAGCAGGCTGTTGGCTATTTTTTTGGTGGGTTGTTACCTCTGCCACCACCTGAAGGATTGCCTGTAGTGGCAGGCCCATTAGGTGGGCGAGGTGGTTGCTGCTTACCGTCATTCATATCTCAGTCTCCTGTAGTACGAACCAAGCGCAACCCTCGGCGAAATCTTTTGCTGTTGTCAATGTATATCTGAGCGGAAAGCTTCAACCCTTCTACCTGATCATCAGAAAGGGTACGCACCACCTTGGCAGGTGAACCAACTACCAGACTACGAGGAGGAATTTTAGCATTTTCCAATACCAGAGCTCCAGCTCCAATCAGACATTCTGCGCCAATCTCTGCGCCATTCAAAATAGTAGACCCCATGCCAATCAAGCTATATGCACCGATAGTGCAACCGTGCAAGGTGACCCGGTGCCCCACTGTCACCCCCTCGGCAATAATAAGCGGATAGCCGATATCCGTGTGGCAGACGGATTGATCTTGAATATTGCTACCAGCACCAACAATAATGGGGTCATTGTCCCCTCTCAGCACTGTTCCAAACCAGATACTGACATTTGGAGCCAACTCCACATTGCCAATCACTGCCGCATCTGGGGCTACCCAGTATTGGTCATCTGCCGGCACTTTGGGTGCGACATCTTCCAGTTTATATAGGCTCATGCGCGGTCTCCAAATTCAAAGCACACCCTTTGCTACATCCATATTGTGATCCTGCGCCATCGCCTTGCGATTACCAATTAGTCAATGTGCGCTGATCGCCACAAGCCTGGCGCAGAAACTCCACGGTAATTCGAGCAGTCAGGCCCCAAATTTCCATACCCTCTGCACTACGCCACCTAGGCACGAACATTTCCTGACCATCTTTGTGAAAATGATCGACTGAATCCGGTTCTTCATGCAGCAAACGTTCAATAGGCATGGTAAACACTGCTGCTACTTCATTGGCAGCAGCTTGCCAATGCTGATCGCTGACCAGAGCCACACAGGGCGTCACTTCCAATCCAAAACGAGAGGTAAAACGATCCAGTTGACCGATCTTGCTTGCAGTCTGAATCTCTAGGCCAATTTCTTCATTACTCTCGCGCAGAGCCGTCTCCCAAATATCGTCATCTATCTGCTCACGCTTG
>JBPCXB010000101.1:0-2279 GCA_051008935.1 Gammaproteobacteria bacterium | reverse complement strand
AGGCGTGCGATTACTTCACAATAGTCACCTGTTATGAGCGCATCCACCACAATCATCTTTCGGCGCAGGCGCGCCTTGTGCGGGCGAATCCAGAAGCTTTGGTCGCCGCCACTTGCGGCGTGTTTTGCGAGCAACCCTCAGGGCAAGAGCAAGGGCAAGGGCAATTGCCGCGGTACAGGGTGCAGAACGCAGTGAATTTTGCCGGCGGTGACGATGCCGAGCCGCTGGGCTATGGGCGTTTTATCTTTGCAAGAGCCCTGTTGGCAGAGCCGCTGTTTCGGTTGTTGCCCTACCTGAACCGCAAAGCTTTGGCGGCGTTGATCGGGGATAGGCAGGTGGTGCATTCCTTTCTGGCCACCAGCCTGTTGCAAGCTGATGCCGCCCTCTTTGCTCCGCCTGCGCAGCCGAGTGAGGATGACGACTTTCTGCGCGACCTGTATCCAGATTTCGGTCTGTAATTCGAGGACACTGCCATGCCTGTTCAAAAAAACTTGCCGTCCCGCATTGCCAAATGGGGTTTCAGAGTGCCCTCCAGAGCGGTGCGCAGGTATGTGCGCATGTGGTTCAGCCTGCATCTGTTTCGCTGGCGCTACCCGGATTTGTTCCAGTATGCCAAGGCGAGGGCGGAGGCTGCGGCGGATTTTGAACCGGGTGAATTTGTCATTTCCTTTATGTTGCCTTCGCGCGCCAGACCAGAGTGGCTGAGGGAGGCTCTGGAAAATATTCGCGATACCGCGACCCATCCCGAGCTGGTCGAGATTATTGTGCTGATAGACGACGACGATGAAAGCCTACTGGCGATACAGGATAAGTTGCCCGCCTATTGTGCGCCTTGCTCCATGCAGTTGATCGTGGGTTCCAGAGGCAAAGGCTATATAGACATGCACCGCTTTTGCAATGAGATGGCGGCAGTGGCGAAAGGCGATTACCTGTGGTTTTTTAGCGACGACGCGCGCTTTGCCAATGACAAATGGTTTGAGGTGGCTGCGGCCAACAGAGATAGGTTGTCTGTTTTGTGTCCTCCCACCAATCCGGTGACTCTGGCCAGAGACGGCAGGGCTGGCAATATTTTTCCCGCTGTGCACAGAGGGCTCTTTGAGCTGACGGGCAACTACGGCGAGAACAATCATATGGATACTTGGTGGCAAGATTTGTCGCGCTGGGTTCCAGGTGGCCCAATCGAGGTAGTAGCAAAAGGGGTGATGATCGAGCATTTGCGGGAGTTGGCAGATGACGAGACGGCAGAAATCAGCCGCACCAGTTTCAAAAAGACAGCTCCGATCTATTACTCCAAAGGCACGCACAGCCTGCTGTTTCGAGATATGTGGGCAGTGGCTTTCTATATGCGTCATAGAGGACGTACCCTCAAATCCTGACTCAGCCTGTCCTTGGTGCTGTGTGGGGGTATATCAGGTGGCGAGTATAGAAGCGACCTCAAGCAGCGATTCACAGCACTGTACCCCGTCTGGAGCCTGTGCCGACGAGCCAATAAAAAAATTGCGCTCAATGCCCGCATTGCGGGCTGCCTCAATGTCTCTCGCATGGTCGCCGACCAGAAAAGATGCGGACAAATCCAGATGGTGATCCCGTGCCGCCTGCAGAATCATCCCAGACTCGGGTTTGCGCCAAGTGCGCCACTGTGCATACCGCTCGTCGCCATCGGGATGATAGGGGCTGTGGTAGACAGCGGTAATCTGTGCGCCGTCCTTGGCCAGTTCTGAGAGCATGTGTTTAGTCAGGTTGTCGTATTGGGCCGGGGTATATTTGCCCAAACCAATGCCACCCTGATTGGTGACTATGACCACCTTGTAGCCCAAATCGCCGATAGTGCGACAAGCTGACCCAACGCCGGGGAGCAGTTCAAAACGTTCAATGGTTCCGACATAGCCGACTTCCCTGTTGATGACCCCGTCGCGATCCAAAAAAGCCGCAGGGCTGGGTGTATCAGAATTTAGCTCGCCAGGCATGGACCCCTCTCTGGGTGAAGTGGCAACTGTCGTTTTGGTTCCCGGTAGCGGGCAGGGCGTTCAGAATATGATGGCGACGCAGTGGATCGCCAATCAACATCATGAATCCGCCGCCGCCGGCACCCGATACCTTACCGCCCCAGACACCAGCTTGCCGAGCGAGCTGGTAGGTGCGCTCAATCTCGGGGGTTGCTATGGCATCTGCTGTTTTGAGCTTGGCCAGCCAGCTTTCATGCAGCACTTCTGCCAGACGCCGGATGTTCCCGGCCAGTAAATGCTCTTTCATCTTGTAGGCCATCTCCTTGATTTGGT
>JBPCXB010000100.1:0-10603 GCA_051008935.1 Gammaproteobacteria bacterium | reverse complement strand
TCCCTCCGCTAAACACAACAGTTACTGCTACTCAATCGCAGCAAAAAATGCAGCGGCAAGTCCGCTCCATACAGCTGCTGTTTCAAATCACCGATCAAGATATTAAAGCCGAGCAAGATAGCCCTGAGCTGGATTTTGAAAAAGAAAACATCCAGTCCTTTCTATTTGCGGCAGCCGATCTGCAAGACTTGCACAGCAACTACAGCCGCGGTGACTATGCCGCCCTAACGCGCGAAATAAGCAAGCGGTTTCCCATGCCGGTGTTTGTGCTGTTTCGCCACCAGAGCAGCGTTACTCTGGCCTTTGCCGACCGGCGAGAACACAAAACAGATGCTGCCCGAGACGTATTGGGCAAAGTCTCTCTGCTGCGGGGCATCAACTGCCTCACCCCCCACGCAGGGCATATCAACATACTGCACGACCTGTCACTGTCGCAGCGCCTCAAATGGATTACAAAAGCAAGAAAAGCTCGCAATTTCGACCAGTTGCATAAAGCTCTGTTGCACGCCCTCAGTGGCGAAACGCTGAACAAGCATTTTTATCAAGAACTTTTTGCGTGGTTTGAATGGGCCTGTAAAAACGCTACCTTTCCACACCAGCAAGATCGCAACGCCGAAAGCCATGTCATCCGCCTGATCATCCGCTTGCTGTTTGTATGGTTTATTAAAGAAAAAGGTCTGGTAGCGCCAGAGCTCTTTGATCAACAGCAAGCAAGCGGCTTGCTAAAGCATTTTGGTGGCGATAACGATAACGACGACACAGACCACTATACGGATCAAGGCCATTATTACCGTGCCGTGCTGCAAAACCTATTTTTTGCCACCTTAAATACCGAGATCAACCAACGGGGGTTCAGCACCAAAACCAACATAACCCACCGCAATTTCAACCGTTACCGCTACCAAGACCTGATGCAGGATGCCAGCCAGTTGCAAACATGGATGCAGAAAACTCCCTTCATCAACGGCGGCTTGTTTGACTGCCTGGACTCAGAAGCCGCCACCAGCAACGGCGGTTACCGCATCGACTGCTTTACCGACAATCACGCACACCGCAAGCAGCTTCACGTGCCCGATAGGCTATTTTTTGACAGCCAACAAGGCCTGTTCGCCCTGCTGAACAAATATCAGTTCACCGTGGAAGAGCGCACACCCATCGAGCAGGATGTAGCCCTTGACCCCGAATTGTTGGGCCAGGTGTTTGAAAACCTGCTAGCCGCCTACAACCCCGAAACCAGCGAAAATGCCCGCAAAAAAACCGGCTCGTACTACACGCCGGCAAAGGTGGTGGATTATATGGCGCAAGAATCTCTGCTGGCCCACCTGAGCAGCAAGGTGCAACCAGCTGATGCGGGCACTGCAAACAGCGCCTCATTTTTTCAAGAGCGGCTGCGCTATCTGCTGGACGCCACCGACGCTTGCAACGATGCCAGTGAGCTTTTTGAAGCCCACGAAACCCAGGCTTTGGCGCGGGCCATTGCCCAGCTGAAAGTGCTGGACCCTGCTGTCGGCAGTGGCGCCTTCCCCATGGGCATGCTGCACCAACTGGTGCTGGCACTGCAACGGCTAGACCCCAACAATACCCACTGGAAGCAATTACAAGTAGAGCGCGCCACCCTACAAACCCAGCACGCCTTCGGCAGCTTGGACTCAGCCGAACGCCAGCCACGGTTGCAAGAAATCAACCACACCTTTGAGCGCTATTCGGGCGATTTTGGTCGCAAGCTGTACCTCATACAAAACAACCTCTATGGGGTAGACATCCAGCCTGTCGCCTGCCAAATAGCTCGGCTGCGTTTTTTCATCTCGCTGATGATTGAACAACAGCCCACTAGCGACCCATCCGACAATTATGGCATCCAACCCCTGCCCAACCTAGAAACCCGCTTTGTCAACGCCGATACATTGCTGGGAGTCAGCCTGGCCAAACAACGCAATATATTTGAAAAACAGGTTACCGACACACAGGCCCAACTGGCCCAAATCAGAGAGCGGCACTTTCACGCCCAAACCCGCCAAGCCAAACGGGATTGCACCGAGGAATTTAATGCAGCACAGCAGCAGCTGGCCAAAGACCTGCAAGAGAGGGGTGCCGAATCAGATGCCGCAGAAAAAATAGCCCATTGGAACCCCTTTGACCAAAACACCGCAGCCGACTGGTTTGACCCCCAATGGATGTTTGGCGAGACACAGGGCTTTGACATTGTTATCGGTAACCCGCCCTATGTGCGCCATGAACTCATCAAACAATACAAGCCTCAATTCGAAACCAGCTACCCAAACACCTACACCAGCAAAGCCGACCTGTACGTGTATTTTTACGAACAGGGCGTGCAATTGCTGGCCGATGGCGGCCACCTGTGCTACATCACCTCTAATAAATGGATGCGCACACAATACGGGGGCAAATTGCGCGCCTTTCTCAAAGACGGTGCCCAGATACAGCAGCTGATTGATTTTAAAGGCCAGCAGATCTTTAAAGCCACCGTAGATACCAACATTTTGCTGTGCAGCACCGCCGGCGCTCAGGCACAACAGGCGGCCAACTTTAAATACGGCTTTCAGTTGCCCGGCCCGCAACACTCTCTGCAGAACATGGCGCTCGAAGCGCTGGGTACCAACGCCAGCGCCTACATCTTGCAACAACCGCATGAACAGGCCCTGAAAGCAAAAATAGAAGCCGCCGGCAAGCAGCTAAAAAACTGGGATATTGAAATTCGTCGCGGCGTTACCACCGGTCGTGATAAAGCCTTTGTTATCGACACCGACACACGCGACACACTCATTCAGCAAGACCCCAAAAGCGCTGAGATCATAAAACCTACATTGAAAGGCGAAGACATTCAACCCTACCACATCCAATGGGCTGGTCAATGGCTGATCGCCACTTTACCATCCCACCTAAACATAGACAACTACCCTGCTATCAAAAAACATTTGCTGGCTTTTGGCAAAGAAAGGCTGGAGCAATCGGGTGCAAAACTAGGAAATAAAAGCAAACCCCGCAAAAAAACCAAGCATCAGTGGTTTGAATTACAGGACAAAACTGAGTATCACTACGCATTTGAACAAGAAAAGATTGTGTATTCTGATATAGGATCAGACGGTTGCTTTGCATGGGACGCGGGCAGTTACTACACGCAAAACACTTGCTATATCATCGCTAATAGCAATAAATACCTGTTGGCTGTATTGAGGTCACAAACCATCAAGTACTATATGTATTTAATTGCCGCCTCTCTGGGAAAAAAAACCTTGAGATGGACCAAACAGTATGTCGAACGGCTGCCCATCCCAAAAGTATCAAAACTAGCACAACAACCCTTTATTGATCGGGTCGATCAAATCATCGCCGCCAAACAGACCGACCCCCATGCCGACATCTCAGCACAACAAGCAGCCATCGACCAGCTGGTGTACGACCAATACCAGCTCACCCCCGCCGAAATCCAAATCATCGAGCAAACCCTAGCCTAATGTTTGTGCTTTACTACTAAAGCAATCAGCCCCCCTCCAGTGTCATTCTGCGCGTAGTCGCCGTATCAGTCAGCGTTGCGTGCTAGATAGTCTATTCCACAGCGTCTTTAACCACCCCGTGCGCTTCGCGCACACACCTCTGCGCCCTGAGCGTGTCGAAGGGCGCCTTTAGCGAAAGAGTAAAAGTTATTCTGCGACTCCGTTTCACTGCGCGCAGAATGACGGGTGGGGCCTAATTCCCCTCCTTTGGAGGGGTGCCCGTTAGGGCGGGGTGGTTGTTTAAATAAGCTACCGAGCCTCGCATATCCTGCATCAAAAAGCGCATATTCGCAGCATCCAGAGAAAAGGTACACTCTGCATGCCTTACGCCCTATGCATCGAGGGTTATATCAAAAGCACAATCCTAAGGTGAAAAACCAAGCTTTCTAAAAATTTTTTCAATTTTTTTCATCCTCTCTAGGTATAGTTTTTCGCGAGTAAGCCAACCTTTGTAGTAAGCATCATCGAAGTCAGTATGATCTATATAGCCACATTTTCTGCATTGCCATTGCAACGCCCCAAAGGGTGACTGCATTAGCGGTGTAACGCGAACTTGATCGCCTTGCCAGTAAAGCCTTACGTGCGGGCAGATAAATTGAAGTTGCTTTATGCGCTTCTTGTCGCGCCTTTCTAGAAATGCATTCACATCAAACTTGATTCTAAATGCCAATGTTCCAGCTATACCGATGAAGAGTACCAAAATTAATGATAGTACTGATAATAAATCATCCATCCTTGCTTTTCCTCTTCAGAGCTGCCATTTGTTCCTTCTGCAAGCAATTTGCTGTTTCCATGCTAGCTTTGAGTCGAGGATTTTTCTAGGGTCAGCGCTAGCTTCAAGCGTAGCACCAAAAGCAAGCCTATGAAGACTACCCTCTACAAGCTTTATTTTAATTACTAATGGATGCCTAGGGGATGCTGTGCACTGTTCCAGTATCGGTCAGCGTTGCGTTCTAGAAAGCTCTAAACACAACCCTCTCAACACCACCACGCACTCCGATCCTGTCGAGGAGTGCCTTTAGAGAAAGAGTAATAGTCACGCCTTTAAGTGAATATAAACAGTCCCAACTGAAAGTGCTACGAATATAATCTCTGATCATAGGCAGCTAAGCTAACCGGTGAATACCTTGCACACCATCAGCGAAAGTACTCAAACTATGCGGATGATATAGTTGCGCAATCCGCTATTGTGGGTAGTAATCTGCCTCAGTCTGGCCGTACTATTCGGGGGGTATTGCATTTGGCACTGGCTTTCTGACAACGCCAGCAACAGCGAAGCTGCACGCAGCCTCGCCCTATCAGTAGGGGGAATCTGGGCTATCTATGCCGTATATCTGTCCGCTGAAAGGGTGCAGATTATGCAACAACAACAGCTCTCAGAAAGCTTGGCGAAAGCCGCCGAGCAACTCTCTAGCAAGATGCCATCCATCCGGATTCTGGCCATACGCACACTCAAAAATATTGCCCTAGACACAACAGATGTCAGAGTATGCCAAGATGTGGTCTCTGTTTTGTGCCACTACGTTCGCGACAATAGCCCCATAAATGACCAAACGCTGGATTTAGGGTTGAAACCAGACAGTCATATCGAAGAAGCAGTACGCGCCCTGTCGGCAATCAACAGCAAGCGCCATGAAGACGCGGTGGACGATCTAAATTTATTCAAGGCCAACCTATCAGGGCTAGACCTAAGCTCTGTAAACCTGGCTGGGGCAGATCTACGCCTTTCAGACCTATCCCGGGCCAACCTGTCTGAGGCAAACCTAAGCTATGCAAGTCTATTCAGGACTAAGCTGATCAAGTCAGACCTGCGCTTTGCAAACCTGACCAAGGCTAGACTGATCGCGGCAGACCTAAGCTCTGCTAAGTTGTCTGGAGCAGTTTTGTCACAATCCAATGTAATGAGCATGATTGTTGATCAAACTGACTTCAAAGATGTACACTTTGATGGGGTCGCCGGCATCTCATTGCCCAATATGGATCGCTGGATTAAAGCTATCAACCTGCCTCCTGAAGTAATAGGAAAGATGCCTCTAGGCGCAATAGTACAAAAGATGAAAGAGTCCGGAAGCAAGTAAACCATCACTGAGCTTTACTTTTTTAATACCAAAGGCTGCCTGAGGCATTCTGCGCGTAGTCGCAGCATCCAGAGAAACGGAGCACTTTACACGGCGTGAGCTGAATGAAGGTTGACTGGAGTCTGAGACTTCGTTTCACTACGCATGGAATGACACTGGAGGGGGGTGCAGGAAGAGAATTGTATTATTACTAAAATCTGCCCGAGAAAAGCTCAGGCAATATTGTGCTCTAGAAAGACCTAAACACAACCCTCTCTGCACCACCACCCACAACCCCTTCTACCTTTCCACGCGCTCCAATCCTGACGAGGAGTGCCTTTAGAAAAAAAGTCACTTGACTCAAGACTCTTTGAAAGCAGACCTGTCTAGTGTAAAACCGTTAGAATCTGACATCTCTGGAATAAAATTGTTATCGAAAGAAAGAGAAAGATTTCTAAAAACACAAACAATGAGAGGGACTTATGGAGGAGGAGCTAGTCTGGCTGCTTGCTAAAGAAATACCAAACAAAGACCCTGATCAAATTAGGGCAGATGCTTACGGCAACGAAATCCACTGCGACCAGTACGGCAAAAAAAGCCCATATGGCTGGGAGGTTGTCCACATCAAACCCAAAGCACTGGGTGGTTCTGACCACATCAGAAATTTACAGGCCGTGCAAACTAACTCTCGCAGGTGCAGGCGTCCGCAGCAAAACCCCAGTTTTTGGCAACGGCTCATAGGCAAGAAAGCAAGCTGAAGCAGCAGCGTAACTTAGTTGTGCCCTAGCCAGCTTGTCGCACAAACCCCTCTACTAATGAGAATAACTTATGAAAGAGAGAGTAGTCTGGCTGCACGCTGAAACAATACCAAACAAAGACCCCGATCAAATCAGAGCAGACGCTTTCGGCAACGAAATCCACCGCGACCAGTACAATAAAAAAAACGAATATGGCTGGGAGGTCGGCCACATCAAAGCCAGAGCGCTTGGCGGTTCTGACCATATCAGAAATTTACAGGCCGTACATACCAATTCTCGCATGCACAAGCGTCCGCAGCAAAATCCCAGTTTTTGGCAACGGCTCATGGGCAAGAAAGCAAGCTGAAACGACAGCGTTCTTAGTTATGCTCTAGCCAGCTTGTAGCACTAACCTCGCTACACCACCACGCGCCTTGATACTGCGACTACGCGCAGCATGACGAGGAGTGCCTTAGCAAAGAGAAAAACAGGACGCTATTAGCGAAAAGCAAAAAGCCCCAACGACCTAAAGCGGCTGAAGGGGCACCCTACTAAGAGGGGGGTTTGTGTTCATTCTATTATCTGTGTGGTGCTTGTCAATGGGTATGATTCTTTTCATCCGCCATCTTTGAGTACCAGCCAAGTGATGAGTTCGAGGTTGCTCTCGCTGGGTCGCTCGCTTTTCTCGGGCACTATGGCCGCCTTGTTGCGGGTCAAGCTGGCTAACATGTCTTGATTGGATGTCCCTTCAATGTTATCGACCACCTGACGGGCCATAGAACTGTAGTACCTCCTGCCTTCGGGGGTTTCTAATTGTCTATTGAAGGCGTCACACAAATCAGATAAGGGGGCAGCCTGCTGGGCAGCTGCCACTTCAAACAGCTTCAGTATGTTTGCAGCACTTCGGTAGCTGCGGTGAATCCTGTCTGGCCCCGACTGCACTAAATAATGAGGGTGCACCGGGTTGCTTGGATGCTTTTTGGCCGCTTCGTGTTGGCGCAAAAAGAAAATAGCACCCGGCGGAGTAACACCCAAGTCCTTGGCTGATTGTGCAGAGGGGCATCTGGTTACCGCATGTGCACCTGGGGGGATCTTGTCGAGTTTCTCTTTGTTTTGCTTTAAAAAGCGCAGGATTTGTGTCAGAAAATAATCCAGTGTGAGGTCGCTCAGGGTCACTGAATCTTGCAGGTCTTCCAAGTCGTGAATGTCTGTCTGCATGCTCTTGACCTGCTGATCCCGAAAATCAAGCTCTTTCTGTGCAGCTTCGCGTCCGTCTTCATTCAGGAAATCTTCATCTCCTGTGGCTGTAGCATCTGCCAAGGCCATGCGTGCATTCACTCGGGGTTTCAGATTTAGATAGAGCTCCATATCTTCGGTGGGCCAATAGTTGATCATATGTACGGTTTGATTGCGGCTGCCGATGCGGTCAATACGGCCAAAGCGCTGGATCAGCCGTACTGGGTTCCAATGAATATCGTAATTGAGCACGGTATCACAATCTTGCAGGTTTTGACCTTCTGAGATGCAGTCCGTGGCAATTAGCACGTCAATCTCTGCTTCTTCGGTCGCTTGACTCTGCTCTCTGGCCACTGGTGCAAAGCGGTTTAACACCTGTTCAAAGTTTGCTGCCTCAACCATGGTGAGCACCTGATCTCCCGCTACCATACCCATAGTCAGATTTAATTCCTGAGCACTGGGCTGTAACTGCTCCCATAGATATTTCGCAGTATCTTTGAAAGCAGTGAATACCAGCAGTTTGCGATTGGGATGTTTGGATTTTTGTTCTATAACCTGTTTCAAGGCATCCAGTTTGCCATCACGCTTTGGGATAATCTGTTGCACATTTTCCAGCGCGCTTTGCAAGACTGCCCT
The DNA here is from genome assembly GCA_051008935.1 of Gammaproteobacteria bacterium. Taxonomy (GTDB): domain Bacteria; phylum Pseudomonadota; class Gammaproteobacteria; order JBPCXB01; family JBPCXB01; genus JBPCXB01. The sequence continues at coordinate 2,422 of JBPCXB010000100.1, read as the reverse complement.
GTCTTCTTGCACATCTTCAAGCCATCTGCGTGTATCTAAATGGCGCAGATGATAAGGCTGTATGGCTTTACGGTTGATGACAAACTCATCATCTTCAGCAATGTCTTCTTCTGCTAGCAGGTTGTCTGTAGTAGTATCGTCTTGACTGCTCTCTTGACTTTGGTGATAGCGTTGTATTCTGTCTTCAAGCGCCACCATCTTGCCGATGGTGCGCTCAAGCGTCAATCGCAGGGCGTGCGCTGAGCTTTCCAACCGCTTGAGAAAATTCACCCGTATCATGTCTACCAAAAAACCTTCACGGTTCTTTTGACCACTGTGCTGATCGTCGTCAGACATTACATAGTCTGAGGGGCGGTATATATAGAAGTTCAGTTGGCTAATAGTAGCATTCAGGTCATCATACGAAAGCTTGCCTTTATTGTCAGCTTGAGGGTATTGTGTTGTGAGCTTGCGTTTCGGGAAGTCGCCTTGCTCTTTAATAAAGTCACTGTAAAAACGCTTGATCTGGCTGCGCGAGCGCGCAATGGTTAGGCCATTGAGCAGGTGCATAAACTCACCCCCCAAGCTTTCCAGCAATTCCTCTTTGGTTTTTGTGCCGGCTTGGCTCCAGTCTTCATAGGCTTTTTGTGCGGTCTTAAAAACCTGCTGCACGCTGTCAATATGCAATGATTCGCTATAGGCTGAATTGTTGCCGTTGGCCATCAGATTAATTTGATTGCGTAAGTCTCGTAGAGAAGTATTAACTGGAGTGGCTGATAGCAGTAACACCTTGGAACGGGCGCCTTTCTGGATGACCTCTTGAATCAAGCGTTCGTAGCGACTGAGCCTAATCACATTGCCATCTTCATCACGCTGGCTGCTGCTGGCATTGCGAAAGTTGTGCGATTCATCGATCACAATCAACCCATATTGATCCCAATTGAAGTTGGCCAAGTCTATAGTGCCAGATTTGCCTTTGGTGCGGCTCAAGTCGCTGTGCATCAGCAAGTCGTAAGAAAAACGATCGTTCGCTAAGGGGTTGTCCGCTCGGGCACTGGCAACCTGATAAGTGCGCCAGTTGTTTTCTAGCTTTTTGGGGCACAGCACTAATACACGCTCGTTGCGCATTTCAAAAAATTTGATCACGGCCAAGGCCGTAAAGGTTTTGCCCAACCCCACGCTGTCGGCCAAAATGCAGCCGCTGTGTCTCAACAAACGGGCAATTACGCTTTTAGCTCCGTCTTTTTGAAATTCATACAGCTTCTGCCATATCTGGGACTGTTGAAAATCAGCACCTTCAAGGGTGCCGTCGCTTTCACTTCTGGCTTCTAAGTCATCTTTGAACAGTTCGTACAGCGTTTTGTAGTAAATCAGCTGGGGCGAGTTCTCTGCATACAACCGCTCTAGTTCGTCTAGAACCTGTTGCTTGACGTCTTCAACCTGTTCTTGGTCCTGCCAGAGTGCATCAAACCATTGTTGTGTGTCAGAGCAAATTTGCTCATTCTGCGCCATCAGATTAATTTCTAGGTTTGAGTTTGAAGAAGCGCCCAACCCTCTTTTGGTGAAGTTTGAACTGCCCACTATCACGGACTGCGCATTGGCTTCCTGCAGGTGATACATTTTGCCGTGCAAAAAGTTTGCCTTGCGTAATGATCGCACTTGCACCTGATTGCCCCTGATCCAATCAGCGCATCGCTGGGCCATAGCTTTTTGCCAGAGCACAGAACTCTCATCACTGCCAAATAACAGGCCGCTCTCTGCCAAGCTAAAGCGCTGCCCAGGCCTAGCACCTGCGCCGATATTGCCCGCTGAGGCTGGATCACCAAACAAAAACTTGACTGCTAGCTGGTTATTTTCCAGCTCAGTTGCCAATGCTTCAAAGCCATAGATAGAAAAATAAGCAGTGACCAGTCTGAATACATCTGTTGCGCGCAGATGCTGTTGCAAATGCTCGACTACACTTGCCTGCTTATTGTCGATTAAGATCGGCATATTGGGCCTCAGCTCAAAGAATCCGCCAGCTACTCAAGGTCTAAGGTCAGATGCAGCAATCACGTGCATCCTGTGCTACATCCTTGCAATAGTTGGAATAGATTGGATACAGATTGAAATAGTATATTTTATCCGCACGTCCATCTAGTAGGGTCTATTGTTGCGCTATACCCGTGCCCGTCTTGTTCTCTAGATATGGCTGCTGGAGCCTCCGTCTACGGTGAAGCAGGCGCCGTTGCAGTAAGAGGCGGCTTCAGAGCACAAGAAGGTGACCATGCTGGCAATTTCGTCTGCTGTGCCGTAGCGTTTTTGTGGCACACCTGATGAGTTGTGTTCAAAGACGGCTTCTTTGTCTAGATTGTTGCGGCTGGCAATTTCACCTGCCGCCTTCTCCCACATGTCTGTGCGGATCAGCCCGGGCAACACTGAGTTCACCAGCACATTGTCGGGG
>JBPCXB010000099.1:0-7625 GCA_051008935.1 Gammaproteobacteria bacterium | reverse complement strand
ATGACCTCTGGTGCCAAAGACCGCAAAGGTGCTTTTTGGGAACAATTTCCTCGAAAAAGAATCGCCGCACCTGCTCTACTAGATTCGACGCTCTTGTATCTCTGTGCCCCTGAGTCTGAAGCCGTAACCGGCGCCAATATTGTCGTAGATGATGGCCAGCTGCAGCGCTGAACGGTTAGCCCTCATCTAGTTCTCTTCACTGGCCATCGCATGGCGTAACTGCGCCATGACAGCCATACTCTCGATGCGGCTTTTTTGATGGATGGTGGTCAAAGCCGACCATATCTGCAGATTGCACTCACTGTCATAGCCCATGTGCACTTCCACCCAAGCATGCCAGTCCGTCAGAATACCACGCAACACATTACAGCTTTCAATTGCCTGATCGATAGTTTCCGGTAGGCTACCAGTCACACTAGCTTGGCGCATTTGATCCACTAAAGACTGGTTGCAGCCACCTTGCTGTGCAACAGGTAACTGCTCGGCCAGCAAGGCTCTGATTGCAGCGTCCTCAGCCAATAAATTGTATGGCCCTTTGGTCAGATATTCGGAAGCCATCAATACGCAGGTTCCGATCAATTGCAGCTGCGCTTGGCTGTACTGTTCTGCCATAGAGGGCCCATGCTCTAGCAAAAGCTGCGTTGCCAGCGTGCGCAAAGATTGATGACAGGCTGGTTTCATAGATCTAGACCGGAGGCAAATGCAAAGAATCAGGTGCCAGCAGGCTGGCGAGGGTCTGGAGGTGCAGATCGCTGCATATCCAGCTTGAGAACAAGTTGACCGGTTGCTGGTTGGATGCAGAATCAAACTCATGGCCTGCAGATATCCAAATGGCCATGCCTTTAACCGCCGCAAAAACGGACCACCACTTGAGTGCGGGCGAATGGACGTCTAACGCAATGCCGCTGGCCTGGCACCAGATTTGCAACCCTTCTTCGAGCGGAATCAACGCAGCAGGCCGCAAAGGGGCATGCTGGCTCCAGAGCGGAGTAGCCGCCCAAGCAACATCTTCTATCGGATCACCCAGATGCGCCATTTCCCAATCCAGCACCGCCGTGACGCTAGCCTCTTCATGCAGAAAATTGCCTGAGCGGTAATCTCCATGCACAACAGACAGCGCACGAGGGGGTGGCGGAGGATGGGCCCGGAGCCACCTCAGGCCAGCTTCCAGTATGGGCTCAGGCCCCAAGCTATCCTCACGGATCACCTGCTGCCATTTGTCAAGCTCAAGGCGCCAGCAGGCATCTGCATCCGGTGCGGAGAAATTGCGTGCAAACTGCTCTGCCGCACCTCGGTCAGCGGCAATACAACCCAGTATGTGCCAAAATTCTTTGCCTAACTGACGCTCGAATGGGCTATAAGGTTCAATATCGAAGGGAGATTTTGCCTCGCCGGACAACTCCTCCACCAACATAAAAGCCCCTCCTAACAGCTTGGCACCTGTACTGCCTGCCATCTCGACCGTCAAAACTTCCGGAACTGGTACTTCGGTATCCGCAAACGCCTGCATAGCAGTAGCTTCAACGGCCAAGTCGGTCTGTATCAAAGCACTGGGTTGCGCCCTGAGCATGAACAAACGCTTGTCAATACGCCGGTGTTGGTTCGCAAGTTCAATGTGCAACCGCCAACTTTCCCGCGATGCTCCTCCAAACACGCGTTCCAGCTGTGTTATGCGCACGTCAAACAGAGCGCTCGATTCAAGATCCAAGTTTTCTGGGCTGTTAAAAAAATCAGTCAGCCAAGCGGATAATGTCGGTTGCAGTTGCTTTAAAGAATCCATGAGGCCAGAGATAACGGCTACAAAATAGGATCAAGCAAGGATTGGAAGCCACTGGGGCGGTGCTGCCCCAGGAGCAATTGCTCCAATACGCCGCAGCCGCTATCCTGTTCTTTTCCATCTATATACAGATAGGTCCGGCTGAAATCCTGAATATGCAACCAAGGCGGAATCTGGGCATCTGGCTGGGTAAGATCGTAACTATCGGAGGCAACGGCTAATGGCCCTTGATCCATGCCTTGACCCCATTCGGGATGCATATAGCCAAGAGCGCTCATAAAAAACGGTCTGCGTATAGGCTCAATCACTAACTCCAGCATTCTGCCATCCGGTAAAAGCCCCGACGCCGTAGCGCGCTGGACGCGTCTGGTGCCCTGAGCATACTCTGTTTCGAAACGCACATCCGAGAGATTATGCGCAGCGTCGGCCTGCCATTTGCCCCCCCGATTCCAAGGCTGGCCTTGTCTATCGTCATTGCGGTACAAGATAACGCCGGTATTTGTCAAATGACAAGGGGCCCATAACCAGAAAAACTGCGGCTCTAGGTAAGTAGCACTTTCAGGCTCAGGGCGGGTGACACGGCCAACGGGTCTAATGCCCCAAGAACGGTCTTTGGTGCCCAGGATGTCCGCTGGCTCTAACTGCATCTCGATACCCTGTACCGCAAGCCTACCCTGCCAATTGCCAAGTTGAGTGACACGGGTACTATCGAGAATGACTCGATTGCCCGGGCGGTATTGGTGGCGAATCTCTTCTACTGGATCAAAGCGTGCCTGAAAACAAAGATTAGCAACAAAGCCTTGCTCAGGGGCATCGATGCACACTCTGAAGCTGCGCAGCGGCTCAATGACTTCGATTTTGATCGGGCCCACCTCTGCGCGGCTACGGTCGGCATCCATGTGGCGTGAAGCGCGCAAATTGTACTGCTTTTGTTGATACATAAAGCTAAAAGCAGCATCCACTATGCCCAGTTGGGGATATACCGCCAGCCCGCCTGCAAAAAAGAGGCTGCCATCCGAACTGTAGCCGTTATACCAATAGCGATCGTAGAAATTTGTTTCGCCAGCAGTCTGTGCGACTGGAACAGGCAACTGATGTATCAGATATTCATCTGCAGGTCCAATCACCATCGTTATGCTCCATCCTATACAGCGGTAACCATTCTATACACCCTACCCCTGTAGGCAACACAACAGTACTACAGTACGACAATGCAACAATTACTCTGCGAGGGTACAATGCCCCATTACAATAACAACAGCCCCTGACTGCATCCGAACAACTCATGAAGCCTCTACAAGCGACTCGCAGCGTTCTACAGAAAATTCCTTTTCCAGTGCGCTTAGCTCTGGGCGGCATAGCGACCGCCGTACTGTTACTGACAGCCATCTATGTGGTGCTGGCACCCAGCCCGCCATTTGCCATATCCGTGCCCCTGCAACAGCCTGCAGTACCCTGGACCAGCAATCAGGCCTTGCAAGCCGAGCAAGATTTCTACTTTGCTGTAGTCTCTGACCGCACGGGCGAACACAGGACCGGCGTATTCCCACAAGCTCTCGAAAAAATCAATCTCATTCAACCGGCCTTTGTCGTCAGCGTAGGCGATTTGATCGAAGGCTACACCACAGACGCTCAAGAGCTGCAAGCCCAGTGGGACGAAATTGAAGGTTTCGTCGCGCGCCTCAAAATGCCCTTTTTCTACGTTGCCGGCAATCACGACATGAGCAATCGCCTGATGGCTGATTTCTGGCAGCAGCGCTTTGGGCCAACCTACTACCACTTTGTCTACAAAGATACGCTCTTTGTGGTACTGAACAGCGAGCTGTTCTCTATGGTGCACAACGGTCAACCTCTGCCCGCACCTTGGCAACTGGAACAACAAACGGAATATCTGGCAGAGGTTCTGGATGACTATCCGGAGGTACGCTGGACGTTCGTATTTGTTCACCAGCCGCTCTGGGACAGCTATCGGGTGCACCCCGAATGGAGCCGAGTCGAAACCATGCTGCAAGGTCGCAAGCACACTGTATTTGCCGGGCATACCCACAACTACACCCTGCACCGCCGCAATCAGAGCAACTACATCACGCTATCTACCACTGGTGGTGGTAGTGCCCTCCGAGGCACAGACTGGGGAGAATTCGATCACTTTGCGCTAATCAGGATGACGGACGGCGGCCCGCAGCTGGCTAATCTGGAACTGGATGGCATCCACCCGGCCAACATTGTCACCGAAACCGGCCGCTCGATCCGACACGCACTGGAACGCTCGATTCAGGTAGTGCCCGATCTACACGAAGACGCCAGCTTTAAAGGAGGGACCGCTAGTTTTAAAATCCAAAACTTGATCGATCAACCTGTGGATCTGCGCGCATCTTTCAGCGTTGCCGAAGGCTACGAACCCATACACGCCCATGGCAGCATGATCCTGCCGCCCGGAGCACAAGAGCAAATTAACGTGCCTTTAATGATCACGGGTGCCCCTCTCTCACTTGGTCATATTGCCCCTCTAGAAGCCACATTCAAAATCGCTACGGCCAATCCCGATCATGAAACTCCCATTGCATTGGAATTCAGCCGCTTCTGGCTACCCGAATACCGATTCAGTATCGGCAGAAGCCTGAACCGAGTGCATCTGGACGGCCAGCATTCAGAATGGCCACAACCCAGATTTATTGTCACACACCCCATCCTGTCTAGCCCTGAACGCAGTTTGCCCAACTACCGAGGGCCAGCCGACCTGTCGTTTGCCTTTGACCTGACACGGGATGAACGCTACCTCTATATCATGCTCCGAGTGTTGGATGATTCGATCGTGCAATCGGATCAACAGATTGCCAGGCTACAAGACTCTATAACTCTGGTATTGGACACGCGCCCAGAACCCGGCCTGTCGCGCAATTATGCGGGCTTGACAGAAATGCTGGCTACCGGCGACCTGCATCAGGTTGTAGTACCCATCATTGCCACAGTCGATACACCTGCGGATCCCATTTTGTCAGACCTGGGACTCAAGCCGATCATCGGGCTTAAAACAGCTGTACAAATGAATGAGGACGGCTACGCAATGGAGATCGCCATCCCGCTACAGGCACTGACGCCTCAGAATACAGCTGCAAATACCCCTGGGGGCATAAACCTGCGCAAGTTGCGCTTCAATCTGACGATCACCGACTACGACGAAGGCGAAAAACCCACTGAATTATCCTGGCGGACCCCACGCACGGAACCTGGTGCTGTGGTCGGGTCGGGTATTTTCCAACTGTAAGCAGCAGCTCAACGTTCAACTGAGGCGCAGAGATAGCTCGCCGGAACGAATCCAGACGCATTGGCCATCTGGTGTCAGAAGCCCCAGTTCCCCCGCTTCATTGACCCCCTGTATCTGGCCGCTCACTAATGCATTGGGTGCATTGGGCGTATTGGCTGCATTGGATGCGCTGGTATCGGCAGTAGCTAGCACCCGCGCCTGACGCCCCTGCCACAGATGCAGCTGTTCAAAGGCGTCCATCCAGGGCGCGAAACCCGAATCAGGCCACGCCGTCAATAACTGCTCAAAACGACGAACCAAAGCAACGATCAAGGCGTTGCGATCCAGATCGCGCACCGATGGCGCATGCAAATGTGCTGCAGGTCGGTCCAAACTCTGTTGAAACCTCTGCGGCAGATACAGGTTGATGCCTACACCAATAATGACACCAACAGTTCCGTGTTCATCCGGATGCACCTCTACCAGAATGCCGCCAATCTTGTCATCCTGAAGCAACAAATCGTTTGGCCATTTGAGGCCCAGAGCCCTACCAGCACGCTCGATACAACCCACGTCTGCCAGAGCTCGGCACACTTCTACGCCGACTGCTAAGCTCAAACCAGCAAGCGAAGCAGCACTAGCAGGCAAGTGCGCCCCCAGGCTGAGCATGACATTGCGTGCCAAAGGAGCGACCCAGACACGCTGCATGCGGCCACGCCCCGCTGTCTGGTATTCACAGGTTACCGCTACTGGCCCACTCGCTACTGTGGCGTTCTGAAGCCTCTGTTGCACTATTCGATTGGTCGATCCAACCGACCAAAGCGCGTCAATGGCTATTGATCCGGGTTGGCCTTTAAGCCGATCGGCATCCAAAAGCTGCAGCGGTGGAAAGGGTTGAGGATGCAGTTGATCCAGAACGGCGTCCACTGTGCTGTCGCCAAAAATACCCAAATCGATCAATGCGCCTGCCAACTCTGGAGGGGCAAGACCGCTCAATCCACTCAACTCAGCCCAAGTGTGCCGCTTTTGCGTCAGAGCAACAATCAACGGTTGCAGGCGTTCCAGTAATTCGGAGTCCATCATGCTTTCTCTATGCGCCAAATCCTTTGCCCGATATCAAGACTAACGATCCATCGGACACAGACCAGTCCATTCAACAGTGCTAAAATCTACTGAGCCGCAATGTGCTCCCATGCTCAGGCTGTATCAGGAGGGGTTGGGGAGCGGTCAAACCCATCTGACTGTAAATCAGACGCTTATGCTTCGAAGGTTCGAATCCTTCCCCCTCCACCAAGCACTTCTCTAGTCCTCTAGTGCCTGATACACTAAATTGACCATGCGACCCTGCAGGGCCTCGGTCTTGCCTTCGCCCAGTTCCAGAACCTGCGTTAAAAACACCACAGCCATGTCCTTTTCTGGGTCAACCCAGAACAAGGTTCCAGCAGCTCCACCCCATGTATAGGAACCTGGAGTCAAGGGCAAATCCGACAGGCCATAATCCAAATAAACAGCCCCGCCAAGGCCGTGGCCGACCCCGCTTACTGAGACGTCGGTATTCATAAAAGAGGGCCAAGGGTTTTTGGCCGTGCCGTACTCAGGAGACATTTGATTGGTCAGCATCTGCTCGCTAGCGCGCCGACTCAGGATCTGCTGACCCTTAAAGCGCCCTTTGTTCAGGAGCATCACGGCAAAGTTCATATAATCTGCACCGGTACCGACCAAGCCACCGCCGCCCGATACCACTTTGGGCGGAATGACCCATCCGCTAACCTCTTGTACAGGGTCCATCAGCTGTAACGGAGTGCCCGAGGGTGCATTTGCAGGCGGAAAAGCGTAGAGTGCCGTCAGTTTTTCCCGTGCAACCGGCGGCTGTACCTGAAAATCCGTATCCACCATCTTCAATGGCCGGAGTAAACGCTGATGCAAAAACTCTTCAAAACGCTGACCTGTAACCACTTCAATGAGTCGGCCAGCAACATCCAGACTGACGCTATAGTGCCAACTGCTGCCAGGCTGAGTCACCAAGGGCAAGGTAGCAACAGCTTCAACCATAGATTGCAGCGACTGATGTTGATCATTGGTAGGTACCGGATTGCCAGGTTCGATGCCCAGACGGACATAGTCTGCTGCCACAGGAGTAGGAATGAAGTTGTAAGACAGTCCAGCCGTATGCGTCAACAGATCGCGTACACGAATAGGCTGCGATGCAGGCTCTAAAACATACTCTCCGGTACTTGATGGTACCAGTACCTGCATCTCCTTAAATTCCGGCAGATAGAGCGACAAAGGTTCATCCAACAACACCAGACCATCATCTACCAATAGCATCACGGCAGCAGCCGTAATGGGCTTGGTCATTGAGAACATCCTGAACAGCGTATCGTTGCGGATAGGCCGCTTGCTCTGAATATCCAGATAACCAGCTTTCAGGCCCCAGACCAGTTTGCCGTTACGCCAGATATAGACGGCGGCGTTTGGCAGTACCCCTGATTCCACCTGATCGTCCAGATAAGTCGCAAGCTTTTCCAGCCGCTCTAGATCAAAGCCATTGCGTTCGGCTTTGAAATTGTTGACGGTGCGTGTATCGGCAGTTGCAACCCC
>JBPCXB010000098.1:0-16040 GCA_051008935.1 Gammaproteobacteria bacterium | reverse complement strand
ATGCTGGCAATCTGAGCCGACCAGGGCCTAAAGCTTCTTCGCAACCCATTTCATCACTTGAGCAGAGAAGCTCATAGCAGACCGAACGGCATCCGGCAGTTCTTGCCCGCCTGCATCCTGTGCAGCCTGCCCGTGTTGGGTTTCATCCTCGCGCATTTTTTGCAGAATATGGTGGCTTCTGTCATCATGGTCTGCTAATTGCTGCATATGTTCGGATAAGTGGCGCTCAACTTGACGCTCTGTTTCTGCTACAAAGCCCAAGCTCCACTTGTCGCCAGACACTCCTGCAAGTATGCCGATGGCCAGCGAGCCAGAATACCACAGTGGGTTGAACAGGCTCGGCGCATCTGCCAGCTCGTCGATGCGTTGCCGGCACCATGCAAGGTGTTGCCGTTCTTCTTGGGCAGCCTGCAAGAGAAACTCTTTGGTTTCTTGGTTGCGGGCAACAAGAGCTTGACCGCGGTACAGGCCTTGGGCAGCTAGTTCGCCTGCCATGTTGATACGCATGAGCGCCGCTGAGTGCCTCATTTGTTCGGGGCTGAGGGCAGTTTCGGCGGCTTGCTCGTCCGCATCGGGGTCCGGCCAAGCGTTCGCTTTGTTGGCGCTCCCCCATAGGGAGGTCAAGGCGCAATCCAACTCATTGATCAGCGTATCTAGCAGGGTGGTTTCTTTCATGCTGGCTATTCGCTATTTCTGAGCCCGATATCGGTGCGCCAGAATGCCCCGGGCCAGGCGATTTTCTGAGCTGCTGCATGGATTTGTCGGCGCGCCTGCGCAAAATCGGATGCGGCGCAAGTCAGGCTGAGCACGCGCCCGCCATCGGTCACCAGTTGGCCTTGGGCGTTGAGGGCCGTACCGCTGTGAAATGTTTTGATGTCCTCTGGTAGTCGTTCCAGACCGGTAATCGGTATTCCCGTCTGGTAGTTTCCGGGATAGCCCTTGGAGGCCATAACAACGGTCAGCGCTTTTTGGTTGAGCCAGTTAATGGGAGGGGCATGTTCTAAATATTCAGCCAACTGCCCCTGCGCCGTTGCCATACAGAGTTGGGCAAAGTTATCGGGCGCACGCATGAGTAATACTTGCGCCTCGGGGTCGCCGAGACGGCAGTTGAATTCCAGCACTTTGAGGTGCCCAGATGGTTGGATCATTAGCCCAGCATACAGAAAACCGCAGAAGGGAGTATCCATGTCGCGCAGTGCTTGAAGGCAGGGCTCGATGACAGTGGTCATGGCCTGGCTACACAGATCATCGGTAAGTACTTCGGAGGGCGATACGGCGCCCATGCCGCCGGTGTTGGGGCCTTTGTCGCCGTTATCTCGTGCTTTATGATCCTCGCTAGTCGGCAGGGGCAGCACTGTTTTGCCATCGGTCAGGACGATAAAGCTGGCTTCACGTCCGTGCAGCAATTCTTCAATCACCCAGCTATCGCCTGTTGTGCTTTGGCTGAGGATGCGGATGGCTTGCTGCGCTTCTTGTTTGTTCTGAACCAGAACGACTCCTTTACCCCCGGCCAGCCCATCTGCCTTGATTGCTGCCGGGGTGGTCAGCGTCTGGGCAAAAGCTAGTGCGTCTGTGCTGGAGGAAAAAGATTGGTATTGAGCGGTGGGTATGCCGGCCTGATCCATCAAATTTTTGGCAAAGGTTTTTGAACTCTCCAGTCGGCTAGCTTGAGCTGAAGGAGCGAGGCAGTGGATGCCCCTTTGACGCAGACGGTCGGCTAATCCATCGGCAATAGGCTGTTCGGGGCCAATAATGACCAGATGCACTTCATGCTGGCGGGCGTAATCGGCGATTAACCCGTGATCGTCGATGGGCAACGCAACATTGCGTATGCCTGCTGTTTCTTGCTGAGTGCCTGGGTTTCCGGGAGCTACCAGCACTTCTGTTACCAACGGGTCGCGCGCCAGAGCCCAAGCCAGAGCGTGCTCTCTGCCGCCTGCGCCTATGACCAGTATCCGTTGCATGCTAGTGGAATTCTCGAGCTATCTTGGTTAATGGCGGAAGTGGCGGTGCCCGGTGAAAAGCATGGCGATCTGGTGCTCATCGGCTGCTGCTATGACTTCTTGGTCGCGCCGAGATCCGCCCGGTTGAATAATGGCCGAAATATTTAGCGCGGCGGCTTCGTCTATATTGTCTCGAAAAGGAAAGAACGCATCTGAGGCCAGTACATGGCCAGCTAGATCGATGTTTGCGTTGCGCGCTTTGAGTCCGGCGATCTGCACGCTGAATACGCGGCTCATTTGCCCCGCGCCTATTGCAGTGATGGCCTGATCTTGGGCGCAGGCAATAGCATTGGATTTGACAAAGCCAACCATTTTCCAAGCCAGCTCCAGATCTTTCAGCTGTTGAGCCGACGGGGCTTTTTGGGTCACTTGTTGCACATGATCCCAGCCCAGAGTGACGGAATCGCATTGTTGCACCAAAAGCGCATTGCCTTGCCCAGTCCATTGCAGTTGTGGTTGGCTTTCAGCCGATGCGACTGGCGTAGGGGGTTGTAGTAGGCGTAAATTGCTTCGTTGCTGCAGCAAGTCAAGAGCGCCGGGGCTGAATTCAGGTGCCAGAATGACCTCTAGAAATCCGAAATCTAGCAATTCTTGAGCGATAGCGCTGTCTAACCTGCGGTTGAATGCCACAATGCCGCCGAAAGGTGAGGTGCGATCGGCTCGGATGGCTTTCTTCCATGCTTGTTGTAGGTTCGCAGCAGTGGCTGCCGCGCAAGGGTTGGCGTGTTTGACGGCTACACAGCCTGTAGAGTCCAACTGGCACACAGCGTCCCAAGCTGTTTGGGCATCTTGCAAGTTGTTGTAAGACAGCTGCTTGCCTTGTATCTGCGTAGCCTCATAGATGGTTGCATGCGCTGATTCTGAAGCACTGGAGTGTTGGCGCGTGTAGAGAGCGGCTTTTTGGTGTGGGTTTTCGCCGTATCGCAACACCGATTGACGTTTCCAGTTCCACTGAATCGTTTCGGGCAATGCATCTAGATTGTCGGATTCTTTTGGCTCAAGCCAGTTTGCGATATGCTGGTCGTAGTCGCTAGTGATCTGCAGCGCTCTGGCGGCCAAGCGGCGGCGCAATTCATAGCTGAGCCCAGCATCAGCGCCTCGTGTGCGCAACGCATCAAGAATCCAGTTTTGACCGGTAGAGTCGGCTGCAACTGCTGTGCGCCAGAAGTTTTTTGCAGCGGCTCTGAGCAGGCTGACTCCGCCGATATCGATCTTCTCTATCAGGTCGCTTTCCAGGTTTTTCGGGTCGGCCAGGCTATCTGTAAAGGGGTAGAGGTTGCAGATGACCAGATCGATGGGCTCGATGTTTTGGCGTTTTAATTCGGCTTCATCTGTACCCGGGCGGGCAAGGATACCGGCGTAGATAACTGGATGCAACGTCTTAACCCGTCCGCCGAGTAGGTCCGAAAATCCGGTCAATTCAGATAGCGGCGTACAGTGAATGCCTTTTTCTTGCAGGTATTTCGCTGTGCCATCCGAGCACAGCAAGCGGATACCGAGCTCTTGCAAATTACGTGCTAGATGGTCTAGTCCTTCTTTATTCCATAGACTCAGCAGTGCTGTTCTAATGGGGCCTGCTGATGTTTGCTGTTCGGTCAATGGTGAGTGCAGAGGTAGTTCTAGATTGTCTGGCAGGCAGAATCTTGAAGGTTTGAAGGAAATTATAGATTCACCAGAAGTTTTTTCCTGATGGCTCTTGCTTCACAAGGGCTAGTAATCTTTTAAAATCTTATGGATATATAGCCGTAAAGATTGATACTGTAATTGGTATTCCTGTAGCGGCCCTATGAAAACAGTTGTTGGTAGGGCGTCCTGGACACAGGCGTTATAAAAACAACAGATGTTAACTTTTATACCTGAACGTGAGTAGCCTTGCCATGTCTGATTCTTGCCAAGCACTTATTCTTACCGCCCGCGATCTGCCCAGTGATGAGGCCCGAGCTGCTGTTGTAGTAGCTGATGCTATGGGGTGGACCTACCGTCATGAGGCGATCGGTTCAGTAGCTAACCCCTGGCTGAGTATGTCCATCCCCAATGCCGCGAAATTTACACCGCTTCTCGCCTCCCCCTGGCCGGAGGTCTTGATAACATCTGGCGCCGAAATGTCTAGCGTCGCAAGTGCAGCCCGTTCTGCTGGTTCAACGGCCTTTCATATACATATCGGTTATCCCAAATACCGTAGCTTTGCAGATTATGATCTGGTATTAATGCCTGAACATGAATGCCCGCCTGACATTCTGGCATCTGTGCCTGAAAATGTGTTGCCCTATCGGTTGGGGTTGTCGGGTTTAAATGCCGAAAAGTTGAAGCAAGTAGGGCAAAGCTCCGAGGCGCGTCAATTGCGGTTGAAGAAAAAATCGCCCAGAATTCTGGGTTTGATCGGGGCTTCCAATCAGATGTACAGGCTGTCTCCGCGGCATGCCAGCAGGAGGGTCAAGCAGATGATCGGCTTGGCCGAGCAGCTAGAAGGCTCTTTAATGGTGGTAACACCGGCTCACAGCCCGCCTGAAATTGTCAAAGCGATTCGTAAAGCAGCTGCAGGGGCAGATTGTGAGTATGTCGCCTGTGAATCGGACCAAACCGATATTTATTACCGATACCTTTCATCGGCCACGCACGTTCTGGCATCTTTTGAGTCCTCTACGCAGCTGGCGGATGCCAATGCAAGTGGACAAATGGTGTTCATGCTGAGCCTACCTGCCCGTAGACGCTGGATCTTCTTCCGTCAGGATGCGCTTGGCAGATTGTTGCACGCTGCGGCCATCAAAGGGCGTTATGCGCGTTTGTTCACCGGGCAAATACGTGATTTATCCTATAGGTCACTACACGAAATGGATCGACTCGTTCCTGAAATCAAGCGTATCCAGTTAGCCCATAAGCCCCAAGTGGGTTGATTATTAGTGACTGGGGTTACTGGCGCAGCAGATGCGGTACAGTGCTTCAGCTACCTGTTCCAGATTGTAATTGACGATCTGATGCTCGGCTTTATCCGCTTGTTGCATTTCTGTAAGCGCAACTTGCATGCGCCGCTCAATCGCTTGCTCTGAATCCAACTGGCGTTTCATCAGGCGCTGTTTCAAGGTGGATAGACTCGGCGGCAAGATGAAAACCGAAGTTTGCGGTAGCTTCAATGTTTTGACTTGTTGGGCTCCCTGCCAATCGATTTCTAAGATGAGATTGCCCTGCTGTTGGAGCTGTTGCTCGATGGCTTTCAGGCCTGTACCGTAATACTCGCCGTAGATCAGTGCGTATTCCAGAAGTTCTTGCTGCTGGATCATGTGCTGGAACAGCTCCTTGCTGACAAAATGATAATTCTTGCCATTTTCTTCGCCTTTTCTGGCGGCGCGGGTGGTGTAGGACACCGAAAGTTGCAAAGGTGTTCCTCTGCGCCGAGCCAGTGCCAGCACTTCGGCGATGACCGATGTTTTCCCGACCCCTGAAGGTCCGGATACGACTATGAGTCGCTGGTTATCTGGTGGGCTCATAATATGAGTATCAAGCTTCATAACTCCATTAAAAGTGGATTGAGAGGACTCAGTCCTTTTATATTTGCTGGGCAATTCATGCCCTATATTTTTATAAAATTTGCATGAGACTTTTGTGCATCTAGAAAAACGGTTAAGACACTCCATATGAAACCAGAAGATCAGAATCAAATTAGACCGGTTTCTATTGAGCGAGGCTTCAGCCCACATGCTGAAGGGTCAGCCTTGATTCAGATCGGCCTGACGCAAATACTCTGTACAGCTACCGTTGATGATACACAGCCCCGCTGGTTAAAAGGCACTCCCTCGGGTTGGGTGACAGCTGAATATGCCATGCTGCCTAGAGCAACACACAGCAGAGTGCAACGTCACAAAGCCCAGAACTCAGGCAGGTCGCATGAAATTCAGCGGTTGATCAGCCGTTCTTTGCGTCAAGCGGTCGATCTGGAGGATCTACGTGGATATACGATTACGGTCGATTGCGATGTACTGGTCGCAGATGGCGGCACGCGAACAGGAGCCATTACAGGTGGTTGCGTAGCACTTTTTGAGGCGATCAGCAAGATCAGCGATCTCAGCACAAAGCCAGCGCGTAGTTTGGTCAGTGCGATTTCGGTGGGTTATTCTAAGGGCCGTATTCTTTTGGATATGGATTATAAGCAGGATTCAACTGCAGATGTTGACCTCAATTTGGTTATCAATGAGAGCGGCGAAATAATCGAAGTGCAGGCCACAGGGGAACGCAAGGCGTTTAGCCGCGAACAGCTGGACAGTATGTTGAATGTGGGACAAGAAGGGTGCCGCCAGCTTTTTATAGAGCAACGCAAGGCGCTGGCGGGAGTCATTTAAATGGCAGCAGCGCTTAGGCAGATGTTTTTAGACCCTATCCTTGTCTGAATACAGTACCCAACTGCTCCAACTGCTGGAGCGCCGATCGATTCTGCAGCGGGGGACTTTTACCCTCAAATCCGGCCGCACCAGCTCGTATTTTTTTGATTTCGGCAGACTGTATCGAGGTGCGGATATCGCGGATCTGGGTCGGATTTATGCTGAATTCGTGGTGAGCAATTGGCCTTTGCAAGCGGTCGACCAGGCCGGCTCTGAGCACCAGATCGATGTGTTATTTGGCCCTGCGTACAAAGGGATTTCGCTGGCGGTCTCCTGTGCTTTGGCATTGTCGCAACAAGGGTACGATCTGGATACAGCCTATAACCGCAAAGAGCGCAAGCAGCATGGTGAGGGAGGGGTATGCGTAGGGGCTCCGCTGAACCAGCGCTCGGTTCTGATTTTGGATGACGTCTTGACCGCAGGTACAGCAGTGCGGGAGGCGGTATCTTTGGTGCGTTCTATGGGGGCAAAGGTAGCGGGGGTTTTGGTCGCACTGGATCGGTGCGAACCTGCTGTCCAAGGAGGTGACGCCTCTCTCACTGCAGCCGAATCTTTGCGCACTGAGCTGGGCATACGTATTGAGTCCATCGCCAAGGCAAAAGATTGGGGGTTGCACTGAGTATGCGAAGCGCAATGGCGGTAGCTGGAGCAAAACACTAATGTTTACCGGGCTGGTTGAAGCGCAAGGGCAATTGGTTTTTTCTGAGGCTAGTGAGGGCGGCCTGCTGCTCGTGCTAGCGACCGACTCGGTCGTTGCAGAGGATATGCAGCTGGGAGATAGCGTGGCGGTCAATGGGCTGTGCTTGTCTGTGGTAGCGATTGTCGGCACCGATCGTCGTGACGCTAGCCCATCCGTGCAGCCGGAGCTTTTGAAGCGGATTCCCGCTGTTGGTGCCCAGCAAGTAGGGCTGGCATTTGATGTCATCCCCGAAAGCTTAAAGCGCTCTAATCTGGGTTTACTACGGGTAGGGGATTGCGTGAATCTGGAGTTGAGCCTCAGATTGAATGCGCGATTAGGCGGGCATATGGTGTCTGGGCACATCGATTGTGTGGCACAGGTGATCGACTTTAAGCGCAACGAAGAAAGCATATTGACTTTAGAGTTGCCCGAAAACCCTGGACATTACCTCATGCATAAAGGCTCGGTTGCCATTAATGGAGTGAGCCTGACTATTGCGTCCGTTCATCGCTCCGAGGGTTCGCCTGTTGTACGTATGGATCTGTGCTTGATCCCCGTGACTCTGGGGGCAACGAATTTGGCTTCGCTCCAACCCGGTGATACGGTCAACATAGAAATTGACCAGATTGCGCGTATGGTTGTAGATACAGTCCATCGTCTGCACAGTCCTTGACGGTTGCTGCGATAGACCGGCTGCCACAATAGTGCAGTACTTAATAAGTAGAATGGGCTGACAGAAGAGATTGATTAATACTATAGTTCTCTGATTCGATGAATGATTTAGATGCGGATTCTTTTATGGGTGGCACGTTAATCCCGAATAACTCACTGTATGCGCTTGGAGCCAGTGTGCTCATCGGCTTGTTACTGAGCTTGTCTGCGCCGATGGCCCAAGCTACTGTTATGGCGTTACCTGATGCTATAGAGGCCGACGGTATCCCACCAGTGCCGCAGCAAATTGCCGATCGGCTCTGGCAGTATCAGCATGTGCGCAGCGCGCGCTTTGTTGGCTGGTTTGGCGAAGGCGGTATTCTAATTACAACCCGCTTTTCTCAGAATAGCCAGCTGCATGTTGTGCGTGAGCCTGCGGGTGTGCGTACCCAGTTGACCTTTGCTGATGATACTATCCGGTTCGTCGCGCCTGCGCCCAATTACGCTCAGGGGGTGATTATCGGGCGCGATAGCAATGGCAGCGAAGACTATAAGTTCTATCTTTACAACCCTATTTCATCTTCGGTACAACTCATTTCGGATACAGCCGGTCGCTATACTGATCCGGTCTGGAGCCCAGAAGGTGAATATCTGGCATTTGCCAACAATAGCCGTAACAGTAGAGACAGCGATATTTACATACGCAACATGCAGACAGGCAAATCTTGGCCCGTACTGCAACGCTCAGGCACCTGGTATCCAATGAGCTTTGATCCAGGTGGGCAAAGATTGTTAGTTGGGCGTTACATTTCTTCTACGGACATCAGGCTTTACCTCCTGACGCTGGATACGGAGCAGATTCAGAGGCTGGATCCAGATGCTTATGCAGCTTATCAACCGATAGCCCGCTTTTCCCCAGACGGTGAAGGCATCTGGTTTTTGTCGGATCGCCAGTCGGAGTACGTCAGCCTCAGGTATTTGGATTTAAAGACCCGCCAAGAGAAGATTTATTCACAGCATTCCAGCGGAGATGTGACGCGCTTTGCAGTGTCGCGCAACGGCACTCGGGTTGCCTATGTCGTTAGTGAAAACGGCTTCGATCGGTTGCGGCTTTTGAATGTGAGTAAAAACCGCTTAGAAGTGCTTCCCGATAGCATGGCTGCAGCAGCTACTCGCATCTACGAGTTGGAATTCAATCCTACCGATGAGCATCTGGCGTTGTCTTTAGGCAACCCTACGATCCCTAGCGATGTCTACACACTTTCGATGCGCGGCAAGTACCGCCTGACGCGATGGACCTACAGCGAATTGGGGCCGCTGTCAGATCGCATTCTGCCCAAGCCTGAAGTAGTCTTTTACCCGACCTTTGATTCGGGAAAGAGTGGCCGGCGCCGCTTGATTCCGGCATTGCTGTATCGCCCCAAAACTGAGGGTCCGCATCCGGTGATCGTTTGGATCCACGGTGGGCCTGCCAGTCAGGCACTGCCTGTTTTTAATGCAACCCTGTATTACATGCTCAATGAGTTGGGCGTTGCCGTCATCCGCCCCAATATCAGAGGTTCCAGCGGTTACGGCAAGACCTTCCTGAAGTTGGACAACGGTTTTAGGCGCGAAGATGCTCTGCTCGATATTGGCGCGCTATTAGATTGGATTTCATCCCAATACAGCTTGGATTATCGTCGGGTAGGCCTGATGGGCGGCTCCTATGGAGGCTATATCTTGTTAGCCGCTCTGATTCGCTACAGCGAGCGCATTAAGGCCGGAGTCGCTTTGGCTCCCATTACCGACTTCATTAGCTATTTGGAGCGGACGCCAGATTATATGCGTGATTTGAGGCGTCAAGAGTATGGAGACGAACGGGACCCCCAGATGCGGGCGTTTCTGGCGCGCATTTCGCCGCGTAGGCAGGTGGCGCAAATTCGGGCGCCGCTGATGGTTGTTCAGGGGTTGAATGATCCGCGTATCAGTGCTGATCAAACCAAAACACTGATCGATGAGTTACGCGCCAACGGCGGGGTGGCTTGGTATCTGACTGCAGCTAATGAAGGGCATGGCTATTCCAGAAAAGACAACTATGATTTTTATCAGGCAGTATTGATGCACTTCTGGAATACTTATTTGCTGGAAACGACAAGGCGATTGCCTGAAGAGCCCAGCCTTTAGTCTAGCAGGTAGCAGTAGGCGGCCTTCAAGGCTTAATATTTGCGTGCCAGCGGTCGACCTTTTGCACTATTAGCTCCGCAAAATCCTGAGGTTCTTCGAGCAAGAGATGATGGTGCAGCCCCCATAGCGGCACTACTTCTGTTTCTTGGTCCGATTGCGCCAGTTGCGCGCGCATGTAGGTTACGACTTCTTCGGGCATGAGCATGCTTTCAGTTCCGTAGATGAGGCAGATAGGGCAGCTGAAAGGCTGGCTCAGGACGCGGTGGCGTTGCGTAAAGTCTTTTCCCATAGAGCTGAAAATGCTGTCGTCGTATTTCCAACGCCATCCTTTGTCTTTGGAGATAAATCGAATGGAATAGCGTGCAATATATTCATGGATGTATTGTGCGATAGGAGGCTGAGAGGGTACGATCCGGAATCGGCTCAGGATTTGATCGCGGCCCGGATAGAGCTGGATTTTGCGAATGGGGCCTGACCCTTGGTGGGATGAATAATCGTAATCAGGTGGACGAATGGGGGTATCTACGATCATTAGCCCCTGCGCCATATCGGGATAATGGAGCGTGGCATTCAGTGCGAGGCTGCCCCCCATGCTGTGCCCAACTAGATAGATAGCCGGTTTTTGCGAGCTATCGCAATAGCGCTGCAGAGCGTCTTGAGTGGCTGCATAGAGTGCGTCCGAGAACAGTTGCTGGTTGTACTCGGGATAGAAATCGCTGTCCCCCATGCCCGGCAAGTCGAGTGCTAGTACGTTGACGTTCTTGCACAAGATTCCGCCGATAAAGTCCCACCAGTGGCGGTGTGCGCCACTTCCGTGTATCAGCAATACCAGAGGTGCAGATGGGTTATCTGCGGGGCCTTTCCAGAACTGGTAACAGATATTGCCGTTTTCTACAGGTACGTAATGTTCCTGACGGGGCTGGCTTATTGCATCGACAAACCACTGCGGAGTGCCGCGTATTGATGCGCGCTTTCTGGCCATCAGCCTATTTTGTTGGTGAGGATCAATGGGTTTATTTTAGAGGGATACATGTATAGAGCGGAGGTGCGGAATCTGAGGATTGTGGCCGCATTTTCAACAGCCCAAATTTTGATGGTAATTTGACCGTAAAAGGTCAAAGGGTAGAATGAAAGGCAATGCCACAGACAATAGCCTACTATGACAGACTCTTCTGGATCTGCACCTGTTGATGCCCAGCCCCGTCCAGCAGCCAGTATTTTGTTGCTGCGGGATGCCCCAGAAGGAAAGAATGGAAACCAGAAGCCGGAAGTGTTTTTGGTCAAACGCTCATCTCGAGGCCCATTTCCCAATCTCCATGTCTTTCCGGGCGGCAAATTAGATGCTGGCAATGATACACAAGAATTAGAACGCTATTGCCTGGGCCTTGATGACCTTCAGGCTTCTGCACGCTTGCAGCTGCAGCAGGGAGGGCTCAATTACTGGCTGGCCTGTGTGCGCGAATGTTTCGAAGAGGCAGGTATTCTGATTGCCAGCTATGCAGATGGCAGCCCGTTACTACCAGACGGTCCGCTACAAGAGCGTTTGAATAGCACCAGAAAGCGGTTGAATGCAGGAGAGACTGGCCCGTTGTTGGAATTGTGTCGGGATGAAGATCTGCGCTTGAGATTGGATTGCATTGCCTACAGTGCCCATTGGATTACCCCTGAAGTCGAGCGTAAGCGCTTCGATACCCGCTTTTTCGTCGCGGCGTTGCCTGCTGCCCAACAGCCTGTACACGATGGGCATGAATTGATCGAGAGCCGCTGGATGACGCCAGAAGCTGCATTGGAAGCGAATGCATCTGGAGCAATCAATCTCATTATGCCGACTATTGCAAACCTCAAGGCAGTTTGCGGTTTCAATAGCGCTCTGGATGCTGTCGATGCTCGGCATGCTGAGCAGGACATCCCCGCTATCCTGCCCAAATTCGTACAGGTCGATGGTCAATGGAAAAGTTTCCTGCCCGGCGATCTAGGTTATGACGCCCACTGAATAAACCCCACTCACACCTTTGAATGACATGAGCCAACCTTTAGCCCACTTGTCGGTAGAAGTAAGCCGCCCCATTGAACTGCTGCCAGGGGTTGTGCGGCTGACTGCACCCAACCCGGGGGTGTTTACAGGCCCAGGTACCAATACCTATTTGATCGGTACGGAGCAAATACTGGTTATAGACCCGGGTCCCGATCTTCCTGAACATACAGATGCTATTGTCAAGGCTGCAGCTGGGAACATACAAGCCATAGCTGTGACTCATACCCACCCGGACCATTCTCCTGGAGCAGCGCCTTTGGCTGCTGCAACTGGCGCCGAAATTTGGGGCATGGCTTGCATGACACCTGGTAACAATGCAGAAGGCTGGCGCCCTGATCGTACCCTAAAAGCAGATGAATTGTTGCGAGTGGGCGCTCAGAGCATTCGGGTATTGCATACACCGGGGCACGCATCGAACCATTTGTGCTTCTTGCTAGAGGCGGAACGCATGCTGATTACCGGCGATCATATCATGCAGGGCTCAACGGTTGTCATTAGCCCTCCTGATGGTGACATGCAACAATACTTGGATTCTTTGCGCATGCTACAGCACCTGGAGCTGACCTATCTGGCACCGGGTCACGGCCACGTGATTGATGAACCGCAAACAGCCATATCTGCTTTGATTGCGCACCGTTTGCGCCGTGAAGCTAAGGTCGTCAGCAGGTTGCGTACGCTCGGTCAGGTATCTGTAGACCAATTGGTGGCATCTGTCTATGACGATGTCGACAGCCGGCTACACCCTATAGCCCGCCATTCTCTGCTAGCGCATCTGATTAAATTGCAAGCAGAGAGGCGGGTCGCCGAGCAGCAAAAAGAACTATGGGAGGTTCTTTAGGCCTGACTGGCTTCGAGCGCTTGGGTAATATCTTCCAGTATGTCGTCGATATGTTCGATGCCGATAGACAAGCGCACCATGTCTTCGCTGACGCCGGACGAGAGCAGTTCTTGCTCATTCAGCTGACGGTGGGTAGTGGAAGCGGGATGTGTTGCCAAGGATTTGGCATCGCCGATATTGACCAATCGAACGATCAGTTTGAGCGCATCTAGAAATTTTTCTCCGGCTGCAAAGCCGCCTTTGATCCCAAAACTCAAGATGCCTGAAGCACGTCCGCTCATATACTTCTGCGCCAGTGCATGGTATGGGCTAGAGGTGAGGCCGGCGTATTTGACCCAGCTGGATAAGGGATGCTGTTCCAGATATTCAGCTGCTTTTTGCGCATTCTCGCAGTGACGGTCCATACGCAGCCCAAGCGTCTCGATCCCTTGCATGATCAGAAAGGCATTTTGAGGCGAGAGAGCGGCACCCATGTTGCGTAAGGGTACGACCCGACAGCGGCCAATGAAAGCTGCCTCGCCCAATGCCTCAGTGTAGACGACGCCGTGATAGGAAGGATCTGGGGTATTGAGCATAGGGTAGCGGCTGGGTTCCTTACTCCAGTCAAACTTGCCGGAATCTACAATGGCACCCCCGACGGAATTGCCGTGTCCACCCATATATTTAGTCAATGAATGGATGACAATGTCGGCTCCTTGTTCAAAAGGCCGCCAAAGGTAGGGCGTGGCGACGGTATTGTCTACTACTAGGGGAATGCCTTTTGCGTGGGCAAGATCAGCCAGTGCTTCGATGTCGCATATGTTGCCCAGTGGGTTGCCGATGCTTTCGCAGAACAGTAGGCTGGTTTTATCGTCGATTAAAGCTGCCAGAGCATCCAAGTCATTATGCGGCGCAAAGCGTGCCTCAATCCCTTGCTGGGGCAGCGTATGTGCAAACAAATTGTAGGTGCCGCCGTAGAGTTCGCTGACCGAGACGATGTTATTGCCTGTTGCTGCTATAGCCTGCACGGTATAAGTGATAGCGGCCATACCAGAGGCTACACACAAAGCTCCTATACCCCCTTCCATTGCCGCCACTCGTTCTTCCAGCACCGCGTTGGTCGGGTTCATGATGCGCGTGTAGATATTGCCTGGTACCTTCAGATTGAATAAATCAGCGCCGTGCTGGGCACTGTCGAAAGCATAGGAAACGGTCTGGTGTATGGGAGTTGCGACTGATTTTGTAGTCGGATCGGGTTGCCATCCGGCATGGATGGCTTGGGTTTCGATTTTCATGAAAAAGAATGCGGTACTGTGTGAGTAGGAATTTGAGTCGAATTTTAACACAGACTCTGGAGCCTAATGCGGCGTACAGGCTACCTGAACTATAAAATCTGTAGGAATGCAATCGCTTTGCAACGCCATAGCAACCCTTGAGAAATTCACTTGAGCACAACACCTGCCTACACTCCCCCTGATCTGAAGGGCGCTTTTAATGCGATTACAGCAGCAGCGAGTCCGGATGCAGTCTATGCCGTAGCGCGGCAGACGCCCCTCGAACGCGCATACAACCTGTCTACCCGACTGGGGCGGCCTGCTTGGATAAAGCGCGAAGACTTGCAAAGCATCTTTTCATTTAAGATCAGGGGTGCAGCCCATCGTATTGCTCAATTGGTGGCATCCAGATCCAGAGCTTCGGGCAGTAATAGTATGCAGGGTGTCGTAGCAGCATCAGCCGGCAATCATGCGCAGGGAGTTGCAAGTGCAGCAGCCTATCACGGACTCTCGGCATTGATCGTGATGCCCCGTACCACCCCAGACGTAAAAATACAGGCTGTGCAGAAACTGGGTGCCACAGTCGAGCTGGTGGGTGATAGCTATGACCAAGCCTCTGTGGCAGCGCATCAGCTGGCGAAGCAGGAGCACCTGGAACTGGTGCACCCTTTTGATGATACGGACGTGATATACGGGCAGGGCACTGTTGCTCTGGAGATTTTGAACCAGCACCCGGAACCCATTGACGCAATCTTCATACCAGTCGGCGGAGGAGGGCTTCTGGCAGGTATGGTAGCGTATATCAAAGCAACCCGTCCCGAGATCAAAGTAATAGGGGTAGAGCCCGACGATTCGGATTGCGGCCGGCGTGCTTATCAAGCTGGCCATCCCGTTGATTTGGATGAAGTGGGCCTGTTTACCGATGGTGTGGCAGTTCGGCGCATTGGCAGCCAAACGTTTCCTTGGATTCTCAACTACTGCGACGACATGATTACGGTCAGCATCGATCAAATCTGCAATAGTGTGCGTGACTTGTTTGAAGATTTGCGCATTGTTGCAGAACCGGCCGGAGCGCTGGCTACAGCCGGTATGGCCCAGTGGTGTGCGCAGCATCCAGACTCTGATGGCGCTGTCGTTGCAGTGTGCTCAGGTGCCAATACCAACTTTGAGCGGCTCGGGCATATTGTCGAACGCTCCTCTTTGTCACCAGAGCGTGAGACTTTGTTGTGCATACAGATCCCCGAGAAATCTGGTAGTTTTCTGAAGCTCTGTAGGGATTTGGGAGATTGTGATGTTTCTGAATTCAACTACCGTTTCTCGCATGCCGATCAGGCGCATATTTTTATTGGTGTGCGCCACTTGGGCCAATCAGCCAAATCTTTGCAGAAGCACATGGAGGCTTTGGGGTATCGTTGCAGTGATCTGTCTCACAATGAGCTGGCCAAAGGGCATCTGCGCTTTATGGTCGGTGGTAGGGCCCGTTCCGTTGGGCGTGAAATGGTCTACCGTTTTGTGTTTCCCGAGCGGCCTGGTGCGCTCCTTAAATTCCTCGACGGTCTGGGCGGTAGGTGGAATATTACCCTGTTCCATTACCGCAACCATGGCGCCGCCTACGCGCGGGTATTTGTGGGATTTGATCTGGGCGCATCCCCCCTCTCCGAGCTCGAAAAGGATCTGGCCCGAACCGGCTACCGATTCCATGCAGAAAGCGCCAACCCTGCCTATCTGGATTTTCTACGCTAACTGGATGGTGCAATCTGGAAGCGCCCAAGCAGGCTTTGCGCTTTGCCCTTTCTGAAAAATAGATGATAGCATCTGGAGTGCAGACGGCATCCAAAGGCAAATCCCAGCATTCTTTGGGGATCTGCTCAAGCTGTTGCTGACTCCAGGCCAACCCGATCAGCATCGGCCTAGGGCAGGCTTGAGCCAGCATGCGGTCGTAATTGCCGTTACCGCTCCCCAACCGCGTCCCATAGCGGTCAAAAGCGACTAGTGGCATGATAATAGCACCCAGCGCACGAGCAGCAATCCTCATGCCGCTGTTG
>JBPCXB010000097.1:0-1248 GCA_051008935.1 Gammaproteobacteria bacterium | reverse complement strand
CTGCTGCCAGGTCGTATGGCTCCTGTTGCTTCAACATCCTGCATCGCGAACATCACTCTGGGGATAAAAGCACCCATACTCCCGGCCCGGTCAGGCTCCTGTACAATCACACGAGTCATCAACAAATCTGCGTCTGCTAGGCCCAAAGAGGTTCCGGGTTGTAGCTTCAGGTTACGCATCAAGCTTTGTTCCAGCCAAATCTCTCCCTGTTGAGGGCGTGCGTCGTCATCGCCTATAAACTGCTGGTTCTGATCGTGCCATTGCGCCGTCGAACTCAGGCTCCCCCGCAAAGGATAGTCCGCGTTAACGGCCTTAGCAGCGACCAGTATGGAAGCTTCGTCATCAATATAGAGCATGGTCATAAATTCAGCAACTAGTGCATGCTGCAAACCATGCTGCTCAGCAAGGCTGATCCAACGCTGCGGGGGGCGCTCTGCACCTACATAAGTCAAGTCAGCGGCTAGAAATGAACGGGCCTGACCCAGAGCAGCAGTTTCCATACGTGCGGATACAGCATAAACACTGGATGCAACAGCAATGCCAAGCAACAGCGTGGCGCCTACCATCCCGAGCGAAGTGGAAAAGGATTCACGCACTGCTAAGCGCAAGGACAGTGGCAAAGGCATGGCGCAGGTATTAGAACAAAAAAACTATCGAAGCAGTCCTTCTGACAACCTATACTGACGATTGCATCTATCAGCTAGTAATGGATCATGGGTAACTAACACGACTGCCATGTCTTGAGAAGGCTGGAGAAGGATATCCATCACCGACTGACTGGTAATCTCATCCAGATTACCGGTAGGCTCGTCTGCAAAGAGCAAACGCGGTTTGATACAAAAAGCTCGAGCGAGTGCGACCCGTTGGCGTTCACCGCCAGATAACTGCGCTGGATAATGGTGTAATCTGCTTCCTAGACCGACTTGCTCCAGAGATTCAACAGCGCGCTCTGTTGCGCGGCTTGCCTGCATCAGCTCCAACGGCAGTTGAACATTTTCTAATGCAGTCAAATCTGAAATTAATTGAAAATCCTGAAAAACAAAGCCTACTTGGCCCAAACGACTCGCTGCTCGTTGCTCTTCAGAAAACTGGTGTATCGGCTGGCCGCACAGCCAAATTTCTCCGGCATCAACAGGAGCAAGCCCGGCTAATGCGGCTAGTAAAGTGGTTTTTCCGGAACCTGACGCACCGGTAATAGCTACTACTTCTGCTGGGTGCACTGTCAGGTCAATGCCTGATAATATACAC
>JBPCXB010000096.1:0-1402 GCA_051008935.1 Gammaproteobacteria bacterium | reverse complement strand
CGAGAAGCCGTTCCAGGAGTAGGAAAAAGGAGCAGTGGGCGTTCAGCCACGCTAGAGCTCTGAGCTGCTCTGCTGGGCTACAGTAACCGACCGAGTTGACCAAGTTTGAAGGGTTCTAGATACGATCTCTTCCATGTGACCCCCGGGTTGCTCAAGCACATACTGGCGGAAAACAGTCGTACCGAACTCTTCGACTTCGGCGAAGTTTGAACCCTGCAGGCGTTTAGCCAAAGTGCTAGGGGCATATCCCAACGGGACCTGAATACGGTGCTCAAATTTTTCAAACCATGCGATCAGACGTGATCGGGTTGGGCTAGGCAGCGTCATACGCACCTGAAAGCGGCGCCATACTGCACGATCTAACAGCTCTCCATGGTTTGTTGCCCCAATAACCACTACATGACTCGGCAAGCTGTCAATCTGCATCAGTAGCGAGCTCACCACACGCTTGATCTCACCAGTCTCGTGCCGATCTCCACGCTCCTTCCCAAGAGTTTCAAACTCGTCAAAAAAGAGAACGCACTTCCGTGTGACGGCATGCTCAAACAACTTCTTCAAACGAACAGCCGTTTCGCCTAAATAAGTACCAACGACGCTCTCATAACGCACCACAAACAGCGGAACCATCAGTGCCTCTGCAATAGCCTCAGCTAAAGAAGTCTTACCATTACCGGGCGGGCCAATGAGAAGGATGCGGTTGCGAGGCTCCAAGTTGTATGACCTAAGTAGATCAGTTCGGTGCTGTTCTTGAATCAAACTTTGGCAAATCTCCTGCACCTGATCAGGCAGAATGAGGTCGTCCATTTGTTTCTGGGGCATCATTTCATGGAGCAGACTGCTCATACGTTGATCCAGCATAGAGCTGCTGCCATTTCTGGCAGATTGCTCTATGGAGCCAATGCAGAGAGCCTTTTCTAGCTGACTCGCCAACACTTTGTGCTGCTTAGTGCGTTCAGAAGCGATGAGCGCCTCAACAACTTTTCTAAAGCCAGCTTTATCATTGCGCATGCTGGACTCAACCAAGCGAATGACTAAATCTGCTCTTGCCATGATGTCATTTTGCGTCTATAGAATTTCTGGATACACCCTCTCAGGCGATCCTAGAGCTCTTCTGAAACACCTGTAGATGACTTTGCAGAGCAAAGCTATATAGGTGATTTTAATAGTGTCGCCCTCTCAAGCAACAGATATACTGCCCTGAAATTGATCAAGGACAAAGCATAGGCGCAATCAGCGGAGCGATGCAAACATGGGCGCACGTCTTGCTGTCAAAATGGCTAACCACATCATTAGCACTTCCGCCTCGCCATGAGTCAATCCGCCATTGAATGGACTGAGTCCACTTGGAACCCTGTCACAGGTTGCACAAAAATCAGCTCGGGATGCGCTAACTGCTACGCCG
>JBPCXB010000095.1:0-1128 GCA_051008935.1 Gammaproteobacteria bacterium | reverse complement strand
AGGCCAGATTAAAGCACTGTACTGCTTGGCCTGCCGCTCCTTTTCCCAAGTTATCAATGGCACACTGAAGAATCAGCCGATCAGGCAGCGCGTGCGGTTGGTGCACGCTAATTTGCGCCATGCTGGTTCCCCGCACCTGTGCCGTATCCAACTCGTCTCCATCTGAAGCCACCTGAATCAGAGGAGAATCGGCATAGTGTTGCTGTATCAGGTTGCGTGCTTTAGCCAGCAGACGATCTGGCGCAACTTGCGAACTGCTCCGCACATGGATGGTGGATAACATGCCTCGTATCATCGGCACCAGATGCGGCACAAAAACCAGCTCTGCCTCCAGCGATGTCAGCAAGCGTATAGCCTGTTGGATTTCAGGCAAATGCCTGTGCCCTGAAACTTTATAAGCGCGATAGCTTTCCGTCACTTCAGCATACAAATTGGCAAGATCAGCTGTGCGTCCAGCTCCACTGACACCTGATGCGCAGTCAGCAGTGACACTGGGGTCTAGCAGCTTTGCATTTAGCAAGGGCAACAGAGGCAACAATACAGCTGTAGGATAGCAACCTGGTACGCTGATCAATTGCGCTTGAGGCAGTTCGTTACGTGCAAATTCTGCCAGCCCATAGACTGCATCCGGTAATAACTCTGGATCCGGATGTTCCTGACCGTACCACTGTTGCCAGAGGGCGGCATCTTTCAAGCGAAAATCAGCGGAAAGGTCAAATACGCGGATCCCCATCCCTACAAAGGTGCGCGCTACTGAAGCTGCAATACCATTGGGCGCAGCAATAAATACTGCATCTAAGCCTTCAAAAGCTTTCGGCTCAGGTTCTATAAAACGCAGGTTGCCTACCAGTTGTTGCAAATCAGCGCTGACCATGCTTCTGAGCCGCTTTCGGCCATACTGGCGCGATGTTACAACTTCAAGCGCAACATCAGGGTGTAAAGCCAAGTAGCGCACCAATTCCAAGCCTGTGTAGCCGGATGCACCGTAAATGCCCACTCGAATAGGCATGTCTTACCTCTGTAGTTAGATCGAATGTTGGCGCGCAAACCCTGAACAGGTTACGCTTTTTGCCATTTTAGCCGCCTATTGACGCCTACTTCTATACCTGTTGCCAGCGGACTATTACT
>JBPCXB010000094.1:0-1846 GCA_051008935.1 Gammaproteobacteria bacterium | reverse complement strand
GCACAACGCTGACCAAACTTGTTTTGGTCAGCCTTTAGTGAAAAAATAAGTCCAGCCTTTAGTAGCAAAAAAGTTGGATTAATGCAACGATTGTATAATTGCCTTTTATCGTTATAAGCAGGCCTCTAGAGGCGTACCTGATCAGCCATGATTCGATATTTAAAAAAAGGAAAATCTGTAGAAGAAGTAGCTGCCGATGCCAACAAGGTCAAAAATACAGTCGAAGAGATTTTGGCTGAAATCGAGGCTGGGGGCGATACAGCGGTACGCAAGTATTCCAGCCGTTTTGATAAATGGGCTCCTGATTCCTTCCGTATGGATCAGGCTGCCATTGCCGCTTGCTACGCAGAATTGCCCGATCAGCAGAAACAAGATATCGAGTTTGCTCAGACACAGGTGCGCAACTTTGCCCAAGTGCAGCGTCAAGCTCTTCAAGATGTAGAAGTTGAAACACTTCCCGGTATTACGCTGGGGCATAAAAATATCCCCGTCAGTAGTGTCGGCTGCTATGTGCCGGGCGGTAAATATCCGCTGGTGGCATCGGCGCACATGAGCGTCGTTACAGCTAGAGTGGCAGGTGTTGAGCGCGTCATTGCCACAGCACCCCCCTATCAAGGGCGCCCCAACCCTGCAATAGTAGTGGCTATGGATATGGCAGGAGCCGATGAAATTTACGTTCTGGGCGGAGTGCAGGCGGTTGCAGCCATGGCACTGGGCACAGAGAGCGTCGGGGCAGTAGATATGCTGGTTGGTCCTGGCAATGCCTTTGTCGCTGAAGCCAAAAGGCAACTGTTTGGTCGTGTGGGTATCGATCTTTTGGCCGGGCCGACGGAGACTCTAGTGATTGCCGATGATAGCACTGATGGCGAGCTTTGCGCTACCGATTTGCTGGGACAAGCAGAGCATGGCCCGACTTCGCCAGCCGTGTTGTTGACAGACAGCGAAGCTCTGGCCCAAGAGACACAACGCGAGATCGAACAGCAGCTTAAAACCCTTGCTACAGCTGATATTGCAGGTGCTGCTTGGCGCGACTATGGCCAAGTGATCCTCTGTGACACTCGGGAAGAAATGCTGCAAGTGGCCAATGAAATTGCCTCTGAGCATGTACAGGTCATGACGCGGGATACTGATTATTTCCTGAACAACATGCGCAACTACGGCGCGCTGTTTTTGGGCCCTGAGACCAACGTGTCTTACGGCGATAAAGTCATCGGCACCAACCACACATTGCCCACTAAAAAAGCGGCGCGTTATACAGGTGGACTGTGGGTTGGTAAATTCATTAAAACCTGTACCTATCAGAGAGTGACGGCAGAGGCTTCGGCTATGATCGGCCGCTATTGCTCAAGGCTTTGCGAAATAGAAGGTTTTGCGGGCCATCAAGAACAGGCAGATATTCGAGTCAGACGCTACAGCTAATCCAGCATTGTACGATGGCTGCCTCTTTATTGTTGGTGCCCGGCATGGGATGCGATAGCTCTATGTGGCAGGCGCAGCTGGCATATTTTGGTGCAGATGCACAAATAGCGGACATTACCCGTTCTGGTACTATACAAGCGCTGGCGGCTGATGTGTTGCGGGATGCGCCCGAACGCTTTGCGTTAGCTGGGCTTTCTATGGGCGGTATCGTCGCTTTTGAGATCTGGCGTCAGGCTTCTGATCGGGTATCCGGTATGGCTCTTTTAGACACCAGCTACGGGGCCGAGGGGCCAGAGCGGCAGCTTGAACGGGATCAACAGATAGAGCGGGTGCGCCTGCAAGGGATATCCGCATTGAAAGACCTGCTCATCAGCAAACTGGTACCTAGGTATTTAGTTCCAGGCGACACCTTTGCATTGTCTGAGTT
>JBPCXB010000093.1:0-7610 GCA_051008935.1 Gammaproteobacteria bacterium | reverse complement strand
GGCTTGAGCCAGCATGCGGTCGTAATTGCCGTTACCGCTCCCCAACCGCGTCCCATAGCGGTCAAAAGCGACTAGTGGCATGATAATAGCACCCAGCGCACGAGCAGCAATCCTCATGCCGCTGTTGGGTTCAACAAGCCCCCATTTGTTCTTGCGCCACCTAGTTGTGCGCTTCGGCTTCAGATGAATCATAGTCATTCTCTGCGTCTGTTGCGGTAGCAATCGGGGCGCGCAGAAGCCTTTGCGCAGCCATTTCTGGCGCATCAGGATGCGGGCATCTGGCTCGCCGGTCAGGTGAAAATAAATACCCCAAGGGCGTTTCAAACTGCCCAGCTGGGCCACTTTGGCACTGGCACTTGCCAGTTTGCAGTATTGGTTGCGGATATGAGCAGATGACGCGTCTTGCGCCCATCTGTTGCGCCATTGCACCATAGCTTGGCGCAGAGCCTGTTTGCGGCGTTTGTGCGGGGTTGTCTCTGAAACTACCTCTGTCTGCATTCTGGGAAACTTCTCAATTCAAGTCGGTCGCCGACACATTCCAGATCGGGATTTCCACACATCTCTGAGCCAATAGGTCAGAAACGGTGGAGATGCACGCCACTGGGGGTCAGATCCCTGATGCAGTACTTAAGTTTCAGTAATAGTAAGACAGAGGTAGCTCAGAGAACTGATAGTATAGCGCACATTGCTCGCTGCCGATCACGAGGCTCAGTGCGTATCGGATCTTGGACCTGGCGGGCGATCCAGGCAGGTGAGATCTGCGCAGATCCGGCGCAAATTTTTGATGAGCATGCCTTTCTCAACCCGTTGAACTTCTTGTGCCAATGTGTCTGCGTTATCCGTGGTAACAGGCAGCTTTTCTTGATCAAGAATCGGCCCCTGATCGTATGCAGCGTTGACCACATGCAGGGTAGCGCCAGTGTAAGCCTCCTTGGCTTGGATGACGGCACGATGTACCCGTGTGCCATACATTCCCCGCCCCGAGAATTTAGGGAGTAGTGAAGGGTGGGTATTGAGAATGCGATTGGGGTATGCCGCTATCAAAGAGGGACTGAGTTTTTTCATATAGCCTGCCAACAGCACTAGTTCTATACGTTGTTTTTGTAGCAGGTTGTAGATGTTTTCATCGTGCTGCTGTTCACTTCCAGATTGCAGGACAGAAATATGAGCGGCTTGGATGCCAGCAAGACGTGCGCGTTCAAGAGCCATCGATTGGGAATTGTTGCTGAGAACCAGACAGACCCTTGCATGGATCTGCTGTATCGCAGTAGCGTCTAGAACTGCTTGCAGGGTAGTGCCGGTATGGGAGGCAAAGACCGCCATGCGTACAGGCTGTTCCATGGCCGATTAGCGGTTAATCAGCCTGGGCAGTGACGGCAGCGAGCATGCGGTTCAGGGCAACCAAGATAGCTCTGAGAGACGCTTTGAGTGTGTCCGGGTCCTCGGCCACTCCCCAAGTTTCCGGGCAGGGCATTTGCTCTTGAGAGCTATTGTCGGTCGCCAAGCGGATGAAGCAGGCAGCGAGAGCATCCGACCCTTTTCCGATGGCATTCTGGTGATAGTCTGTGACTCGGACTGGCCAGATCCGTGTCCATGCAGGCACCTGTTGCAGCGCCGGTGTATCCAGCAAGCGCAGTTGCTGGTTTAATGCTGCAATAAAAGCGTCTATCGGGCCGTTTCCAGATCCTGATATGGGGGTGGAAAATGGCTGGTTAGTTAGGTTGCAATGTATCACTGCTGTGATGTGGTCTTCTTTATCGTGTTGCTGCAAGCTGTATACAGACAGTTCAAAGAAGGGGTGCTGTTCGCTTAACAAGTAATTTTGTTTGAAAAGTCTGGCAATTTCTTCGCTGGATATTTCTGTGCCCGTTTCATCAGTTTGAGCCTGAACAATCTGGCTGAATTCAGTCTGTAGAAGGCGCGGCAGGCTGAGCCCGTGGTCGCGCTCCATGTACCAAGCAATACCGCTTTTGCCCGATTGACTATTGACGCGGATAATGGCCTGATAATTGCGGCCGATATCGTCTGGGTCAATAGGCAGGTAAGGCACTTCCCAATAGGGGTTGTTTGATGCTGTTTGAGCGGCTATGCCTTTTTTGATGGCATCTTGATGGGAACCTGAAAAGGCAGTGAATACCATGTCGCCGCCATAGGGGTGGCGGGGATGTACTGGTAGCTGGTTGCAGTATTCCACTTCGCGTACGATTTGAGGCACATCGGAAAAATCAAGGCCAGGGTCGACACCCTGAGAGAACAGATTGAGGCCCAATGTCACCAGATCGACGTTTCCGGTACGCTCGCCATTGCCAAACAGCGTGCCTTCAATGCGGTCTGCGCCTGCCATAACGCCCAGCTCACTGGCAGCAACAGCGCAGCCTCGGTCGTTGTGTGGGTGCAGACTAAGCGTGATGGCTGAACGGTGGCTGAGATTCCGGCTCATCCATTCGATCTGGTCGGCGTAGATGTTGGGCGTAGACATCTCGACCGTTGCCGGCAGGTTGATAATCACTTTTCGAGATTCTTGCTGTAGCCAGAGACCGCTGACTCGGTTGCAGATATCAGCCGCAAAATCTAATTCAGTTCCAGTAAAACTTTCCGGACTGTACTCAAAGGTAAATTCAGTCTCAGGTTGCGCTGCTGCTTTTTCCATGACGCTTTGTGCGCCAGTCATAGCAATATCTATGATGCCTTGATAATCGCTTTTAAAGACAACCCGACGTTGTAATTCAGAAGTCGAGTTGTAAAGGTGCATAATGACTTTTGAAGCACCGCGGACGGATTCAAAGGTGCGTGCTATTAAATGTTCCCGGGCCTGAGTCAGAAGTTGAATGGTGACATCCGGAGGTATCAACTGGTTCTCGATCAGATGGCGTACAAAATCGAAATCTGTTTGCGATGCTGCCGGAAAACCGACTTCAATTTCCTTGAAGCCTATTTCAACCAAGAGCTTGAATAATCGAATTTTGCGCTCGGTACCCATGGGTTCGACCAATGCCTGATTGCCGTCCCGTAGGTCAACAGAGCACCACGCAGGGGGAGTGCGGATTACTTTGTCGGGCCACGTGCGCTCTTTCAGCGCAACAGGGCTGTAAGGTCGATAGCGTTTGCTGCCTTCAGAAAAAAAACGGCTCATGTACGAAGAGTATCCCAAATATAAAGTTGCAAGAGGTGCATAGATATTCTATTGTGATTATCTCTTGGAAAAGACGCAATCGAAACCCTTGGAGTAGACGATGAGTAAGGCGATGAGTAAGGCTATGAATAAGAGCTATCAGGCCATGCTGGTTGCAGTCGCCTTAGGTGTGTTTCCAACGGCTACTTTCGCTGATCCATCGGCGCCAGAAGAAGCGAATCCCCAAGATGCAGAACAGCAAGAGCAGGTCGTTGAAGAATTGCTGGTGAAGGCTCGGGCGTCCTCTGCAAATACCTGGGATGTAGAAGAACTGGAGGGTATCGCTGGTACTTCAGGCGACATCCTGCTAGCGATAGATATTCTTCCAGGTATCACTTTCCCGGTTGGAGATGATGGACCGGACGATGGCTTTTATGTGCGCGGCTCTGACCAGTCAGACAATGCTGTGCGCCTAGACCGGCAAAATCTGCCCTATCTGTTTCATTTGGGCGGACCTGCTACTATTTCTTTGGTTAATCCCGGGCTGGTTGAGCAGTTTTCAGTGGATATCAATGGTGTGGATGTCTCCAATCCTGAGCAGTTGGGGGGTGTTATTTCAGCCCAGTTGCGCGCTCCTCGGACTGATCGATTGCACCAAAGCTATAAATTTGGCTTTTTGGAGGCTGGGTTTGCTCTGGAAGGGCCTATCTCCGAGACCAGCTCCTTTTGGGTGGCAGGTAGGCGCAGCTACTTTGACTTGATACTGCCAGCACTCGGCCTCGATAGTTTTGAAGATGAAGAGGTGCGTATTATCCAGTTCCCGAATTATTACGACTTGCAGGCTAGATGGCATATTCAGTTGCCCGACGGTTTTATGGATTTAACCTGGTTCAGTGCCCGCGATCAGGTAGGTATCGAATTTCGGAACCTGAGCTCTATCGACCCCTCGCTCTACGGACGGCTCAGCGCAGATACTGGTTTTCAGACGCTTCAGTATCGCTGGCACCAGAATTTAGCATCGGACTGGCTGCAGCGGCTGGAGGTGTCTGTGCTCCGTGATCAGACTTTTTTCCAAATCGGTACGCAACAAGCAGATGATCTGAACCCGGGCGAACCTTTCGGACTAGATTCCAGCGATCTAATTTCAGAGTTGCGCCTAGCGTGGACGCATGCCGGTAGCCCAAAAGTGAATTGGCAATTTGGTGTGGATCTACAGGTAACCCAGGTTGATCTGTCGGGCTATCTGTCTTCACCGCCTGACTCTGAGTCAGGGGTAGTGGAGCAGGATTTTTCTCAGCGCGACAAGTTTGTACTGCAGGATCAGGTACACTTCTCAAGCTTGCAGCCGTACCTGGCCGCCCGATTGAATTTGTCGGCCCTTTGGGATCTGTATGTGGGGGTGCGTATGGGGCATTATGAAACGACAGGCACCGGCGGTTTTGCAGATGCCTCTATATCGCCCAGATTGGAGTTTGGCGCTCAAGTTAGCCCTCAGGTACGCTTATCGGCCTCTTGGGCAGCTCTGGCACAATTGCCCTCTGAGTTGGAGTTGTCGAGTTCCCTAGGGAACCCAGACATCCTCAAATTACAGCAGGCAGCACAGTCCACCCTAGCTCTTGGCTGGCAAATATCCAACTACAGCCGTTTCAGAGCTGAGCTTTGGGATAAGCAGTTGGATGATTTGGTGGTCAAAACCGATGGTGTTTGTGAGCAATGTTATGCCAATGCCGGCACAGGCAGTGCCCAGGGACTGGATATCATATGGCAGCTTGGATACCAAGGAGTGAGTAGCTTATTCAGCTACGGTTACCTCCAGAGCGATCGCCTCAACGGTCTGAATGCCGATCGCTTTTTGGCTTCAGGCGATCAGCCGCATTCATTAGTTTTTGCACACCGCCGGTTGTTTGCCAAAGATTCGCTCTGGGCATGGTCGTTACGAGTCAATCTATCCTCTGGCCAGCCCCATACCCCCGTTATCGGGCGAATGTCTGAAAGCGTTGATCAAGTGCTGCCCAATGGTGAAACGAATACCAGGCTGGTCTACTACCCCATCTACGGCGAACTCAACAGCGAACGCTTACCCGCTTTAGTGGATATCGACCTTGCCTTTGAGCGTAAGGCTGTTTATGAACATTCACAAGCTGTTTTCCGGTTGGACCTGCTTAACGTCAGTAGCCTGCTGTACGCAACTGTCAGAGGCTACGATTACGGCGAGGATTATGCCGATTTTGCCAACCCTCAACCCATAGACGAAGCCCTGTTTATTCCCAGCTTTTCTTTTGAATGGCAGTATTAGTACTTTTTCTCTAAAGGCACTCCTACTTTTTCTTTTTCTCTAAAGGCGTCTTGAGTCAAGCTCAAGACGCGTAGTGGTGTAGATGGGATTGTGACTGTTACTCTTTCTCTAAAGGCACTCCTCGACACGCTCGGAGTGCGTGGAATTGTAGAGGGGGCTGTGTTTATGTGCTGAGGGCGCGTGGTGGTGTAGATGCGGCTGTGTTACAGCTTATCTAGATCCCAATGCTGACCAAACTTGTGCTACATGCTATCTAGAGCACAACGTTGTCCGAACTCGTTTCGGGCAACCTTTAGCGAAAAAAATAAGTCCAGCCTTTAGAAATAAAAAAAGTGAGAAAATGCCAGCGGCTAGCTCAAGACGCGTGGAATTGTAGATGCGGTTGCGTTTAAGGCTATCTAGAGCCCATCATTGCCTGAGCCTGTGTGTTACAGGCTATCTAGAGCCCCCTAATTCCCCTCCCTCGGAGGGGTGTGCGCGAAGCGCACGGGGTGGTGATTCTTTCTCTAAAGGCACTCCTACTTTTTCTTTTTCTCTAAAGGCGTCTTGAGTCAAGCTCAAGACGCGTAGTGGTGTCAGAGAGGGTTGTTCTTAAGTGCTGGGAGTGCGTAGTGGAGTAGACGGGATTGTGTTTAAGTGCTGAGGGCGCTGGCAGAGTAGCGGGAGGTTGTGCTTAAGTGCTGGGAGTGCCCCCACCGCGTCATTCTGCATTCTGCTCACTCGTGTAAAGTGCACCGTTTCTCTGGATGCTGCGACTACGCGCAGCATGACGCGGGGGGGCGGACACGTTCGGAGTGCGTAGTGGAGTAGCAGGAATTTGTGTTTAAGGCTGTCTAGAACCCAACGCTGGGCGAGCTTGTCTCGTCCAGCCTTTAGAAATAAAAAAGTAAAAAAATGCCAGCGGCTAAGCTCAAGGTGTATGGTATAACCACCCCGCCCTAACGGGCACCCCTCCGAAGGAGGGGAATTGCCGAGCGCAAGGCCCCCACCGCGTCATTCTGCGCGGAGTGAAACGGAGTCGCAGAATCCAGTTAGTAATAAGTATTAAGTCGCAAAAAAGGCCGCATATAGCGGCCTTTTTTGTTTTATAACCTGTGCTTAGAACACGTGGTAGCGGATGCCTAGCTTGATCTGACGCCCGATCGGGTTATGAGTGAATGGGTCATAAACCAAATCTAGAGCAGCTCCAGGCGGGGCCTCATCGGTCAGGTTGATGAGTGATGCCGTAAAGGTGCCCTTACCTGCGCCAAAGCCCAGATTGTAGTGCGCATCGTGAGTGATGTGCTCATCAATGATCGCATACTCATTCAACAAGGCGCCAAGGTTAGCGGCAATGGTGCCATCGGTCAGCTCATTGTCCAGACGCTCATCCTGATATTCGCCAATCACATTGATGTAATAGACGAAGGTGTGATCTCCACTTTGGAAGTCCAGGAAATAGCGGCTACGCAATTCAGGCAAGGGTAATGCCGGGCGGCTTTGGTTGAGGAAGCCCAGTGCGTCGAATCCTTCAGCGATCTGTACACCGCTTTTGGTGTAAGTACCTACATCGTAACTCTGAATCGTGTTGTAGGTAGCCCCCAGAGTCATGCTGCCGGATCCTATGTCAAAGCTGTAGCGCAGTGCGATATCCAGCCCTGAAGTATCGACAGAGGCGCCATTGACCCAATTGACAATGATACGTTCTATGCCTGAGCCTGAATTAGCCGAGCTGGCACAGGTGACACCGCCCTGACAGATGATCTGGTTTTCAATATCGTCAGGCAGTGCTGCCTCGAGTGCTGCAATGCGATCTGCGGAGTTGTCGACGTCATCGGCTGTTCCTGCGATGCCATCAGCGCCATCGCCATCTGGATTGGCTGCAACAGCTGCTGCTTGCTGACCCTGATAGTAGCTGATCAATTGGTTGAAGTCTTCGATGACCACAGGGTCGGTGAAGGCAATATCCCAGTAATCAACTGTCAGCTGAAAGCTTTCAGAAGGCTGCCAGACCACGCCCAGATTGGTAATGGCGGCAGATTCTGGTTCTAGATTGGGGTTACCGGTCCAATCTGTGGCTTTAAAGGCACCTGTAGGACCTACAAAGCTTAGTACTGTCACGCGGCTGTTAGCATCTGATTGGCTGGGCGAAGCACCTCGGAAGGTAGTTCCCAATGAGGCCCTGAAGGATAAAGCGTCACTGGGTTTCCAGAGGGCTGATAG
>JBPCXB010000092.1:0-1061 GCA_051008935.1 Gammaproteobacteria bacterium | reverse complement strand
CCGAGGATATTCCCCGAGGCCGGTCTGGATAATCTGATCATTGGCGTCAGTGGTAAGGGGGCGAACAGCTTTTCCGCTTTAATGAGCAATCAATTGATTGATCTCCACTTACTAGAATCTGGGACCCAATGTTTCCCGCTCAAGCTCTATGAGCGGGTTGAGTCAAGCAAACAGAAGCCAGCAACACTTCCTGGCTTGCTAGATAGTGCATCGGGAGTGCATGAGGTTGCAGCTGCCAGTGGCGAGCGCTATTGGCTTAGGGACGGCATCACCAATGCCGGATTAAAGCACTTTGCCGATTACTACCCTCAACAACAGATCAGCAAAGAGGATGTGTTTTATTACATTTACGGCCTGCTGCACAGCGAGGATTATCGCAGCCGCTTTGCTGCTAACCTGACCAAGGCTTTACCGCATATTCCACGGGTCAAAAGCTATGCGCACTTTGCCGCTTTTGCGCAGGCCGGGCGCCAATTAGCAGACCTGCACCTCAATTACGAGCACAAGCAGCCCTATCCGGTTGATTCTGAACCCGGAAAATTAGGCCTAGAGATGATGAGCGGCGAAGAATTCTATGTGCAAAAGATGCGCTTCAAATCCAAAAAAGACAAAAGTACTATTGTCTACAACGACAACATCACCATTAAGGGCATTCCGTCAGAGGCGTATGACTATCTAGTCAATGGCCGCAGTGCTATTGAATGGGTCATGGAGCGTCAACGCATCAGCACCCATAAAGACAGCGGTATTGTCAACAGCCCCAATGATTGGGCAGTTGAGACCATGAACAACCCCCGCTATCCGTTCGATTTATTGCTCAAAGTCATCGGCATTAGCGTGGATAGTGTGCGTATCATCAAAGCATTGCCCGCATTAAAGCTCTAAGTGCAACAGGCATGATGCCCCCAAGTGCTATAGATGCTATAGATGCACTGGGTGGCACTGGCTGCTATGGCTGGCGTGCAGACTAGTCCGGCGGGTCAATCGGGCGTAAAATTGTTAGCACGGGGCCATAGCTCATCTGGTAGAGCGCCTGCTTTGCAAGCAGGAGGTGGTCGGTT
>JBPCXB010000091.1:0-4652 GCA_051008935.1 Gammaproteobacteria bacterium | reverse complement strand
AGAAACGAATCCAACTGCTGTTTGACCCGATCTGCAGACAGGCCAGCGGCCTCCAGCAATGAATAAATCTGAGATCTGGTATTGAACGGGTGGCGGTGATCGTGGAACTGCTCAAACACCTTCAAGTGCGCTTGAGCACTGCTCTGCCCACTGCTCTCAAGCGCCCAAAACAACTGCGCCAAAAGCTTCTGATCTTGGTTCCAGACAACGGGTAATTGCAAAAAGCGGATGCCTTCAGGCAGCGCGCTTTTCCAACCTTTATCGGCAATATCCTGCTCAAAATGGTAACAATGAATACAGGTGTAGGCAAAAACCTCCACAATCTCTACCCGATCGGCAGAGGGCCTCAAACAGGAAGGAGCCTGCAATTCTGTGTAGTGCAACCCCTTTTCATAGAGCGCACTGTCTTCCTGCTGGGCTATTACCGGCTGTATCAGTAACGCCGCCGCTGCCAGAATCAGGCTGGCAGCACGCAGGTGGTTCCTTGAATTAATGCTAGGTGTCATAGATTGCTTCCTTGCTCTTAGGTCGATTGATGCAGATCGGTACTGAGCCAGTGCGGCTCACTGAAACTATCCAGCTTCTGGCGTTGTTTCAGTAAAGACCCTGTATGAAATTTGCCAGAGCTGCTATCTCTTCTGGCGTCAAACGGTCAGCTAGATCGTTCATGACGCCATTGACGCCGCTGCCGCGATGCCCAGACTGGTAATCTTTCAGAGTTTTAGAGGTGTATTGCGCATACTGACCGCTCAGAGCCGGAAAACCCGCCGATTCAATACCCTGCCCACGCACACCATGGCAGGCGGTGCAAGCTGGGATATTGCGGCTGGGGTCGCCGTGGGTGTATAGGCTTCTGCCAAGATCCAAATTGCTACTGTCAGCCTGACCGACTTGGGCTTCATTGCCACTGTACCAGGCGGCCATATCTTTCAGATCCTGATCGGTCATGTTATCCAGCTGGCCCACCATCAAAGGCGCTGGACGTTCACCGTTCCGGATGGCCTTCATCTGCTCGTAGAGGTAGCGCTCGCCTTGGCCAGCAATGGAGGGAAACGCACCAGCCAAGCTGTTGCCATCTGGGCCGTGGCACTGGGTACAGGTGGACGATATTTCCCCGCCCCTGATTGGGTCTGCCTTAGCATGACTATCAACATCAGCAGCATTATCAACATTAATATCTAGGGCCTGGGCAAAAGAAGCCGAAGCCAACGCAATCATTACCAGACCAAGCGTAGAAGCGGCATTAAAAACCCTGCCAAACTGTCTGAACGTACCTTGAACTAACAAATTAAACTGTGTCCTAATGAATCGATACTGCATGCAATAATTATAAGATGCTCCTGTCCTGATTCCCGATACTCATGCCTGAATTAGAAACCAATTCCTCAGCCAGCTATCTCAAGCACCTCAGACGTGCTGAATTTATCAGTTCCATCCCGAACTTTGCTGCACTACCCAATGGTGCAGGGCAAGAGGTTGCATTTGCCGGCCGCTCTAATGCCGGCAAATCCAGTGTCATCAACTGCCTATGCGACAACAAAAAACTGGCGCGTATCAGCAAAACCCCTGGGCGAACCCGTGCCCTCAATTTCTTTTCCCTGCCCACAGTACAGCAGCCAGAAACATACACGCCCCCACAATATCTGGTAGACCTGCCCGGCTATGGCTTTGCTCGCATTTCAGCACAGCTGGAAACCAGTGATCTGATCAGCCAGTACCTCATGCATCGAGAACAGCTCTGTGCTCTGGTGCTGATCTTAGATATCAGGCGGCAGCTGACCGATACAGACCGTCAGCTCATGCACCTCTGTGCTCAAAGAAACCGGCCGCTGCTGGCAGTTCTCAACAAAGCGGATAAATGCAGCCGCTCAGAGCAGATGGCCGCCCTGCAAAGTATGCAAAAACTGACCAGCTTTGTGATGCTGTTTTCTGCAGTCAAAAAAACAGGGCTCGACGCAGT
Source organism: Gammaproteobacteria bacterium (assembly GCA_051008935.1). Taxonomy (GTDB): domain Bacteria; phylum Pseudomonadota; class Gammaproteobacteria; order JBPCXB01; family JBPCXB01; genus JBPCXB01. The sequence continues at coordinate 2,692 of JBPCXB010000091.1, read as the reverse complement.
GGCCGATTGGATCGCCCAGCAACTGCAAGAGGCTACTCTCGCCCCCTAAATCGTACCCAATCGTAACTAGTGCGTACTAGCGCATACTAGTACGTACTTAGGGCGTATCAGGTCGCGTGGGATAATACACAACTCCCAAAAGGCCTTTCTTCGGCACATTCGAAGTATGTAGCTCAACCAATGATCCGTTCAGCCTCTGCCCTGCAAGCCAAGCGATGCCTGCTGCTTCAACCCATTCGGAATCCAAGCCTTTGTCATCTGTGAGGACTGCAGATACAGCACAGCCCAGCTGCAAGCGATGCATCAAAAACTGATTGCGACTGCCACCCCCACATACAACCACCTTCTGACAAGTCTCGCCATGCTCGCTGAGCGCATTTCGCAGATTGCGCATCACCAGAGCTACTAATGTACATTGCACGTCTTCAGGCGGAAACGACTGGTCACCAGAAGCGGCAGCTGCCCGCTCTATGCAGGCTTCCAGCCATTGCAGATGGAAGTATTCTCTACCCGTGCTCTTGGGCCAAGGCAACGCAAACCAAGGATCACTGAGCATTTCCTGCAGCAAAGGGGCAATAACACGACCACTCTGCGCCCATTGACCACCGATATCGCAGCTTTCGCCGAGATGGAGCTGGGCCCATTCATCCAGCAGGCAGTTTGCTGGCCCCAGATCACTACCTATAGCAGGCCCAGACGCTGGCAGTATCGAGAGATTGGCAATGCCGCCCAGATTGAGTACTGCCACGGGTTCAGCCTGGTCTTTGTTGCGAAAAAACGCGCGGTGAAAAATGGGGGCAAGAGGCGCACCTTCACCTCCAGCGGCAATGTGGCAGCGGCGGAAATCACTCACCACGGGCAGCTGCGTGCGTTGAGCGATGGTGGCAGCATCCCCTGCCTGCAGGCTGAAAGCATGTCTGCTGGCCGGGCTGTGACGAACCGTGTGACCGGCCCAACCCACGGCATTCACCTTATCGATCTTGTGCCCCACAAGGTCTAGAATCTGATCGCTGCAAAAATGCGCCAAGCTGCGGTCAAAGAGCCCATAACGCGCCAATTCTCCGGCGGATTCGGTTCTAAGAATACGCATGTCGGTTTTGAGCGCTTCGGTGAAGGGTACCGATGCACTGTCCAGCACTAGCGGCATCTCGCGGCTGCAATCCACCAAAACCAAATCCAACGCGTCGGCACTGGTACCCGACATCAACCCCAAATACCATTCTCTAGCCATAATAATGCATACCTACTGATAGCATGGGCGCTTCCTCCCTGATTCGGTTGATTCTGCCTCACGGGCACCAGCCCAGCTGCTCACTTGAGCAGCACGGAAAATGTCTGCTCACTTGAGCGGCACAGAAAATGTCTGCTCACTTGAGCGGCGCAGAAAATAGACAGCGCTAAGTGTAATTGAGTAGTCTTTTAGTATAGTTGGCTTAGAGCATTCAAAACGTATGAATACAGACAACATGGGCGGATCTCCCGAAACAGCACGCCAGGCCCTGCAAGAACTCGCTCGTGGCGCTGACGATATCACAGGAGCAGAACATATCTTAGAGCAGCTGGCAAAAGGCGAGCCTTTGACTATCAAAGTCGGCTTTGACCCCACGGCTCCTGACCTGCATCTGGGCCATACCGTCGTGCTGACAGCGATGCGACGCTTTCAGGATCAAGGGCACCGCGTGATCTTTCTAATCGGTGATTTCACCGCACGCATCGGCGACCCCACCGGCCGAGATGTCACACGGCCGCCTCTGTCTACCGAAGACATTGAGCGCAACGCACGCACCTATGCACAACAGGTAAGCCGCATTCTGGATATGAGCAGTGCGGAAATACGCCACAACTCTGAATGGTTGGCGCCCATGACCGCCGAAGACTTCATCCGGTTGACCGCCAGCATCACTTTGGCACGCATGCTGGAGCGCGATGACTTCAGCCGCCGTTACAAAGAGCAAACCCCCATCTCACTGCACGAATTCATCTACCCGCTGGCGCAGGCATACGATTCCGTTGCTTTGCAGGCCAGCATCGAAATGGGCGGCACCGACCAGCGGTTCAATATGCTGCTGGGCCGAGAATTGCAGAGGCAGCGCGGGCAAAAACCCCAAGCCGTGATCACCTGGCCATTGCTGGAAGGCACAGATGGCGTGCGCAAAATGTCCAAATCTTTAGACAACTACATTGCCATCACCGAAGCAGCCTCGGAAATGTTTGGCAAGATCCTGTCTATCTCCGATGCGTTGATGTGGAAGTATTACCAGCTTTTGAGCCTGAAAACCAGCCAGCAAATCCAACAATTGCAGGCGGGGTCGCCCTTGGAGGCCAAGATGCAGCTGGGTTTGGAACTGACCGAACGCTACCACGGTGTTGAGCAGGCCCAGCAGGCGCATCAAGCTTTTATACAGCGTTTTAGCAAGCGTCAGCTGCCCAATATCAGCGAGATTACCCGCAAAACAATCCCCTGCCAGCAACCTGAAATGCCTCTGGTGCAAGCGCTGACGCAAGCCGGCCTGACGGCAAGCCTTTCCGAAGCCAGACGCGCGGTGCGTCAAGGGGGCGTGCGGCTGGAACTGCTAGCTGAGGGTAGGAAAAGCCAAAAGGCTCCGCAACAGCTGAGCCCAGTATCGGATGAAGCGCAGATGCTAGAAACCGGCCGAGACTGGCTGGTTCAGGTGGGCAAAAGGCGGCTAGC
>JBPCXB010000090.1:0-1012 GCA_051008935.1 Gammaproteobacteria bacterium | reverse complement strand
GCTTCATATGTGATCTGGTGTGCACGCGCATTCGACATCCCTTATAGACTATTTGAGGAAATTATACTGGCGCTGGCGATCTTCCTTTTCTTGCGCCCCCTAGTTGTTTACTGTAGATCTGGATTATTTATTGCGATACCTGTATTTATACTTATTATATTTAATCCGAACCTGGTGTGGATGATGGATATACCTCTTTCCGAGCCGCCCTATTTTCTGGTTCTCTTGGCAGGGCTGGGAGGCGTGATGGGGTGGATCTTCGCTCCGCGTGATCGATTGCCGATATTCAGTATTGCGCTGACCGTTGCAGCGTTTGGCTTCCTAGCTGTCATTCGGGATGATGGACCGATCCTTTGGTTTGAAATGACAGCGACAGCCGCATTCTCGCTGATTTTCCTACGCACTTCAGAAGGGTGGAGGTTTAGGCGCGGCGTTGTTGCTTGTAGCTGCGCCGTTGCTGCCAACCTGATGGTGGGTCAAGCGATGTCGGCGGCTGCTTATTCAAGCCACGGCTATTGGGGAACCAGCGCTGTCCAGAGTCGGGAGTCGTGGGGGCTCTACAGCGCGCTGCTCGCCCTTCCAGTCCCACGCACCCAACGGCACGCCCTCATCACCAAACAGGACTTGGATCTCGCAGCAAGCTTAAGTCCGACCTTCGCCAAATACAGCTCTTGCCTGCAGGAAATCGGGAGAAAAGCAGACAACTTCGAGATTCTCAATTCACGCATTCAGTGGCGGCTGGGGCGCTGCACTGATTGGAAAATTAGCGAGTTCAACCGGATGCGAGCAGAAATTATAGAGGGCGCGCGAGGGCAAGGCATCAAACTGCGATGGCCAATGCTCGGCATAATTCCGAAACCAGTATCCCAATGGGTGCCTTCGCTTGTTCCGTCGACATTACATGTCCTCGACGAGGTTAACTCCAATCCAACTACACTGGTCGTCCCAATGGATCAATTTAGATCACGGGATAGGTTGGGTCCAAATAAAGAACGTTTGTTCAACAAGGCGC
>JBPCXB010000089.1:0-1195 GCA_051008935.1 Gammaproteobacteria bacterium | reverse complement strand
TTCGCTGGGGCGGTGCCGATGTGCTGGAATTTATCCCCGTTATTTTGATAATGGCTGGATTGTTGGGCGTTGGCCTAAGTGCTAGCTGGTATGTGATTATCCGTTCGTACCGGCAGCTTAATACCGGTAAGTTTGCTGCACTGGATGAGCTGGAAAGCAAGTTGGCCTTTCCATTCTTTCGCCGTGAATGGGAGCTGTTGGCGCAAGGGAAAAGCTTTAGAAAATACTGGAAGCTGGCCACAGCAGAAACCACCTTGCCTGTGCTGTTTGGATTCGCGTACCTGGCAATAGCTCTATACGGGCTGGTTTTATTCTTTTGCTAAAGGCGGACTGGTACTTTTTTTCTAAAGGCACTCTACTTTTTATTTCTCTAAAGGCGCCTTGATGCTGCGCGAAGTCGCAGTATCAAGACGCGTGGTGGTGTAGTAGAAATTTGTGCTTAATGCGCGTGGTGGTGTAGATGGAATCTACGCTCAGAGCTGTCTAGCGCACAACGCTGACCGCACTTGTCTCAGGCAACCTTTAGTAATAACTAGTAATAAGAAAATAATCAGATGTATTGGTTTTTTTGAGTATAATTTGCCTGCTCTGGTCAGATCTGGGTAGAGCGATCTTTTGTAAGATACTAGAAAGGCACTTGAGGCACTATGGCAACAGAGCGTATTCAGGTCAGTCGAGATGTGATGCAATGGGTGCTTGACCGCACTGGTAAGCATCCCGAGCAGAAAGATGCGCCTAAATGGGTGCAAAATGTAGCTCAGTGGCGTGATCAGAACACACAGCCCACGCTCAATGAGTTGATGAAAGTAGCCAGTAGCGCGCATCTGCCATTTGATCGACTGTTGGCAGATCAGCCGCCCCCCAAGGCGCAAGTTCCTTTGCCAGATATGCGTACGGTCGGCAGTCAGGAAATTACAGAGCCTAGTTTAGAGCTGCTGGAAATCATCGGCTTGTGCCAGTGGCGGCAGGAATGGTACAAGGACTATTTGCGCACTATTACCAATGCATATTGTGATTTTGTTGGTTCGGTCACTGTAACAGATCCGGTTGTGCAAGTTGCTGAGCAGATACGCAATCAGCTGGATTTGCCCGCTATTCCAGCAACAGGCAAGTGGGAAGATCGGATAAGAGATCTGACAGATCGCATTGAAGATATTGGCGTGCTGGTTGTACGCAGCTCCATGATACGCAGCAG
>JBPCXB010000088.1:0-2619 GCA_051008935.1 Gammaproteobacteria bacterium | reverse complement strand
GAACCTCTGTGGAATAACCGCTATATCGATCATGTACAGATCAGCGTCATGGAAACAGTTGGAGTCGAAGGACGCTGGAATTTTTACGACCAAAACGGAGCCCTGCGCGACATGGTACAAAACCATCTGTTGCAACTGCTGTGCCTGTTAGCCATGGATCCACCGCATAGCCTGTCTCAGGATGCTTCAGTACACAACGCCAAACTGGAAGTGCTCTTGAGCCTGCGACACTTTGAGCAGGACACGATCAATAACATTATCAGAGGACAGTACACAGAAGGGCTGATGGACGGCAAACCCGTGCCCGGATATTTGTCAGAAGAAGGCGCACAAAAAAATTCTAATACTGAAACTTTTGTAGCTGTAAAGGCACATATTGACAACTGGCGCTGGGCAGGCGTGCCCTTTTATCTGCGTACGGGGAAGCGGTTACAAAAACGCTATTCTGAAATCGTGGTGCAGTTTAAAGATGTGCCCCATCGGGTATTCAGCGGCACCTCACCTAATCGTTTAGTCATCCGCCTGCAACCGGATGAAGGCATCAGCCTGCATCTGATGAATAAAGTCCCGGGCATCGATACCTTCGTCAACCTGAAAGAGACTTCTCTAGATCTATTTTTTGGCGAGGCATTCGAGGGACAGAGCATCCCAGATGCTTATGAAAGGCTACTACTCGATGTACTGCGCACCAACAGCACCCTCTTCATACGCTCCGACGAGCTGGAACTTGCATGGAAATGGGTAGACGGTATCGTCGATATCTGGCAGGCTGGCCAGCAAAAGCCCATCCCCTACATATCTGGCAGTATGGGGCCAGCTGAAAGTATTACTATGCTGGCTAACGAAGGGCGCAGCTGGTACTGATGTCTAGCCATCTACACTCCTTCGAGGATGAAAACGAACTGACCAGCGCTCTGAGTGTTCGGATTGCCGATCAATTGCAGACTGCTCTGCAAACCAGAGGCACAGCCACCTTGGCAGTTTCGGGTGGCAGCACGCCTGTGCCGCTATTCAAAAAGCTTCGCCAGATCTCCCTGCCTTGGGAAAAAGTGCATATCACCCTAGTAGATGAACGCTGGGTGCCGCCAGACCATGCGGACTCTAACGAACGCCTAGTCAAAATGCACCTGCTGCAAGATCGGGCGCAAAAAGCACAATGGCTGTCGCTCAAATCCGAACACAGCCGCATTGAGCCAATAGTTATAGAGGCGCTGAACCGGAAGCTTGCGCCAATGTTGCCATTCGATGCACTAGTGCTGGGCATGGGTAAAGACGGTCACACGGCCTCTTTCTTTCCCGATGCACCCCATCCTGACCTTCAGCAGGCTCTGTCACCGGCCGAGAATCAATGGTGTATGGCCATTGCATCACCGACCTCGCAGTATCCACGCATGACGCTCACTCTGCCGGCAATACTCCAGTCCCAACAGATCTATGTACACATCCAAGGCGACGACAAAAAGGCAGTCCTCGACAGGGCCATGGCGGATGGCGCTATCGAAGAGCTTCCTATTCGGGCAATATTGCGGCAAAATAGCGCACCAGTTGCTATCTATTACTGTCCGCAATGACACATCCAGTTATCGAGTCTGTCACTCAAGCCATTATTGAGCGTAGCAGCCAAAGCCGGGCTGCCTACGAGCAAAAATGCGAGCGGATGCGCGATCAGTACCCGCCGAAACAAATACTGTCCTGCGGCAACATGGCGCATGCCTATGCCGCAAGCGACCATGCAGATAAAATCAGCATCCGCTCGTTAGATGCCCCCAATTTGGGGATCATCAATGCCTATAACGACATGCTCTCCGCGCATCAGCCGTTGGCTACCTACCCAGATATCATTCGTGAAGCCGCTCGCAAAAAAGGAGCTACTGCACAGGTAGCTGCCGGAGTACCGGCCATGTGCGATGGCGTCACACAAGGTCAGGCTGGCATGGAACTCAGCCTGTTTAGTCGCGATATTATTGCTCTGGCTACCGTCATCGGCTTGAGCCACAATGTATTCGATGGAGTGCTCTGCTTGGGCGTCTGCGACAAAATCGTCCCGGGCATGGTCATCGGAGCCTTGGAGTTCGGCCATCTGCCCGCGGGCTTTATACCTGCCGGCCCCATGCCTTCCGGCCTGTCTAATGCTGAGAAATCTGCCGTGCGGCAAAAATACGCCGCTGGCCAGATAGACCGTGAGCAGCTTCTAGATGCAGAATCTGCTGCCTATCACTCCCCGGGCACCTGCACCTTTTACGGCACTGCCAACACCAATCAGATCCTGATGGAAATGCTGGGAGTTCAACTGCCCGGGGCTTCTTTTGTGAACCCGCTTGACCCATTGCGCACACCGCTGACCCAGGCAACAACCCATCGGGTATTAGATGCTTGTGCAACCGGCCAAGCGCCACTGTACCAGGTGGTTACAGCACAGTCCCTAGTCAATACCATCGTCGGACTGATGGCAACCGGCGGCTCCACCAACCATACCTTGCATCTAGTTGCAATTGCCCAGGCAGCTGGATATGAAATCACTTGGCAGGATTTTGACGCTGTTTCAAAAGTGACCCCTCTTCTGGCGCGCATCTATCCCAATGGCACTGAAGACATCAACGCCTTCCAGAGGGCTGGAGG
>JBPCXB010000087.1:0-1516 GCA_051008935.1 Gammaproteobacteria bacterium | reverse complement strand
GCTTACGGCGCCGCCCTCAAGAAGCTGGGCGTCAGGGTGCTGGTGCATGAATATGCCTCTTTGATCCACGAATTTGCCAATATGATGGCGATGCCGGCTGCTGCTCGGGCCATCAGGCATTGCCTGTCGGAAACTCGACAGATGCTGGCGTCTTTTTTGAATGCAGCCTGATCCTATAAGGCCAGCATCAGGTAGCACATAACCCGCATGAGTTCCCGGACTGTATCCGAGGCGCCGCTGTTACAGATCCGCAATCTGGGTGTGCGCTTTACAGCAGCGGCACAACAAGCAGCGGCCCAGCACGCAGTTGCATCAGTCGATCTGGAGGTCGCAGCAGGCGAAGTGGTGGGGCTGGTAGGCGAGTCCGGCTCCGGAAAGTCGGTAACGGCGATGAGCATCCCGCATCTTTTGCCCCCTCAGGCCAGATTGGCCCCCGAGTCGCAGGTGCGTTTTGCCGGCGAAGAAATATTGAGCCTGCCAGAGCGCCGAGTCAGAGAGCTGCGCACGCATCGCATGGGTATGATTTTTCAGGAACCCATGACCGCCCTGCATCCCACTTACTCTATAGGTGCGCAATTGATGGAGGCGATACGGTTCAGGCAGTACGCCCATCTATCCGCTAGAGAGCGTGTGTTGCCTGGGCGCAGCTTGCGTGCGCAGTTGCGCAAAGATGCAGTGGCATGGCTGGACCGTGTGGGCATACCCAATGCTAGCTACAAACTGGATGCCTATCCAGATCAGATGTCTGGAGGCCAGCGCCAGCGCGTGTTGATCGCCATGGCACTGACCGGTGAGCCCGAGCTGTTGATCGCCGACGAGCCTACTACTGCTCTGGATGTAACGGTGCAGATGCAGATACTGGAATTGCTGCAAGAATTGCAGGTCAGTTATGGCCTGGCCGTTCTTTTTATCAGCCATGACTTGGGGGTGGTGCTGAGGTTCTGCGACCGAGTCTATGTGATGCAGCAAGGGCGGGTGGTCGAAGAAGGGCGTTCGGATCAGGTGTTGAAACAGCCGCAGTCTGACTATACCGTTGAGCTTTTAGACGCCGTGCGTCATCAGCCTCGGGCAGCAGCAACCCAAGCGCACCCCAAAGCGGCGCAAGCAACACCGGATGTCAGCGCTGTTGCGGATAGCCCCCCGCCTTTGCTCAAGGTAGAGAACCTGCGCGTTGCTTTCGGACGGAAATCTTGGTTTCTGCGTACACAGCAGGCTGAGGTTGTGGCGGTGGCGGATGCCTCGTTCAGTCTGGGTGCCGCGCAGACGCTGGGCATCGTTGGTGAATCGGGGTCGGGCAAGTCCACTCTGGCCAGAGCTTTGATGGGCTTGCTGCCCACGCGCATGCAGGGCCGCATCGTCTGGCGAGGCCAGACAATCAGCGAAGGGTCAGCAGGCTACAGCAAGGCGTACAGGCGCCGAGTACAGTTGGTTTTTCAAGACCCATTTGGGGCGCTATCTCCCAGATTGTCAGTCGCACAGATCGTAGGGGAAGGGCTAAAAGTACACCGTCGGGATA
>JBPCXB010000086.1:0-3267 GCA_051008935.1 Gammaproteobacteria bacterium | reverse complement strand
GCGTCATTCTGCGCGAAGTGCAACGGAGTCGCAGAATCCAGAGAGTCTGTGTTTAAGTTACGTCTATATGCCCCCCACCGGCGTCATTCTGCGCGTAGTGAAACGGAGTCGCAGAATCCAGAAGGCCTGTGTATAAGGAGGGTCAGAGAGTAATTGCCCCTACCAAGGGGCACCAACGATGTGTCTTTATTAAGAAGCATCGCTGGCGCAATTGGTATCGATCCACAAACAATCAAAAATTCCCCTGCCGAGGCAGGGAATTAGCTAGCGAAACTAGCTTCGGCGTATAGCCTTATTGTGGAAAGAATCACAGACATATTGTATCAATTTTAGTTATGTTGTCAACAGCATTAGGTTATAATTCCTATCGATTTAATCACTAGATAGCAAAGGGATATGCCGTATACATTAGGTTTGGATCTGGGCAGTAGCTCATTGGGATGGGCGCTGATAGACGAAGAAGGTCACAAGATTATCGATACTGGCGTGCGGGTTTTCCCCGGTGCCGCAGAGGCAGGTACTACGGGTACTCGTAAGGAAAAATACCGCAACGAAATACGTCGGGAAAGTAGGCAGGCGCGGCGGCAGACCTATCGCAGGGTGCAACGCCGGATTGCTCTGCTCGAAGTCTTGCAGCAATTTGATTTATGCCCCGTTACGGCTGAAGAAATAAAAGCTTACAAAAAGTATACCAAGGGTCAGCAACGTGTATTCCCAGCTAGCAAGGCGTTTGAGGCTTGGATTAAGCTCAACCCGTACGAACTGCGGGATAAAGCCCTGCATGAAAACATCAGCCGCCATGAATGCGGGCGGATTTTTTATCACATTATCCATCACCGAGGGTTCAAGACGGGGCGCAAAAGCAAAGAAGATGGCGCTTTGTATAAAGGGACTGATACCACCATCGGTATTGATGACACTAAGAGTCTGCTAACTCAATACAAAACGCTTGGGGCCTACCTACATGCCATTCAGGCCGGAAGCGGCAATCGGGATCGATTGCGTGGGCGTTACACTTTGCGAACTTGGTATATTGAGGAATTTCACGCTATTTGGGACCGTCAGGCAGAGCATCTGGGCTTGGATAAAGACAGCTTCCAGCTGAAAAGACGCCATTACTATGGCAAGCAGGGCTCGTATCTATTCAGGAGAAAAGAGGCCTCCTACAAGGCGCGTGGCGTAGATTACATTGTTGTGGATGGGGATTACTTTGTGACGCAGCAGCAGATACCCCTGCGCGATTACCTTGGAGACCCCAATACCGGTATCCTGTTTTATCAAAAACCCCTAAAGAGCCAGAAGCACCTGCTCAGCCGCTGCCGTTTTGAGAAGGATAAGCAGGTGTGCATGCTGTCGCACCCTCTGTTTGAATGCTTCAGGGCGCTTCAGTTTATCAATAACCTGGAATATGGGCGGAGCGATAAGCTATCGGCAGACGAGCGTCGTAGCGCCTTTGCTTATCTACAGAAGGCGTCCAAAACAGTCACGATGAAAGCTCTGAAGAAATATCTGAAGCTGCATAACGAGACTTTCAATTACCCAGATGATGACAAGATTCCTTGCTGTACGACCATTCAGCGCATTAGCACCCTGACTAAACAGCCATTCTCTCAAGACCATTGGCCCCTGTATCATGAAATTTGGGACTACTTACTGTTTTATGACGATGCCGACAAGCTGTATCAAAAAATACAGGATCGGTTACCTGAGCGAGTTTTTAAGGATGCAGATAAAAAATTACTGAAAGCAGCTGATTTACCCGATGGCTATGCTTCGGTCTCGCTGAAAGCCATTAAAAATATTATTCCTTTTTTGGAAAGAGGGCTGATGTATGATCGGGCTGCTGTTTGCGGGGGTATTAAACGTGTGCTGGAAGTTAACGACATTCCTGTTGATTTAGGCAGAATTGCTGATGATGTAGGAAAGCTTCAGCAGTCAGAAGGGGATTTACTGGACGAATTGCACAAGCATATGCAAGGTTACTATGGCCTTAGCGCCAAAGACTGCGTGCGGTTGTACCACCACAGCCGTGAGGTTAGCTATAAATCCCTAACCCAAGATTTACCCCAGCTGCCCAACCTGCGCAACCCCATTGTGCAGCAGGCCCTACAGGAACTGCGCACAGTAGTTAACAGCATCAGCCGAGAACATCTGAAAAATGGCGAGAATTTTTCCAGCATCAAGGTTGAATTGGCACGCGAACTCAAGCTCCCCAAGGAGTTACGCCGGCGGATGGATTCAGACAATAGGACACGAAATACGGCCAATGAGGCGGCTCGTGTTGAGTTGCAATCTTTCGGGCTCAGCCCCAGCAGAGACAATGTGCAGAAATATAAGCTCTGGAAAGAAATTCAACAGCAGAACGGTACTGTTCAGTGCCCTTATACGGGTAAAACGCTTTCTATAAGTGATGTATTTGGATCTGCAAACCGGGTGCAGGTAGAGCATATCGTCCCCCGCAGCGTGTCGCTGGATGATGGCTTGGCTAATAAAACACTCTGTGATGCAGAAGAAAATGGCAGAAAAGGTGATTGCACCCCCTATGATTTTTACAAAAATGACCCTGAGCGGTGGGAACTGATTAAGCAAAGAGCCTTCAGGCTCTTGCCTTATGGCAAAGCCAAACGTTTTGTCAGCGAATCAGAACCTAAAGGCGCTTCTTTTCGCCAGCGTCAGCTTAACGATACCCGCTACATGAGCAAAGTAGCCAAGGAATATCTGTCGGCTATCTGCGCTCGTGTGGATGTGTTACCAGGCGCATTGACCAGTAATATTCGCCATCTATGGGGTTTGAATGGCCTACTCGATCCGCCGATACAGACCGGATTTGAATTCCCTATGGATGATAAAGCCTACAACAGATTCTGGGGGGTATTGAATGATGCTGGTGAAGTTATTGAACTATCCGAGCAAGAACTGGCGCCACCACAAATTAATGCCGTTCAGGTGCTGGTCAGCGGAGCCGTTAAAAAAGGGCAGTTTGTGATCGATAAGCGTTATCTGGGCAATGCCCAAGAACGGGCTGTTCCGGTTATGCAGATCAACGATCAGGTCGAACGCGACGGCGCAGGGTGGATGCTGTATCGTATTGACAGCATCGACAAATGGCTTCCAAAGTATACGCAGCTTCCCGAGGTGCATCCGGACCAATTCTGGTTTAAAGGAACCCTGAAAAGCGATCAAAGCAAGCAGAAGTTAAATCTGCATCTCAGAGCTTTTGACACAACGGTGCAGTTAGCGGAAGCGGACTTCCCTATAGATCAGTAT
>JBPCXB010000085.1:0-4508 GCA_051008935.1 Gammaproteobacteria bacterium | reverse complement strand
GATTTTGGCACAGGGTTTTTATTGTGCGGCAGCCATTCGGTGCCGAACGTGCTGCCTTTATGACCGTAGGAGGCGCTAAATGGCTGTAAAGGGTGCACATGCCGCAAGGCTTGACTGGTCGTTTCTGGCAGCAGAGAAAGCAGTTCAGAGACGACGACCGAGGGTGCTAAAGGTGCGTTGTCTCGGGCGCTCCTGCCCTGATAAAACATCCATAGTGCGTCCTGTGCCATCATCAGAGCTTGCAAGAAGGCTTGGATATCTTGACTACGGTTGCATTCGGCTAAAGGCCTCTCTGTGTTGCGCAGGTCGAAATCTGTTTGTTGTTGGTGCCTTGGAAAGGCGCCACTGTTCATACCTAACAGGCAGATGATGCGGCTGCTAGCAGGCAGTTGGTGTGAAAGCGAATAAAAGCTGATGCCGCCCGCCAGAAATTTGCCGCCCTCATGTCTGTTCAGACGGGTACTCAGCTCGGCGTATAGCACTTCGTGGGGGAGTTGCTGCACTTTTGCTCGGGCCGCTTGTGCGAGTATTTGCAGCAATGGGAAGCGGAACTTTGCCAGCTGCAGAGATGTAGTTGCCTCCACAGGCTGGACCAGGGCGCACAGTTCATCGCAGATGCGGTGCCATTCGTCTAGAGTTGGGTGTTTTTCTATCGCTGCGCGCAGGGTATGAATCTTGTAGACAAAGCGATACAAAGAGCTGAGTTGTTGTGTGGTTTGCCAGTCGACGCTGGGGGAGGCTCCAGCTTCTGGCGGCAGGACAAAGCGGCGCAGTAAGGTGGCAAAGGCCTGATCCAGGCTGTAGCTATTGTTAGCACCTTGCTCTAGCCCGATGCAACCGAATCTGCCGCCTGCCTGATAGAGCAATTGCTTTAAGGTGGCAGTTTCTGAGGGTTTTATTCGCAGTGTCGCTGCTATATCAGGATATGCGACCAATTGGAAAATATGTTCGAGCGAAAGGGGGCTCTGGGCAGGGTCGAGCAGTTGCAGCAGTAGGCGGGTCAGAGGGTATCGGTGCAGGCTGGTTTGCGCTGAAAGCGTCCAGGGTACTTGTGCATCTTCGGTGCCGAATACCGCTTCAATTTCTTGCTGGTAAGCGGTAATGTCGGGGGCAGCGACCATAAAGTCGGATGCCTTTAGGTGGGTATCTGTGCTCAGTGCGAGATAGATCTGATCGCGCAGAATCTGTACTTCTCTCAGCCTGCTGTGGCAGTTGTGCAACTGGATCGAGTTGTCGGCAGGCAGGGCATGGAGTCTGGAGGGGGCGTCTGGGTTGAGAAGCGCTGACTGTACGGCAGCTAATAAATGCTCAGGAGGATCGGATGCAGGCGGAAGTTGGGCAGGTTCGGTCTGTGCAGACAGTGTTTGGACCTGTTGTTGGCACTCCAATTCCATAGGTTCGAGCATCTTGAGCACAGGTCTGAGGTTGCTGTTGCCATGGTCGGAGGCGGGCGTAGCAAGCTTCAGTTGGTAGAGAATAATGTCGGCTTGCTCTGAGCTGTTGGCTGGGGGGTGTTGGAGTATCAAGCGCAGGGCGGGGTCCAGATTGGACAAACAATACAGATGGATGCGCTCGGGGCTTTGTGGGGTATGGTCGGATGCGTTGGCATTCAGAAAACTATCTAGCAGCTGTATGCGGTGCTTAGTGCTGCTATCCTGATTCGAACTTTCTAGCAGTACCAGATCGTTCCACAACTCTGCTTGCCACTGGTATGCGCTACCGGCTAGCGGCTCTGTGTATTGTCCTTGTTCAGCTGCACTCAGCCATTGCGGATGGGTGAATTGGTAGTTGTAGAATACGCCGGCTAGATCTTGGGCGAGCCGGTAACAGTTTTGGCGGGCCGTTGTTTCGGTTTGTGTGAGATAAGGTTGCAGATACTGCCACCAAGACGGGCGGCCCGTATCTGTATCTGTGTCTGGGGTGTCGCTGGTGCATGCACGGGTCAGCAGGCGGTAGAGCAGCCATTGCAGACCGGTAACGCTGTCCAGCTGGTTCGCAGGCCCGGGGCGTCGCAGCTGGTAATCGATGAATTCGCGCGGTGAGAAAAATGTGGCTGCTAGGGTAATACCCAGCCGGTCAGCCAGAGCACGCCGCAGCCAGCCGGCAGTCAGGCGGTGATCGGTCAGGATGATCGTGGGTGTTAGTGCGTGTTTGGCCGGTTGCTGGGCTAGGTTTTGTGCAAGACAGTCGGTTAAATAGGTAAGTTCATGGGATTGGATCAGCTTAATCAATTTAACGAATGGGCCCCAAGTTTTTTTATTCAGTGTTTGAGGAGTTTTTGCATGGCTGAGATCCATTCGTCTGTAGAGGGTGTGTCGCCAATACCCAGTTGGTAGTAGGGGCGATCAGCAGTACGCACGCTGAGCCGGTCCTGTTCTACTTCTTTGTCGCCTATGACGATCACATAGGGCACACGCTTGACGTGCTGTTCGCGAATTTTGTAGTTCACCCGTTCATTGCGCAGGTCAGTTCTGACACTGATGCCGGCTTGCTGTATTCTGCGCTGCACCTGTTGGCAATAGCTGGCGTGCCGTTCAGAGATCGATAGGATCACGGCCTGACACGGCGCCAACCAAAGTGGTAGGCGGCCTGCATAATGCTCGATTAGGATGCCGATAAAACGTTCTAAAGAGCCGAACAGAGCACGGTGGATGAGTACCGGATAGCGCAGATTGTCTTGGTCGTCGGCATAAGTGGCGCCGAGCCTTTCCGGCAAGCCGTAATCCAGTTGCACGGTGCCGCATTGCCAAGTGCGTTTCATGCTGTCGCGCATGGTCAATTCGATTTTAGGGCCGTAGAAAGCTCCTTCGCCTTCCTGCAATTCAAAATCCAGATTCAGGTTGTTGAGTACGTCAGCGAGTACCTGTTCAGATTTATCCCAAGTTTCGTCTGATCCCAGTCGCTGTTCGGGGCGGGTCGAGAGTGCCAGCCCGATCTGGTCATCTCGGAAGCCAAATTGGTAGTAGATTTTGCGCGCCAACTCAACAGCAGCCGCCACTTCGTCGGCCACCTGTTGTTCCGTGCAGAAGATATGTGCATCGTCTTGGGTAAAGGCTCTGACCCGCATCAGGCCATGAAGCGTTCCTGAAGGCTCGTTGCGATGTACTAGGCCAAATTCCGCCAAACGCAGGGGCAGGTCGCGATAGCTTTGCACCTGCTTCTTGAAAACCTGAACATGCGCCGGGCAGTTCATGGGCTTGATGGCGTAGGTACGCTTTTCAGAGCCAGTCAGAAACATAGCGTCGCCAAATTTTTCTGCATGGCCGGATTTTTCCCACAAGTGTATGTCTAGCAATTGCGGGGTGCGAATCTCCATATAGTCCGCCTGCTCAGTGGCTGTACGGATATAGTCTTCGCTGATGCGGTACAGTTTCCAGCCATCCTGATGCCAGAAGGCCATGCCAGGCGCTTCTTCCTGCCAGTGGTAGAGACCCATTTCACGGCCAATCAACCGATGGTCTCTCTTGCGGGCTTCTTCGCGCATTTTGAGATAGTCTTTAAGCTCTTTGTGTGTGCGCCAAGCAGTGCCGTAAATACGCTGTAGCATACCCCGCTTAGGGTCTCCGCGCCAGTACGCGCCGGCCAGATGGGTCAATTGGAAGTGGCGCAAATGGCGTGTATTGGTGACGTGCGGGCCCCGACACATATCGATGTATTCCTGATGGTGATACAGAGCGATGGTTTCGCCTTCGGGAATATCAGCCACGATCTCGGTTTTATAGCGTTCGTGTCGTTGGTCGAATGCCTGTGTTGCCTGCTTGTGGCTGACCACTTCTCGGACCACGGGGTAGTCGCTTTTTGCCAGCTGTTTCATGCGCTCTTCCAGTACGGGCAGATCGTCTGGAGTGAGGGCTTGAGGCAGATAGACGTCGTAATAAAAGCCGTCTTCGATCACAGGGCCAATGGCCATACGGGCATCAGGCCAGAGTTGCTTCAGTGCGTGCCCCAATAAATGGGCGCATGAATGGCGAAGCACTTCCAGTCCTTCGGGGTTTTTGGCGGTCAGTATTTCTGCCTTCTGACCGTTTTGGATGGGTTCGCTGGCATCGACTAGCTGGCCATCTATGCGTCCGCATATGCAGTCTCTGGCGAGACCTGCACCCAGGTCAGCGGCCAACTCGTCCAGAGTCGGTGCATTTGGATATTCCCTAGTGCTGCCATCTGGCAGCAGAATCTGTACATTCATTGGGTTAAGACGGTTTAGTCAGGCTTTATACGTGTCAAAATTTTAAGACGGTCGCCTTTCAAGTGAACGGTTTGAGTTGGTTTCCGATCCGGCTTGAATGCAGTTGCTTTCCAGTTTTGCCACCACTCCTATTAATTAGTGATGTCTCTAGTCATGCCTCTAATAATGCCTAAAGAACGGAACAACCTATGAAGCCCAGAATTGTTGCTGACGATAGTCTGCCGTTCCTCGAGCATCTGTTGGCCGATCATGTGCACTTGCGCCGCGTACCTGCGGATCAACTGAACAGTTCAACGCTTGCCGGTGCAGATGGGTTGATCGT
>JBPCXB010000084.1:0-3784 GCA_051008935.1 Gammaproteobacteria bacterium | reverse complement strand
CAAGTTCAGGCAGCGTTGTGTACTAGATAGACTTAAGCACCAGTCCCATCTACTCCACTACGCGCCCTGAGCTAACTGCTGACTTTTCTTTACTTATTTTTTCACTAAAGGTTGCCCGAAACAAGTTCGGGCAACGTTGTGCGCTAGATAGCTCTTGAGCTCCAGTAAGGCTGTACTTTAGATAGCCTTGAGCACAACCCCATCTACTCCACTACGCGCCCTGAGCCTGACGAAGGGCGCCTTTAGTAAAGAGTACCAGTCCGCCTTTAGAGAAAGAGAACTAGTCCGTCTACTCCACTACGCATTTCGAGCCTGTCGAGAAATGCCTTTAGAGAAAAAGTATCAGAACCGCAAGCGCCCTTTGAATTCAATGCCCCGCTCTGTGCTATTGTCTGCCAGAGTATGCTGTTGCCCGGCCCAGCTGAATTCAATAGCAGAACCAAAGTTGAAACGGGCACCGAGCGAACGGGTTTGACTCGAATCGTGGTTGCGTTCCATCCGCGTGTACGGTGCGATCAGCCAAGCGCTACCAGTTGCCATCGGATAGGCCATTTCCGCCATCAGCGTGCTCTGATCTGCGCCTGATGGTGCCAAACCTGACAGGCCATTGAGCAGCTCATTGCGGCGGCTTTTCAGCTGACCCTGAGACGGACGCAGGCGGAAGTTGAAACCCCTGCCTACTATGCCAAAGTCCAGATTCAACGACAGGTATGCTCCTGATTCATCCTGCTCACCTGTGTGGGATGCAAAAGCACGATGCCCAATTTCTAATTCAAAGCCGGAACCCTGACGCAAGTGCAACTTTAGATCCATTTCTGCACCGGATTCATCAGCCAGAATAACACCATCCATCTGCTGTTCACGCATGGTAAAGGTAGCCTGAGGGGTCAGCGTTGTCTGAGCCAGACGGAAGCTACGACCTGCGCTGATAGACGCTTTGGATTCTTGCAACTGCATGCTGAAACCGGCAATTTCAGAGAGCGAGCCCACAGTAATCGTGCTGCCAGCGCTTTGCACACCAATGTCCAGCCAATTAGACAGTTGGTAGTTGGCACCATACTGAACGGAGGTCAGGGCCATATCGGTATTCAACGCAGCTGTCGCCGATTGGTTGAGCTGGCTGGAATCCAAAGTACCTGTTCCTTCGCCGCTGACCACCCATAGGTTCAAACCACCCATGCGGAAACCTAGCCAAGGGTGCACAGTGCGCAATTGGCTGCCGAGTTTGAAATCAGAGCTGTCACCAATACCCAATGTGCTGAAATCACCACCCGTACTGGAATAGATGATACCTGCTACCATAGAGCCACTGATTTGGCTGTCTACACCTGTCAAAACAGAGTTGATTTCGCCAGTCCAGTTGCTACCCAACTGCTTCTGACCCATGTGACTGGTATCTGAACGCAGCCACATGCCGCTGTTAGCTCCCTGATCGGATGACAGCGAATAGCTGATCATTTGACCGTCAAGGATTTGCCTCCAATCACCAGCATCAACATCTGAAGCGTTGGTGTGCAACAAACTAGCCAGCGAACTGCTAGCGCCACCAGCGAATCGTTTTCTGCCGGGGCCCCAAAGGCCCTTCATGCGCTTGAAGATTGCATCAGCAATGGTTTTTTGCATAGCGCCTGATACCTGTTTGAAGGCTGCTTTTAGCTTGCCTGCTGGCGGTGCCACCCCTGCTTCAACTGTGAGATGGAACTCGCCGCTGGCACTAAATTCACCGTCGCTGGCACTGACCCGGATTTGGTAGCCACCGACGTCGTGGTTGCCAATAGGTGCAAACTGAAAGTGACCTGTACCAGACTCAAGCTGAATAAAGAGGGGCAAACTGCCGCCACTTGCCAAAACGGCGCTATAGGTCAGGGTGCTGTCCGAATCTTGGAAATACGGCGCAACATTGAAACCCGCTATCTGCCCCACTGTCACCTTCCTGTCAGGGATAGTGCCGTGCAACTGAGGGGGCGCATTGACCGATTCAACCGCTAGGTCAAAGTAGACATTTATACCACCGTGGGCATTGAATACAGTAAGTTCAATGTTGTAACTACCTGCCTGACTGTTGTCATCAGGTGCAATCTGTAAACTGCCAGACTGGGTACCCAGCGTCATGAAAGCAGGCAAGTCTGTGACGGTGATACCATCATCTTTATGCCAAGAACCTATGTATGCTACTCCACCTCCGGCAGCTTCAATATGCGCGCTCATATCCAAGTTGAACTGACCGCCCACATTGACAGACTGCGATGTGACTGCGCTGATGAGCACAGGCGCCATGCTCTCTTCAACATGCAGAATCAGATCAGCAGTAACGCTGCCAAAGTCATTTGAGGCCGTGACCACAAAATGGTATTCTCCCACCTCGCTGTTATCAGTTGGCATGGCCTTAATGTTGCCGTAGTCACTTTTGAAGGTAACAAACTCAGGCAATGGCGTACCATCAGCCATGTTTAAAAAGTAGTCAATGGGGCTGCCGTCAGCAGTCTGGAAGAATATACCCAGGTCAGCATAAAAGGCATGCGGCGTTTGCTGCAGTGGATAGGCCGGAGTCATTGTAAATTCCGGTATCTCTAAAACCTGTTCGGGTGCTAGCTCGCTGACCACTGTCACCACAAAGGTATCGGTGGCATGGCGATCGTAACTATCCACGACCGTAACGCGAATATCTAAACTGGTTACCTCGCTATTGCCATCGGGCGCAATGGTCAGGATAGGGCCTTTCTCACTGATAAACGAAGGCGCAGCATCGCCGTTAGCCAAGCTCACGACAGTCAGCGCAGATTCACCGTCTGCAACCTCAAAGTAATCATTGAGGTCCAAGGTCACTGTCTGACCTTGAATCACAGTCTGATCCGGTATTTCGCTAACCAACTGTGGCGCGGTGCTGACTACTGTCAGCACAAAGGTATCGGAGGCTTGGCCATCGAAACTATCCACGACCGCCACGCGAATATCTAAACTGGTAGCCTCGCTATTGCCATCGGGCGCAATGGTCAGGATAGGGCCGATCACACTGATAAACGAAGGGGCAGGATCGCCGTTAGCCAAGCTCACGACAGTCAGCGGAGCATCGCCGTTTCCAACCTCGAAGTAATCATTGAGATCCAAGGTCACTGTCTGACCCTGAAGCACAGTCTGATCCGGTATTTCGCTGATCAGCTCAGGCGGCTGATTCTGGAGAATGCTCACCAAAAAGACATCGGAAATAAGGCTCTGGCCATCCGATGCTTCAACTTGAATGCTATAACTAACTATCTGGCTGTCGTAACTAGGCGCAATGGTCAGGATAGGGCCGTCTAAGCTGATAAAAGATGGCAAATCACCGCCACTAACGAGGCCCACTGAATAGGCTAAAGGGTTGCCTTCTGGGTCTCTGAAGTAATCATTGAAATCCAACTCAACTGTCTGACCTTGAAAAACATCCTGAGGCGGTATTTCATGCGCCAGTTGAGGCGGCTGGCTAGTAACCAGCACGTCAAAACTTCCGACGGCTAAAGCACCACTGTTATCGGTAGCAGATACCTCGATGCTGTAAGTCGTCGGCTCAGCATCTGCAGTAGGCGCAATGGTCAGAGTATGGCCGTCTAGATTGATAAAAGAAGGCGCAGCATCGCCGCTGGACAGGCTCACGGAATACACTAACGGATCGCCTTCCGCATCTGTGAAGTACTCAGCGAGATCCAACTCTATTGTCTGGTTTACAAAAAGACTTTGATCCGGTATTGCGCTGATCAACTCAGGCGGCTGATTCTGGTTAACGGTCACCACAAAGGTATCGCTAACA
>JBPCXB010000083.1:0-1864 GCA_051008935.1 Gammaproteobacteria bacterium | reverse complement strand
GCAGCTCTACATCAAACACCAACAAAGAATTAGGCCCGAAAGGCAACGGGCTGCCATCTGGAGTCGGATCGCCGTATGCCAGATGAGGCGGGATAAAAAGCCGCGCCTTTGCCTTGCGCTTGAGCAGGGCCATACCCTCGGCCCAACCTGGAATCACGCCCTCTAGCGGAAAGACAATGGGGTCGCCCCGCTGGTAAGAATTATCAAACTCCTCACCGTCCAGCGTCTTGCCGACATAATGCACCTTGACCCAAGAACTAGCATGAGGACGGCCGCCTCTGCCCGATTGAGTGATCTCATACTGAAGGCCTGAGTCGGTCTCTAACACGCCTTTTCGTACGCGGTTCTCATCCAGAAATTTACGCGCAGCTTCCAGATTTTCGCGCGCCATCTGCGTCCAATCCTGCTCCCGCTGAGCCTGTTCTTCAGCCTGCTTGGTGGCCATCGCAGCTTCCTGCTTCTGCCACAATTCCTGGACAATGGCCGACATCTCATCTCGGGGGTATCTGGGCTCATCACCCTCCAGACCCGCCTCCAGACCTCGGAATAATGCCACTGGATTGAAGCTGTCCAAGTCGATCTCCAACTGTTTGAACGACAATCTCAGCGAATGGCCAATATCGTAACCAAAAGCATAGCTCAACAGCTCCTGTTCCGGCTCTGCTAAAGGCTCTTCAGGCACAGACTCATCGGGCTGCGCTGCAGCAACACCTGAAAGGCCGAAGCCCAGCAGCACAGCAGCCACACTTGTTAATGACGGCGCCCTATTAGCGTAACTAATCGCATATTTCAGCCGATGTACGCTGTCAAAGCAGATGCGCCAGATATTGCGGGCATTACGGGCAATGTGTAAAAAAGGCATCATGCGTTGAACTCCTGAGCAGGTAGTAGGGGCAGCAATAGGGTCAAGCAACAGGGGCAAGACATATGGGTAGACATGCCATAGGCAAGTCATAGGCACGCCATAGGCACACCCGTGCCCCGCTCATTTTAACCGCGGCATATTCTGGCAGCATTCGCGCTCAGCAATTCCCCTACGCACTTAAACACCAGCTCCGGCTACTCTACTACGCGCCCTGAGCTTGACGAAGGGCGCCTTTAGAAAAAAAGTAAAAATCTCAGCGCTCAGCAATTCCCCTCCTCTGGAGGGGTGCCCGTCAGGGCGGGGTGGTTATTAGCGTTAGGCTCTAGATAGCCGTGAACACAAATTCCTGCTACTCTACTACGCACTTCGAGCACACACCCTCTCTTACTCCACTACGCACTTAAACACAAACCCTCTCTGACGCTACTACGCACTTAAACACCAGCCCCGTCTACTCCACTACGCACTTCGAGCGTGTCGAGAAGTGCCTTTAGAGAAAGAGTAAAAGTCACGCCTTTAGAAAAAGAGTACCAGTCAGGGGTGCCCGTCAGGGCGGGGTGGTTATCTAAACAAGCTACCACACCTTGTATAAGACAAGCGTAACCTGAGCACAGGTTGGCTGGATACTGCGACTTCGTTTCACTTCGCGCAGCATGACGCGGTGGGGGGTGACTTTTTTATTACTAAAGGTTGCCTTCGACAGGCTCAGGCAACGTTGTGCACTAGACAGCTCAGCGC
Organism: Gammaproteobacteria bacterium; assembly: GCA_051008935.1. Lineage (GTDB taxonomy): Bacteria > Pseudomonadota > Gammaproteobacteria > JBPCXB01 > JBPCXB01 > JBPCXB01. The sequence continues at coordinate 261 of JBPCXB010000083.1, read as the reverse complement.
TCAGCAATTCTCCCACGCACTTAAACACCAGCCCTGTCTACTCTACTACGCACTTCGAGCTTGTCGAGAAGTGCCTTTAGAGAAAGAGTAAAAGTCACAGCCCTTCTCTACAATTCCACGCGCATTCATGCCCATACCCTAAATTGCAGATAAAATTGCTGCAAGTTCTGTATTCCTTTTTCAGACCTGTCATTTGCACCAAGCACGCCATCCGTGCTGTAAAACAAACCTCGCAGAGAACGATGCCATGACCCAAGCTTC
>JBPCXB010000082.1:0-9789 GCA_051008935.1 Gammaproteobacteria bacterium | reverse complement strand
GACGCGTAGTGGAGTAGTGGGAATCTGTGTTTAAGTGCTGGGAGTGCCCCCCACCGCGTCATTCTGCGCGTAGTGAAACGAAGTCGCAGAATCCAGCCAACCTTTACTTTTTCTCTAAAGGCGGACTTTTACTCTTTCTCTAAAGGCGTCTTGAGTCAAGCTCAAGACGCGTAGTAGAGTAGAGGGAATCTGCGTTTAAGTGCGTAGTGGAGTAGAGGGGTTTGTGTTTAAGTGCGTAGTGGAGTAGAGGGGATTGTGTTTAGAGCTGCCTAGAGCCTAACGCTGCCTGAGCCTGTGACTATTACTCTTTCTCTAAAGGCACTTTACTTTTACTCTTTCTCTAAAGGCGGACTGGTACTCTTTCTCTAAAGGCGTCTTGAGTCAAGCTCAAGACGCGTAGTAGAGTAGCAGGCATTTGAGTTTAAGTGCTGGGAGTGCCCCCCACCGCGTCATTCTGCGACTTTTACTCTTTCTCTAAAGGCGGACTGGTACTCTTTCTCTAAAGGCACTCCTCTCGTCAGGCTCGGAGTGCGTAGTAGAGTAGAGGGGATTGTGTTTAAGTGCGTGGAGGTGTAGCAGGAAATTGGGTTTAAGGCTATCTAGTACACAACGTTGCCTGAACTCGTTTCAGGCAACCTTTAGAAATAAAAAAGTAAAAAAATGCCAGCAGCTAGCTCAAGACGCGTAGTGGAGTAGCAGGACATTGGGTTTAAGGCTGTCTAGAGCCCAACGTTGCCTGAGCCTGTCGAAGGCAACCTTTAGTGAAAAGAAAAAGTCCAACCTTTAGTGAAAAGAATTAGAAGCCTGCTGTGATGGAAAATACAACGTCTTCGCTGGGATAATTCCCAGTACGTAGAGAGCTCCAGATGCCTCCGATTTCAGAGGAACTGGTGCGGCTCTCGACATCGTGATAGGTGAACCCTAAAGTCAGGCGGTTGAGCTTGAAGCTGTAGCCAACTTCGGTGTGAGAGACATCTGAACCTTCCAGACCATAGCGCACCCACAGCCCGAAGGGGATACGTATGTGCAGCTCGGAATAACTCGCACGCGCATCGCTATTGGATGTCTGAGTGTCGTAGTACACTACTCCCAAAGTGAGTATTCGGGCTAGAGTAGAAGAAAAACCGATCCATTGCTCATTAAATTCTGCATCCGGAATATTCGAGTTGTCTGTCTCGTCGGCAGTAGGACTATCGAGGCCAGGGAATGTATATTTGGTAACCCCAAATTGCAGAGCACCGCCGGAAAGAGGCAAGGTATAAGACGCATATTCGCGCATCTCTGAGACGCCGCCTGCTATTCCCGCCCCCCAAAGACCAAAGCGCAGATTTCCGTATACAGTGATATTTAGGCCCAGATCCCCCTGAATCGTAGATTGGCTGTTGCTTCGCGAAACCCCTCGGAATATGTAGTCCGAGACAAAGTTTAAAGAACCTGAAAAGGACAGAGTACTCCGGTATCGCCGTGCTTCAGCGCTATCGGGCAATAGCAACAATGCCGCAATTAGAGCCAGCCCAACTCCTAGGCTGACGCATTGCCGCAATAGGGCGTTGCGATTGTCAGAGCGACAGAAGAGGCGCAATAACCAGACTCACGATGGACATGACGTTAATAAGTATATTCATGGAAGGGCCGGAGGTGTCTTTGAAAGGGTCGCCGACGGTATCTCCAACAACAGCTGCACTGTGTACTTCGCTGCCTTTTCCACCCAGATTGCCTTTTTCGATGTACTTCTTGGCATTATCCCAAGCGCCTCCTGCATTTGCCATCATCAGTGCCATCAGTACGCATCCAAGCAGACCACCGCCCAGCAATCCGCCTAGTGCTTCTGCTCCGAGCCCGAAACCGACCAGAGGGGGGAGAGAGACCGCTATAGCTGCTGGCAGAAACATACGTCTGAGAGCGGCGTTAGTTGCAATAGTGATGCAACGTTCGGTATCTGGTTCTGCTTTTCCCTCTAACAGTCCGGGGATTTCTTTGAATTGGCGGCGGATTTCGTTGATCATCTCAAAGGCAGCGTCGCCGACCGAAGTCATAGTAATAGATGCAATCAGGAAGGGAGTGGCGCCTCCAATAAACAGCCCTACTAGCACCAGAGGGTCTGAAAGAGACAGGGAAAAATCTGGATGAGAAGCAGACACGGTCTCCACGAAAGCGGCAATGATCGCAAGTGCAGCGAGCGCGGCTGCACCTATAGCAAAGCCTTTGCCTATAGCAGCTGTCGTATTGCCCAGCTCGTCCAATGAATCAGTAATCTCGCGAGTCTTTTTACCCATATCAGCCATGACTGCAATACCACCGGCATTATCAGCCACAGGCCCATAGGCGTCGATAGCCATGGTAATGCCGACGGTTGCTAGCATGCCTACAGCAGCGATGCCCACCCCGTAGAGGCCCGAGAGTTCAGTCGAAACCCAGATAATCGCGCAGATGCCTAGCACTGGGATCACCACAGATTGCATACCGATCGCCAGACCAGTGATCATGACGGTTGCCGGGCCGGTTTCGCCTGAGCGGGCGATTTTCTTTACCGGTGGGCCACCCGTGTAATATTCTGTTACCAGTCCGATCAGGATACCCCCTGATGCACCTGCTACAACAGACCACCAGAGGTTCATGCCCAATCCCAATTCCTGAACCAGAAACCAAGCTAAGACAATAAAGGCTACCGGCGCTCCTACTGTAGCGGTACGCAGTGCTTGGGCCGCATTGGCACCGGCGCGAAGACGGACGACGACGATAAACAGAAGGGCGGATAACAGCCCAGCTGAAGAAAGCAGCAGGGGCAGCAGCATCAATGCCTGAGCTTGCTGTATCTCCTGTGCACTACTGGTAGCGGTCAGAGTGGTCGCGGCAATGGCGATGCAGGCAATCATTGAACCGCAATACGATTCAAATATGTCGGACCCCATGCCAGCGATGTCGCCAACATTGTCGCCGACATTGTCGGCGATTACGCCCGGGTTGCGCGGATCGTCTTCGGGGATTCCTGCTTCAACTTTACCCACTAGATCGGCTCCGATGTCGGCGCTTTTAGTGTAAATGCCACCACCAACACGTGAGAATAGAGCCACACATGAGGCACCCATGCCGAACCCATGGATGGCATGACCTGTTTGAGGGTCACCGCCTAGCCAGATATAGAGTGATCCCAAGCCGATCAGGCCGAGTGCTGCCACACACAGCCCCATGACGGAACCTCCGAAGAAGGCTACAGAGAGTGCAGATGCAGCAGATTGTTGGGCAGCAACGGCTGTTCGCACATTGGCGCGAGTAGCTGCCAGCATGCCCAGCCAGCCAGCCAGTGCTGAAGAGATTGCGCCTGTTGCAAAAGCGACCGTGGTATTAGGCCCTAGCGTTATAAAAAGAGGCACGGCAATCAGGGCCACAAAAATCAGCAGCCACGTATATTCCTGCCGCATGAAGGTCATGGCGCCTCGATGGATCTGGTTACTGATAGCTACAGCTTTAGGTTTGCCGCTGTTGTAGCGGAGTACCAACCTGTACAACAGCAAAGCAGCTGATAGGCCAGCTACTCCCATGATGATCGGAATCCATAAGTAATCTGCAGACATGATGAAATCTCTTAAAGTCGGTGTGTGAGGAGGTACGTATCAGGGTATTAGAGACAGAAAGCTCGATGAAGGTTACGTCAGTTAGGTAACTTCGACCATTTCAAAGTCTTCTTTGCCGACCCCGCAGTCTGGGCAGTACCAATCTTCAGGTACATCTTCCCATCGGGTGCCTGGGGCTAGATTGTCTTCTGGATATCCGAGTGCTTCATCGTAGATAAATCCGCATATGATGCATTCCCATTTGCGAAATTTCGTCTGTTCCTCGACCATTCGACAGTATCCAGCTATTTTTGGCGTATGTTCGTCATTTTAACGAACCCAGAGGCATTGGAGACAAGCTTGCGTATTCGGCACAGTAGTGAGCGCCACTGGGTAGGCAAGATTTAGCCACCCTTTATTGGGCTGGATTCAGCGGGTACTAATAGTATGTGCTCTAGAGCGCCTGCAATGTGTGGTCTGGCGCGCTCTTCGATGCGCCCGATTTCTTTGCCGCTCTGGTACAGAATAAAGGTCGGCGTGCGCTGGATATGCATCTCTTTGCCTCCATCCAGTCGCTTATTTTTCGAGTCTAGTGGGATCAGCTGTACGTGCATAGAAGCTGTTTTTGGCTCATTGATCAGATCAGCCAATTTGAGCAATCGGGGGATTTCCCGTTTACTGTCACGACACCAGATGTAATAGAAAGCATGTACTTCCAGACTCTCGTTCGACAGGGCCGTGCTGATTTGTTGCAGCGATTCGGGGCTAGGGTGGTATTTCAGATAGGCTTTTTTATAGGCTGGGTAGCGAGTTAGCAGGAATTCGCCACTTTCCAGAGGCATCGAACCTATTTCAGCTGTAGGTTCAGATGCATGCAGCGGGCTTGTCAGCAGCATACCGAACAATAGGCAGGCCGCTGATAGGTTGCGACTTGTGAGAGGTGGTCTGTGTAGGGTCATGTCTGTAAACAGGTGCTGGTCAAAAAAGGGTTGGATGAGAAGATTTTGTTTGAAACAGGCTTAAGTCTAGTTCTGGGATCGTTTCGCCGCGTTTTTTTAACCCCAGCCGTTTCACGGCCAGATCAAAGCGCTGTTTGAGGAAATCCGCTTCTTTACCGGTACCACTCATGCGTTTTTTGTAGGTGGAATCGTACAATTTACCATCTCTGGCCCGCCTGAGTTTTGCTAAGACTTTACCAGCGCGCAATGGATAGTGTCGCTGCAGCCAAGCTGGAAAGAGCTCGCTCAATTCGTGGGGCAGGCGCAGCAATACATAGCCTGCTCCCTGAGCACCGGCAGATGCCGCTTGTTCAAGAATTGCCTCGAGTTCATGATCGGTCAGGCCCGGGATAATAGGTGCGATCATAACGCGTACTGGAATGCCAGCTTCAGATAGCTTGCGGATCAGGTGCAACCTAGAGGACGGGGAAGCAGCCCGCGGCTCCATAAGCCTATTGAGCCGAGCATCCAGAGTGGTCAGAGAAACAGAAGCATGCACTAGGTTCAGGCGCGCCATATCGGCCAAAAGATCTAGATCGCGCAGCATTAATGTTGCCTTGCTGATAACAGCCGCTGGATTGCGATATTCCCACAACACCTCTAGAATCGATCGGGTAATGCCAAGCGATTTTTCTAGAGGCTGCCAGGCATCCGTGTTGAAGCCTATTGCTATGGCGTCAGGTCGGTAGCTGCTTGCAGATAATTCTTGGCGTAGCAGCACTGCGGCATTTTTACGGGCTATTAAACGGGTTTCGAAATCGATGCCCGCAGACAGCCCCAGCCAAGCATGAGAGGGGCGCGCATAGCAGTAGGCGCACCCATGCTCGCATCCTCGGTAGGGGTTGATGGACAGATTGAAAGCTATATCTGGTGATTGCACACGATTGATCAGCCTACGGCCAGTCTCCCATCTCCATCGGGTTTGTAGCTTTGCCGGAGCATCTGAAGCATCTGGCCATGGTTGCCAGTCTGTAGCAGGATCTGAGGCATCCAGCTGTTCAATGTTGATTGCTTCATAGCGGCCCGAGGGGTTTTCTGCCGCGCCTCTCCCCTTGAGCTGCTTGGCAGTTAGCAATGGGCGCTCATTGGGTTTCATAGGTATCTATGCACGAAGCTGTGTGGAAAGGGCAAAAGAGGGCGTATTTGGGGCAGTTTATGCGCGCCTTCTATAATTGGTCTCTAAATCTGGCCGCAAAGGCAATAGGGTTGCTGTGTGGCATTTTAAGATAGGTTTTTTAGCCTGGCGATATGAGTCTTACACCACTTTTTAATACTTACCCCGACAATGAATTGATGCCCGTGCGCGCATTGGGATCCAAGGTCTGGGATCAAGCTGGCAGAAGCTATATCGATCTGGCCGGAGGGATCGCGGTTTGCGCTATGGGGCACAGTCACCCGCAGCTTATCAGCTGCCTGGAAGAGCAGGCGCACAAATTTTGGCATCTTTCTAATTTTTATACCGCTGACAGCACGTTGAATTTAGCGCGTGAGTTGACTCGGGCAACCTTTGCCGACCGCGTATTTTTTACCAATTCGGGAGCCGAAGCCGTAGAAACTGCCATCAAGCTGGCGCGCAGATACCACTACAGCCGAGGATCGGTCGATCGTACCCATGTCTTGTGTTTTACCGGTGCATTCCATGGGCGTACCATGCTGTGTCTGGCCTTGGGGGATAAGCAGGCTCATCGCGAGGGGTTTGGGCCTTTTCCGTCAGACATTGAACGGCTGCCGTTTAACGATATCCAGGCGTTGCAGCAGGGGATAGACAGTCGATTGGCCGCCGTACTGATTGAACCTGTACAGGGTGAAAATGGGGTGGTAGCTGCACAACCCGCATTTCTTGAAGCCTTGCGGCAGGCTTGTACGGATTGCGGAGCGCTTTTGATATTTGACGAGGTGCAAAGCGGCAATGGGCGTACTGGCGAACTTTTTGCCTATATGAACAGCGGGATAGAGCCAGACATACTGGTGACGGCTAAAGGGTTGGCTAATGGGCTGCCGATAGGAGCAGTCATGGCTCGTGAGCAGGTTGCAGCATGTATGACCCCTGGCTCGCACGGCAGCACTTTTGGCGGTAATCCGCTAGCTTGTGCCGTTGCCCTGCGCAATCTGGAATTGATCCAGAGCAGCGCTGTCCGCCGAAATGTGGCAGCTCGTAGCTTGCAGATTGCCCAGCAATTTAAACGTATGAATTCTGGGGTTTTCAGCCACTTGAATCTATCGGGGTTGTGGGCAGGGTATGTATTATCCGATGCTTTCAGGGGGCGAGTAGGCGAGCTGGTAACGCTTTGCCAAGAGCAGGGTGTGTTGGTTTTGCCGGCAGGCGATGGCCAGGTGTTGCGTTTGGCGCCAGCTCTCAACATTACCGAGCAAGATCTAGCGCAAGGGCTGCAAGCCGTTGAAGCCGCCTGCAGGCAGTGGGATTTGTGACTGGTACTCTTTTTCTAAAGGCACTTCTCGTCAGGCTCGAAGTGCGTAGTGGAGTAGAGAAGATCGTGTTTAAGGCTATCTAGTACATAACGTTGCCCGAGCCTGTCGAGGGCAACCTTTAGTAAAAAAAAGTAAAAAAAATTCAGCAAGTAGCTCAAATCGCGTGGTAGAGTAGCAGGAATTTGTGTTACCAGCTATCTAGATCACAACGCTGACCGAGCCTGTCGAGGTCAGCCTTTAGAAATAAAAAAAGTCAGGCATTTCTCGTCAGGCTCGAAATGCGTGGTGGAGTAGATGGGTTTGTGTTTAAGTCGTGTGGCAGGAATCTGTGTTACCCGCTGTCTGGATCACAACGCTGACCGAGCCTGTGACTTTTTCTCTTTCTCTAAACGCGTCTTGAGTCAAGCTCAAGACGCGTAGTGGAGTAGATGAGGTTGTGTTTAAGTCGTGTGGAGGTGTGCAGGAATTTGTGTTACCGGCTGTCTAGATCACAACGCTGACCAAACTTGTGACTTTTACTCTTTTTCTAAAGGCATTTCTCGTCAGGCTCGAAATGCGTGGTGGTGTAGCAGGAATTTGTGTTTAAAGCTATCTAGTACACAACGCTGACCGAGCCTGTCGAGGTCGGCCTTTAGTAATAAAAAAGTAAAAAAATGCCAGCAGCTAGCTCAGGGCGCATGGAGGTGTGGCAGGAATTTGTGTTACAAGCTGTCTAGAGCCCAACGTTGACCAAACTTGTTTTGGTCAACCTTTAGTAAAAAGTACTCGACCAGCCTTTAGTAAAGAAAAAATTAGTAAAGAATAAAATAGTAAGAGTAAATTTGACTCAGGGCCCTTAGCTCAGTTGGTTAGAGCATCCGACTCATAATCGGCAGGTCGAAGGTTCAAGTCCTTCAGGGCCCACCATATGTAGCAATGTATTATTTCAGAGACCTTGCTATATAATTATTACTCTTTATAAAATTCTGTGGAGAGAGTTACGATGGCGATATTTGATATTGTTCTTTTTGTATTGTATGGTTTGGCTGGTGCTACCGTCCTGTTGATTGGGGTGCGTATATCCAAGCTGATTTGGACACTGTTTGCCATTGGTGGTATGTACTTTGTGTTGCAGATTATCAATGCTACCTTGATGCCTGATTATTCTTTTCTGGATCCCTACGTCGAGTGGTTGATGCAATATGTGCCTATCGATCAGTGGATTGACTCTTTCTTTGGCGATCAAGATGTGCTGTAGGGGCTCATAACATCCCTGATTCGCTGAAAGAGAATACGCCGCTCTCACCTACAATCAGGTGATCGAGTAATCGGATTTCCATCAGGCTTAGAGCGCTTTTGAGCCGCTGCGTCAGGCGTTTATCAGCGCTACTCGGCGTAGATACACCAGATGGGTGGTTGTGGGCTACGATTAGAGCTGCGGCATTATGCAGCATGGATTGCTTGATGATTTCGCGGGGGTGTACGCTGGCTGAGTCGATGGTGCCATGAAACATTTCAGCGTATTGCAGGAGCTTGTGACGGTTATCTAAAAAGAGCACGACGAAGCTTTCGTGCTCACGATCCCGCAACTTGCTGATCAAGAGTTTCTTGACGACGTCTGGCCCAGACATCTGCATGCCTCGGGTCGGGAATTGACCCAGATAACGGCGGCCAATTTCGACGGCGGCCATCATTCTGGCTGTTTTTGCTGGGCCTATGCCTTTGGTGGTAGACAGATACTGGTTGGGATTCTGGAGCAGGCTGCGTAAGTTACCAGCTTCCGCCAGAAGCTGACTGGCCATGTCGATCACATTTAGCGTGCGTGTGCCAGTATGCAAAATGATGGCGATCAATTCGGCATCTGACAGGGCATTGGATCCCTGAGATAGAATTTTTTCTCGAGGCCTGTCGGTTTCGCGCCAGTTTTTGATACCGTATTTCTGCATGTTAGACCGCTCTCTATAATTAGAGATATGATGCTTATTGGCGTGCTTAGGAGTGCCTGATAAGTCGCATAATTGAAATATCATTCGTTTTTTTGCCCATGCATGCTAGTTCACAGCCCTCTAATCTGAATCAGAAACGAATTCTTTTGGGAGTTTCAGGCGGTATTGCGGCTTATAAGATTCCGGATTTGGTGCGCAAGTTGCGGCAAGCAGGTGCCGAGGTTGAAGTGGTTTTGACTGAAGCTGCTAGTCAATTTGTGGCGCCTCTAGCACTGCAGGCTGTCAATGGTAAGGCTCCTAGGCTGCAATTGTTGCCGCAGCGGCAACAAGACGCTCAGTTACCTGGTGATGCTATGGAGCATATTTCTTTGGTGCGTTGGGCCGATCTAGTTGTGATTGCCCCTGCCACTGCGAATATGTTGGCTCGACTTGCTTCGGGTCAAGCCGATGATTTGCTGGCAGCTCTTTGTCTGGCGATTGATCGGCCTGATTTGCCTAAAGTGATAGTACCTGCCATGAATCGCGCCATGTGGGATCATGCGCAAACGCAGGCGAATCTGGCCCACTTGCAGCGAAGCGGCTGGCATTTTATTGGGCCGGATACTGGCAGTCAGGCCTGTGGTGAAGAAGGTAAGGGGCGTATGACTGAGCCAGAATCCATAGTGGAACATTTATCTGGCTGTTTTTCGACTGGAGCCTTGCAGGCTAGACGCGTGGTTGTCAATGCTGGCGGTACCCATGAGTATATTGATCCTGTGCGTTTTATTGGAAATAGGAGTTCGGGCCGGATGGGTTTTGCTCTAGCACAGGCTGCAGCTGAGGCTGGGGCGGTGGTGGATCTTGTGGCAGGCCCTGTGTCTTTGCCGACGCCTGATCGTGTCA